>SLOM01000099.1 GCA_007132505.1 Candidatus Sumerlaeota bacterium
GCGCCGGCCCGCGGGAAAGTCCATCTCCCAGTGTGCCACCGCCGGCGTCTCCGCCTTGCCGAGGGCACACTTACACAGCGCCTCGAAGTATCCCGTCAGCCGGTCCCGCGCCTCGGGATGGCCTTCGAGCACCTGCTCCAGGGTCATCCCGATGACCCGAGGAGTCGGCACGCCCACCAGCTCCCGGAAGGCCTGATTCGTGTAGGTGATCATGCCGCCCTGGACGCTATGGACGGAGAGCGCGGTCTCGAAGACCTCCGCCGTCCGCTGGATCATTTCCCAGAGGAACTCCGCCTCACGCTGCGACTGCATGGAGCCGGGAGCTGCACCCAGGGGTGGCTCGGCCGCCTGGGTGTTGGAGTCCGAAGCGGTCCGCGCCTGATAAAGCACGAGCACTTCCGTGCCGTCCTCCTGAGGCGGCGTGTGAAGGAAGGTGCCCTCCAGCGGCAGCAGGTCCCGCGTGCGGGTGGTTGCCTCCAGCCCCACCTGCCCGGACGGACCTGACTCGAGCAACCGTGCGAACTCCTCCTTCCCATGCAGCACCTCGCAGGTGGCCTGACCCACAAGGTTCGCCGCCTTGTAGCCGAGCAACCGCTCGGCACCCGCACTGAACCGGGTGATAAGGCCATCACGTGCGTAGCCCACGACGGCGAGACCTGGGTGGCTCTCGAGGAGAGTCTCGATGGGACTGGTGGCGGGACGGAATGAAGCTGGTGAATCGCTCATTTGAACCTTGGGCCTGAATGGACTCGACCGGCAGCGGCCGGGTATTGGGAGGCGCATGGAATGTGCCGCGCCACCCGCCGGTCCGGCAAGCCCTTCGCTCTTTCGAGCCCGTTGCCGGCAAGCGCACCGGGAGGAGCGATCCCGCCCGACAGGAGATTCTGGTGTCCCATTTCGACTCTGCACTCAAGAAGGCCATGCCGCGGCAGAACCGGGGCAGCCGCCGCTGGGTTCTTGTCCTTTGGGACCAGTTGTCCGGCGAGCTGGGACCGCTCGGCGGACTGGAGCCGGGTGAGGCCGGGATCGTTCTGCTGGAAAGCGGCGAGTGGCTCCGCCGGCGTCCCTGGCACAAGCAGAGAATCGCCCTGATCCTCGCGAACCAGAGGCACTTTGCCCTGGAGCAGGCCCGCCGCGGTGTTGCCGTGCGGTATGTCCGGTCGGACCTTCCGCCCGCCAAGGCCCTCCTCCTCGTGGCTCGCGAACTGGGACCCCTGCTGGCCATGGAGCCTGCGGAACGGGAGCTCCGTGCGGAGTTGGCCCCGCTTCGGGAGAAGAAGCTGCTGAGCTTCTCGCCGCATACAGGATGGCTCACCACGCGCCAGCAATTCGAGAAGGGAGCAGGGAGCAGGCCTCCCTGGCGGATGGACGCCTTCTACCGACACCTCCGCCGGGAAACAGGCATCCTGATGAAGGACGGAAAACCGCTCGGCGGGCAGTACAGCCTGGATGCGGAAAACCGCGAACCGTGGCGGGGCTCACCCACGCCGCCCGAGTTCCCGGGCTTCCCAACATCAAGGATCAAGGAGGAGGTCTGCAAGGCAGTCGAACGGGACTTAACGGATCATCCGGGAGCCCTGGACCCGGCCTCCCTGCCGGCCACGGCGCAGGACGCGCAGGCCCTGTGGGAGTGGGCGAAATCAGAGTGCCTGACACATTTCGGGACCTACGAGGACGCCATGTCCACCCGGTCCAGCGGCCTCTTCCACACCCGCGTCTCTTCCCTGCTGAATATACACCGCCTCCTGCCGGAAAAGCTCCTCCAGGAGACCCTCGAGCTGGATATACCGCTCAATAGTAAGGAAGGGTTCGTGCGCCAGCTCCTCGGCTGGAGGGAATTCGTCAAACATGTGCACGACGCGACGGACGGCCTGAGGAACCTCGACGGCAAGGAGCAGACGACCGCCACAACCCCCGGCGACGCCGGCTACGCCCGCTGGGCCGGAAGGAAATGGAAGGCACCAAAACCCCCGCCGGGGGTGGACGGAGGAAGCCTCGCCTCCGTCCTTGGCGCAGACGAACCACTCCCCACCGCGTTCTGGGGTACGCCTTCCGGGATGAACTGCCTCGACACCGTCGTCCGCTCGGTCTGGGACACCGGCTGGAGCCACCACATTACAAGGCTTATGGTGCTTTCCAACATCGCAGCCCTGCTGGATGTGTCTCCACGCGAGCTCACCGACTGGTTCTGGGTGGCCTATACCGACGCATGGGACTGGGTTGTGGAGCCGAATGTTCTCGGCATGGGGAAATTCGCGGTGGGTGAGGTCTTCACGACCAAGCCGTATATCGCCGGGTCCGCCTACCTCGACCGCATGAGCGACTATTGCAAGTCGTGCCGGTTCTCCCCGAAGACAAACTGTCCCCTCAAGCGCCTCTACTGGGCCTACCTGCAGCGCCACGAAAAGGCGCTCTCGTCGAACCGGCGCCTGCTTCCCGTTCTCCGGTCGCTGCAGAAGCGAAAGGCATCAGACC
Organism: Candidatus Sumerlaeota bacterium; assembly: GCA_007132505.1. GTDB lineage: Bacteria > Sumerlaeota > Sumerlaeia > SLMS01 > SLMS01 > SLMS01. Next base: position 2,476 of record SLOM01000099.1, read on the forward strand.
GCCGCCTGGACGCCCGGACCTGGGAATGGGCGCAGCGCACGCTGCGTGATGGCGGAGAACTCACACCGGAGGACGCGCCCGGCCCGGAGTGATCCGGAAGCCACGGGCTGGACGTTCCATCGCTCCAAACCGCTTGACTGGCAGGACGCGCCGGCAACGCTCTGCTCATGGATAGCGGTTCTGCCGGCACCGGGGTACGTCTCGCAGCGCCTCCATGAGCGGCGGCTGCCGGCCGAGCGTCTGACAGCAGGGCGCCCAGACATGAGTGAGTCCACAGGCCCTTCCCTCAAACGCCAGGTCTTTCGTGCCTGCCTGGCCGGTGCGATCATCATCGTGTTCGTGGCGATGGCGTCTTACGCCACGGTCGTTACACTCCTGCTGCAGGATGAGTGGCAGAGTGACCATCGCTGGGAAGAGCTCCAGCGCGAAACGAGAAAAGACAGGACCTTGCTTCGCGGCTACGAGGCTCTGCACGCCGGGAACCCGTGCGGCGCGCTGGAGAGCTTCGCGCGGGCCATTCGAGGCGGAGCATCTCCTGAAGAGGCCGCGGCAGCCCTCGGACTCCTGGTGCTTGCAGGCCAGTCGAATCCCGATTGGATGGACGAGATTTCGGAATGCGGCCTGGACATCAGCCTGACCACCAGCCTGATTGAGCTGTCTCTCACGCCGCTCGTGAAGGGTTATCAGGCTGGTGAGCTGGAGGTTGATTGGGGCCTGGTTCGGGACCTCGTTCTGGTGGTGCGTCCCGCCCGGCCCCCCAGGCCAGGCTATCAGCCTGATGTTCTGTTGCTCCGCGTGCTGGACATCATGGCGGAGCATCACCCGGACGAGGTCCTCGAGTCCCACCGCAGCGTGATCACGGGGGACCGTTCAGGCACCGATACGGGCGCCTTGGCGCTCTACTACGTCCTGGCCGAGCGGCCGGACAGACTGCGGGAACTGCGTTTCATTGCATTGGACACACCCCGGCCTGATGCCGACTTGGGGCTCCGGATGGCCCTGTCGGGAGAATTCTCTTACGCTGACAGGCATTCCACGCCCGAAGAACATCAGGCACTCTTCATGGACCAGCTTGAGAGTGGCGTCAGCCCGGAGCTGATAGATACCATCCTGAAGGCCCAGATGGATCACGGCAGCGTGACCGGGGAGCTTATGAGGTCCTATCGGGAGTTCAGACAGAATCCCGGCATCCGGTGACAGGCCCTGCGTGGCCGCCTCAGGCAAAGGAGGGGTACTGGTTCCTCCGGCGCCCCAACCAGCGGACAATCGAATGGGTGGACCCGGCGAACATGATCAAACACGCAACGGCAAAGACATGGAACCACCTGCCATGGACCGCCGCCCTTTCGCAGACAGCCAGCAGCAAGAGCACGGCGTGCAGAATGACTTCGAGTCCGGCCCTGCAGCCAAAGACGAGGCGGCGGCCGCGCTGCAACGCAGTGGCGCTTCTGGTGGAAGACCTCGCAGGGCGGAGTTGATCGCCCTCAAGTGGGTCACGGACTCCTCCATCCCACGAAGCCGGGGGATGCACCGCGAACCCGC
>SLOM01000138.1 GCA_007132505.1 Candidatus Sumerlaeota bacterium
GCTCTTACCTGTGGGGCACGCAAAAGCGCCCCGACATCGTCAGAAGCTATTTCCTGCATCCGGACGTCCTCTATGCAAACTGACACCGTGTGTCAGACATACAGCCGCCGGAGTAATAATCCCCCCGAAGCGGCCATGGTCCGCGGGAAACACCCAGGTGAGTGTGTGGGTCCCGGGGTGGAAGCGCTCCTCGCCGATTGACCAGAAGGCGCCGTCCCGGAGGAACGTGTGCATCGGGTAATACACGCGGTCGCTGGCTTCATTTTCGCCCGAGGTATCAACTCCGGCGTCGTGTCCCCACACGTGAATCCAGGACCGCAGGTCCTGCGGGTGGGAGAGCTCGAACGTGACGTCAACGAGCTGGAAGTGTTCGCTGCCGCGCACCTCGACCGAGACGTCCGAGACCGTGGGTCCCTCCTCCTCCTCGGCCCAGAGGTGACTCGCAGGCAACCCGGGCACGAGGGCCAGAATCGCCCAAGCCGGAAGCAGCCGATGGATCAATGAGCACCGAAAGTGGTGTGGTGAATTGGAAACAGCGTGGTGTGACATGTGACGCTCCTCCCGGGCGCGATATCTGAACCCATGATGGCCGATTTTCCGCCTTCAGCAGGAGTCCACTTGTCTGCCGAAAGACAGGGCCTTTCCTCACACACCGCAGGACAAAAAAAGCCCACGTGAGCTATTGGGAGCCTCCTCCACCGGCCAATCTCGGTAATTCACTGGCAGTGACCCCATAATATGACGTGCAGGGCAACGTAAAAGTTACTTTCGTGAACTCCCGAACTCCAGATGGCTCTTCCCCGCCAAGGCCCCGGGAGCACGCGGCTGACGGAAGAGCACCGTGTGCTTGACATTCGCCTGATGACAGCTCGACCCAGCGAGTGTGGCGCTGGCGCGGCAAAACAAGACATCATCCCGCGCCGCGAAGGCCGGGGTGAGGGACACTTCCCGCCTTGCGCTCGGTTGGGGGTGGGTTTCAGGTTGGCCTTTGAGTTATGCTGCACCGTTCGCGTCCGGAGGGAGGCACCATGTCACGCAAGATTCTCGTCCTCACAACCGAACCGCTGCCGCTTCCCGGGCTTCCGGCAACGGGGGCGGGGCTGCGTGCGTGGTCGCTCGGGCTGGGGCTTCGGTCGGCCGGCGTGGGGGAGGTTGTGCTGGGGTTTGCGGCCGACAGCATCCGCGGGCGGGAGCTCGGGGAGCATGGGATCCCCGGAGTCGAGCCGTTCGAGCGTGGGGCGATTGACGAGTTTGTCCGCGGACACGGGCCGGACGCGGTGGTGCTGCAGCACTGGGGGCTATTCGCGGAGTTCCGCCAGCCGCTGGCCTGCCCGCTGGCGATTGACCTGGCCGGGCCGCACCTTCTGGAGCGCCGGCTCTGGGGCTCGCGCGACCCGGCGGCGGACCTGCGGGAGAAGGTCACGGCGCTGGCCGCGGCCGACTTCACCGTGTGCAGCGGCGCCTTCCAGCGGCACTACTTCCTGCCCTTCCTTGTCCAGGCTGGGCACGACCCGCGGGCGCCGCTCTGCCCGGTGATTCCGTTCTCGCTCTCGCCGGACCTGCCGGAGCCGGCACCGGACCGGGACCTGTCCGCTTTTGTGTTCGCCGGGATGTTCCTCCCCTGGCAGGACCCGGAGGAGGTGCTCCGCACGGCGGTGGAGGTGATGGAGGAGCGGGGCCGTGGCCGGCTGCTGTTCGTTGGCGGTCCGCACCCAGGGGGCGACGTGAGCGGCGGGCGGTTTGACAGCCTTCTGGAGTTCCTGGCCGGGCACCCTTCGGTGGAGGTGCAGCCGGTGATGCCGTTCGACGAGCTGCTTGGCCTGCTGCGCGGGGCGGGGGCGGCGATTGACCTGATGCCGGGGAACGCGGAGCGGGAGATCGCCTTCCCGACGCGCACGGTGACGTACATGTGGGCGGGCCTGCCGGTGATCCACAACGACTACGACGAGCTGGCTGGTCCAATCCAGCGCGCCCGGGCCGGCTGGGTGATGCCGCCCCGCGACATGGACGCGCTGCGGCGCACGCTCGTCCGCCTGATCGGACACAAGGAGGACGTGGAGCGGCGCAGCGAGGCGGCCCGGCACCTTGTCCAAAGCGAGTTCACGTGGGACCGCACGATCGGCCCCCTTGCGGAGTGGTGCCGCGAGCCGCGCCGGCGCGAGGGCAAGGAGAGCGCAACGGTCACGGTGCCGGTTGACGAAGCGGCCGCCCCACGCCGCAGGCGTCCCGCCCGGCGCCGCGAGGGGAAGATCACCTACGCGCCGCAGCCATCAGGCGCGGGCGGGCGCGGGCCATGGTATCTGTCCCCCATTGTCTTCCTGCTTGCGCTGCCCATCAGTGCCGTGTTGCTGCTTCTTTTCGGCTTGGCGGAGATAGCACGCATGGTGCTTCGTCCGGGCCGCTGAGGACGCGGCAGTCCCGTTCGCAGGTCAGGAAGGGCGGGCGGCCTTGACTCCGTATAGACGGGGCCGGGAATCTGCCGGCCCGCCCTCAGTCCTGCACAGACCTTACTTTTTCTCCCCTGCCGCCGTGGTAAACCCTTCTTTCCCGGTGAGTCACCCCACGCCCCCATGATCGTCACGCTATACAACAGCCTCTTCAAACCGAAGGTGCCCGGCGAGCAAGCGGCGCTGCTGGACAAGCCCCAGTGGTCCGGCACACCGGGCGTGAAGGGGCTGATGACGCTCGCGGTTCCGCTCGTGCTGACGAACGCGGCGGTGGCCGTGAACATGTTCCTGGACCGGATGCTTCTTGCCTGGTATTCGGACGAAGCCTTCGCGGCGGCGCTTCAGTCGGGGATGCTGAACTGGACCGTCATGGTGGTGTTCTTCCAGACGGTGCTGTACGTGGGCACCTTCGTGGCGCAATACACGGGAGCCCGGGCGGACCATCGCGTGGGGCCGGTGGTATGGCAGGGCATCTATCTCTCCCTCATCGGCGGTGCGATCCTGGCGCTGATCGCCCCGCTTGGATATCCGCTTTTCGAGTTCATCGGACACGAGGGCGAGCTGCCGCGCCTTGAGGCGGAGTATTTCATGATCATGACGGCGGGCGGGGTCGTGTTTCTCGTCAACGCCGCGCTGATGAGTTTCTACACGGGCCGGGGGAAGGTGAAGACCATCCTCCTCGTGAACGTGTGGGCCGCCACACTGAACTTCTGCCTGAACGTGTGGATGATCTTCACGCCGACCTGGATATTCCCGGCGGGGATCCAGGGTGCGGCCTGGGCAACGGTCTTCGCGAATCTGGCAGCGATCGGCGTCTATGCAGCGCTGATGTGGGCCAACCCGGAGAGCGAGGTGCGCTTCCGGCTGTGGTCGGGCCGGTTCTTCGAGCCGGGGCTTCTCCGGCGGCTGTTCCGCTTCGGCTTCCCGGCCGGGGTGCACAACTTCGTGGAGATGTCCGGCATCACGACGTTCATGATGGTGGTCGGTCTCTTCGGGTTTGCGGCGCAGTACGCCAGCAACCTTGCGATGAATCTGAACCTTGTCTTGTTCATCCCGGCGGTTGGGATGCACAGCGCAGCGAGCATCCGCGCGGGGCAGCTCTGTGGTGCGGAGCAGAAGAAGCTGGTGGAGCGCATGACCGCGGGGGCCGTGCTGGTGACCGGACTCTACATGCTGGCGGTGTGCTATATCTACATAGGCATTCCGCACGTTTTTCTGGATTGGTTCCGCGGTGGTCAATCTGCTGCGGAATGGGCTGAGCTTGTGCGCGTGACGCGGATTCTGCTCGTCTTCGTGGCTCTTTTCTCGCTATTTGATGCGTTCATGCTTGTTTATGGTGGTGCCCTGAAGGGGGCCGGGGACACGCACTACGTCATGTGGCTTTCGATGATCTTCTGCGTGGTTTTCCTGATCATCCCCTGTGTGACGATCGCGCTGCTCCGCCACCATTTCCCGACGCAGGAGATCGGACTTTACGTGGCTTGGACCGTCTGCTCGGTCTATATCATCGCTTTGGCTGTGCTGCACGCCCTGCGGTTCCGAACGGGGCGGTGGAAGCACATTGACGTGATCCATCGCGAGGAGACGGTGATCACGCTGGAACACATCCAGAAGCTCGCCCCCGCGCTGGACTCGGAGGAGGATTCCGAGGAGATTATCCCCGCGGTGGAGGCTCCAAAACCGAAGTGATGCGGGTGGCAGGCCCGCCTGCGCACGGTGGTTTCACTTGCCACAGTTGCCGCAAGGCGCTGAGGTTGGGACCTTAGAATGGCTCCGCGGAGCAACGGGGGGGACCTCCCCCCGGTTCACTACACTCTGGAGACTCGCCAACCGGATGGGAATCAGTCAGAAAGCTCCCCGCACCAGCAGCGCCGGGACGCCACTGTCACGGAGGATCGAGTCCGAGGACCTCCTGCGGCTTTACCGCACGATGCTCCTCTCGCGGATGATTGACGATGAGGAGATCCGGCTCAAGAAGCGCAACCAGGTTTATTTCCAGGTAAGCGGGGCGGGGCACGAAGCGCTTGGTGCCGCGGCGGGCTACGTCCTCAGGCCGGGGCATGATTGGTTTTATCCCTACTATCGGGACCGGGCGCTGGCCCTCGAACTCGGGCTGGGGCCGCTCGAGCATCTGCTCGGTTCTGTGGGCGCGGCGGAGGATCCGTGCTCCGGCGGGCACCAGATGCCGTGCCACTGGAGCAGCCGCGAGCTGAACATCGTGTCCCAGTCCTCCCCCACCGGCACGCAGTACAACCAGGCGGTGGGCTGTGCAGAGGCCGGGAAGTACATCGTCTCGCGGGGCCTTCCGCTGCGGGCGAAGCCGGATGAGGTGGTGCTCGTGTGTTCCGGCGAGGGCGCCACCAGCGAGGGCGAGTTCTGGGAAGCCATCAACGTGGCAGCGAACAAGCGCCTGCCCGTGATCTTCCTCGTGGAGGACAACGAGTACGCCATCTCTGTCCCGCGGGAAATCACGACGGCGGGAGGGGATGTGGCGCGCTGCTTCGAGTCGGTACCCGGCCTGACTGTCATGAAGTGCGATGGGACGGACCTGCTTGAGTCGCTCGACCGGATGGAGGCAGCAGCGGACCATGCCCGCGCGGGCTCCGGGCCCGTTCTGCTCCATGCCAACGTGACGCGCCCGTATTCGCACTCACTCTCCGACGACCAGGTGTACTACCGCACGCGCGAGGAGCTGGAGATCGAGAAGAACCGCGATTGCATCCAGCGCTTGGAGAAGCAATTCGTGGACAATGGGCTGCTGTCCGAGGATGATCTGGCGGCCATCCGGAAGGAATGTCTGGGTATCGTGCGCCGGGCGAGCGAGGAGGCCCTGGCGGCACGGAAGCCCGACCCGAAGGACTGCGAGGCGCACCTTTACGCCGGGACGGAGCCCGAATCGCCCCTGGCCGACTGCGATGCACGCACCCCGCGAGGCGACGAGCCGCTCGCCATGGGCCAAGCCATCAACCGCGCCCTGCACCAGGAGATGGAGATCAACGAGCGCATCGTGGTGTTCGGTCAGGATGTGGCAGACGCGAGCCGCGAGGCCATCCTGGGCGAGTGCAAGGGCAAGGGAGGCGTCTTCAAGATCACCTACGGCCTGCAGCAGAAGTACGGCTCCGAGCGGGTGTTCAACACGTTGCTTTCGGAGGCAAGCATTGCCGGGCGCGCCATCGGCTGGGCATGCCGCGGGCTGAAGCCTGTGGGAGAGATCCAGTTCTTCGACTACATCTGGCCCGCCTTCCACCAGATCCGGAATGAGATGGCCACGATGCGATACCGCTCGAAGGGGGAGTGGTCCGCGGCGGCCGTGCTCCGTGTGCCGATCGGTGGCTTCTTGACGGGAGGTGCGATCTATCACTCCCAGACCGGGGAATCCATTTTCGTGGCCTGCCCGGGGTTGAAGGTCGCGTACCCTTCGAACGCGGCGGACGCGATGGGGCTGATGCGCTCGGCGCTCCGGATGGACGATCCGGTGCTTTTCCTTGAGCACAAGCATCTCTACTATCAGGGGTACAATCGCTCGAACGACCCGGGGCCGGAGCACCTGGTTCCCTTCGGCAAGGGACGAATCCGGCGCAGGGGCACCGACGTGACGATCGTGACTTGGGGGGCGCTGGTCCAGAAGAGCCTTGAGGCGGCGGACCGTGTGGCGCGCCGCCTTGGCGCGGAGGCGGAGGTGATTGACATCCGGACGCTTGTGCCGCTCGACTCCGACCTGATCCGCAAGAGCGTGCGGAAGACCGGCCGGCTGCTTGTGGCCCACGAGGAACAGAAGACCGGCGGGTTCGGTGCGGAGATCGCCGCACGCGTCGCCGAGGAGTGCTTCGAGTGGCTCGACGCGCCAGTCGGGCGCGTGGCCTCGAAGGATTGCTGGATCGCCTACTCCCCGCCGCTGGAAGAAGCGCTCTTGCCCCAGACGCGGGATATTGAGAAGGCACTGGAACGATTGGTTCAGTACTGAGCCCTAAACGACGTGCCGGACTCACCCGGCGGGAGTGCCATGAAAAAGCAGGACATCATTGAAGTGGTCATGCCCCAGATGGGTGAATCCGTGGCGGATGCCACGATCACGCACTGGCGCAAGAAGGTGGGTGAGCCCCTCGAAGAGGAGGAGCCCCTGCTGGACATCTCCACCGCCAAGGTGGAGGTGGAGCTGCCCGCGCCGGCCAGCGGCGTGCTGGCACGCGTGTTCTACGACGAGGGCGAGACGGTGCCCGTCAATACGGTCATCGCGCTGATCTCGAAGAACGGGATGCCGGAGGAAAAGGACCTGCCCCACGGACCACCGCAGGCCGCGGCCCGGCCGGAGAAGGAGCCCACCACCTCCGCGAAGCCAGCGGCTCCCGAGCCGCCTCCCAAGCCGGCCCCATCGAAGCCCTCCCGCAAGCCCGAGCCGGAAACAGCCGGGCCCGAGCCAAATGCCTCCGCGGAGGAAACCGAGCGCGAGAGGCAGCATCTTCTCCGGCGGAGGAGCACACCGCTCGTGCGGCGCATCGCCGATGAGTTCGGCGTGGACATCGCCGCGGTGGAGGGCACCGGGGTGCATGGCCGCGTGACCCGCAAGGATATCGAGCAGTACATCGCCCACCAGAAGGAATTCCAGGAGTCCTCTCACGAAATTCCCACGGAGGCCCCTCCGAAGACCTACCAGCGGCCCGAGGGTCTGCCTCCGCAGGGAGCACTCAAGCTGGATACAGCGATGGGTCCCTTTCCCCGGCCGCCGCAGTTGCCGCCAAAGGAAATCCCCGTCTCCACCATGCGCCGGCACATCGCCGATCAGATGGTGCGCAGTGTCCAGACCATCCCGCAGGCGTACACGGTTCACGAGGTGGATTTCACGCACCTTGAGAAGGTCCGGCTGCGGTACAAGCCGATCTTTGAGGCCCAGTTCGACACGCGGCTCACGCCACTTGTCTTCATGGTGTCAGCGGTGAAGGATGCGCTCCTGAACGCGCCCTCCATCAACTCGACGTGGAGCGGAGACCGCATCCTGGTGCACCAGAACATCAACATCGGGATCGCGGTGGCCCTGCGCCAGGGACTCGTGGTGCCAGTGCTGAAGGGTGCCGAGTCCATGAGCCTTGCCGGAATTGCTCGCGGCATCGTGGATCTGGCCAAGCGCGCACGAAGCGGCAAGCTCCAACCTGACGACATGGAGGGGGGCACGTTCACGATCACGAGCACGGGGCAGCTTGGGGCCACGATGGCCATCCCGCTGGTCAACTATCCCCAGGGGGCGATCCTGCACTTCGGCGCCATACAGAAGGTCCCCGTCGTGGTCACCGGACCGGACGGAGAGGACTGCATCGCCGTGCGCCAGCGCGCCCATCTCACCCTTGGCATTGACCACCGGCTGGTGGACGGGTGGGAGGCGGACAAGTTCATGCTCTTCGTGAAGGAGCGGATCGAGCGGGCGGACTTCGGCCTGCCGGCGTAGCCCCCAAAGGCAGCCGGGTCAGCCGTCCGCGCGCCAGAGCAGCGCCGTGGCCATGGCTGCGATCCCCTCGCCCCTGCCGATGAACCCCATGCCTTCGTTCGTGGTGGCCTTGAGGCCGATCCGCGCGCCGGACAGACCCGTGTCCTCCGCGAGGCGTCCCCGCATGGCCTCGATGTGAGGCGCGATTTTCGGGCGTTCCGCCACGACTGAGATGTCGAGGTGGGCCGGCGCCCAGCCCGCGTTGCGGATCAGGCGGACGCTCTCCCGCAGCAACACCCGCGAGTCCGCGTCCTTCCACGTGGCGTCCGTATTCGGGAAGTGGTGCCCGATGTCACCCAGGCCCGCCGCACCGAGCAGCGCATCGCAGACTGCATGAAGCAGCACGTCCGCATCGCTGTGGCCGAGCAGGCCGACGTCGCTCTCGATCTCCACGCCGCCAAGCATGAGGCGGCGGCCCGGAGCGAAGCGGTGCACGTCATAACCGAAACCGATCGAGAAGGGGCAGGAGGCGGCTTCGCCAGCGCTCGGGGGTTGCTCTTCGCCATTCATCTTCAACCAGGCCTCCAAAAGGACGATGTCGCCGGGATGGGTGATCTTCGGGTTGTAGCCGGAGTGAAGGACGGCGGCGGTTGTGAAGCCGGCCAGCTCCAGCGCCTTCATGTCGTCAGGCGCCTGATCCGCCCCGGGACCGTCGAGGGCTTTCCGGAGCGCCTCCACCCGGACCATCTGCGGTGTTTCGGCCCGGATGAGGCCTTCGCGGGGAATGTGGGCCACGATCCGTCCGCCGGAGTCCAGCCGCTTGATCGCGTCGGTTGCCGGAGAACAGACGGCCACGCCGGCCAGCTCCTTGTCTCCGGCGAGGAGCTCAAGGGCCTCGGCCGCGGCGGTCAGCGGTGGCAGCGGCCGGGCCCCGTCCTGCACGGCGGCGAAGGGCAAGCCCCCGGGAACCTGCGCAAGGCCGCTGCGCACGGATTGCGCACGCGTTGCGCCGCCACAGACAGGAATAATGCCGCGGAAGACCTCGTGGCTGGCAGAGAGGGTCTCCCAGCCCTGCCCCTCCGCGAGATCCGCGGGCAGCACGAGAATGCGCGCCGCGAACGGCAGGCTGGAGAACGCCTCGAGCGTCCGCACGAGGAGGGGCTTGCCTCCGGCTCGCGCGAGTTGCTTTCTCCCTCCGAATCGCGTTCCCTCCCCCGCCGCAACCACGATGAGGGCACAGTCGCCAAAGGGCCGCATGGGAAGAGTCACTGTCGGGGATGCCTTGCGGGAGTGGGAATCGGGTCCACGGCATAGTCCGTGCTCGTCGCGGGCAATGCCAAAGGAAGAGGCAACCATCGGCCCCAGGGGCCGGCGAAGCCATCTGAAATGAAAGGGAGCACCACCTGGCATGGAGAAGATCATTGTCCACTCGCACTTTCACACGGGCCATCGCCAGATCGGCTATCCGGGGAAGTGCAAATTCGTCCACGGACATACTTGGAGGGGCACGATCACCGTCCGCTGCGAGGAGTTCCCTCGCGACGAGCTGGACATGGCCTTGGATTTCGGCGACCTGAAAAAGATCCTGAGATTCCTCGATCACAAGATGCTGATCGTGGAGTCGGACAAGACGTTCCTGGACAGTGAGCTCTTCGAGCCGGAGGGCGTAGTGCTGCTGAAGGGCCGGGGGCCCTCGGTGGAGAACGTGGCGCATTACGTCTGGGACAAGGTCGTGGAACACATTCAGGAGAAATTCCCGGGCCGGGATGTCGAGTACACCATCGAAGTGCTTATTCAAGAGACAGAGAACAACATCTTTGTGGTGGAAAAGACTGCCAGGGTCTGACGGGTGTGCTGCTGGGTCCAGGAAGTTTCCGTTCTCTACTTCCGACCGTACAATTGGGTGCGCCCCCTGCCGGGATCGCTGCCACCCGGGAAGAAAAGCCCACCGTGGAGGACCGGAGGCGCGGAGGCAACGAAGGGTTCCAAGGGTGCTGTCAATAGCCGGGGCCTTTGGACCCACCCTCTGCCGTAAGGGTGACCCAGCCTGTTGGATGACGCACCGTCTCACGGATCCGGGACACGCACCCTTGGCCGGTGGACAGGGGATTTCCCGCTGGACACCGGAGAGGGAGCGTGGGTGAATTTCTTCAGTCCTGAAAAAAATATGGAGGCCGGTCCAATGCGTTTTGTCATTACACTCGTCGTTGCAGGAGTCTTTGCCACCATGCTGACAGGGTGCACCGCCACCCGGGAGGTTGCCGCTGTGGAGAAGCCGCTCGTCGTCGCCCATCGAGGAGCTTCTGCCTACGCTCCGGAGAACACCGTTCCCGCCTACGAGTTGGCCTGGGAGATGGGCGCGGATGCGGGCGAAGTGGATGTCTATATCACCGCCGATGACGGGATCATCTGCATCCACGACCATACAACCGACCGGACCACCGGGCATGAGGGCATCGTCTACGAGATGACCATCCCGGAGCTGCGGGAACTCGATGCCGGCTCCTGGATGGGCGAGGAGTGGGCCGGAACGAAGCTTCCCTTTCTTGAGGAGCTCTATGAGACCATGCCGCACGGGACGCCCATGTTCGTGGAGATCAAGCGCTCCGACGTGCGCGCCGTGCACCGTGTCGTGGAGATCGTGGACAGCATCGGCCGGCGGGAGGACACGGTGATTATTGCCTTCGTGAAGGCTGTCTGCGAGGAGGCGGTCCGCATCGCGCCGGACATTCCTGTGCTGTGGCTTCTCAATGCCCCGCGGGACGAGGACGGCACCTGGCAGCCGCTTCCCCTTGAGTACGCTCAAGAGGCGGCCGAGGCAGGCTTCGCGGGTATCAACGTGAACATCAACGGTGTGACCCCGGAACTGAAGGCCGCCTGCGACGAGGCGGGGATTACGCTCTCCGTCTGGACCGTGAATCCCGAGGAGGACATCCGGGAGATGGCGCGCCTTGGGGTGCATGCGATTACGACAGACGTGCCGGATGTGGCACGGCGGGTTGTGGATGAGGAGGCGGCCCGCGGAACGATCGGAGAATTGTCCCCGTGATGAAAGGCCACTGAGCGGAGGTTCTCTAGGGCCCTTCCCCCCCGATCACCACGAGGCGGTAGGCGACCGCTGGACGGCCGAAGACGTCCGCGAGGGCTGCCCTGACGAGATAGGACCCATCAGGCAGCTCGTCCGGGACGTCCTGCTGCAGCAGGCGCTGCGGAACCGGATGGAGGACTTCACGGTTCCCGGGATTGGCGATACTGAGAGTGCGAACGCTGCCGTATTCCGGAAAGATGGCAGGCGAGACGGTACCGTCCGGGTGGTATATCTCCCAACCGACGCGCGCGTGGGGCAGTTCCGCTGCCCAGTCCCCCGTACCGAGTCTTCCGATGGCGCGGAGCGTAATCTCCCCGCTGTCAGAATCGGGCTCTTTTTCAATCTCGATGGAGAGGGTTGGGCCTGGTCCGAGATCCGGCCGGTGGAAGGAGCGTGGTGCCTCGAGCAGCTCTGTTTCTTCACCCTCCCTCTCGATCCTGACCCGGCCGTCTGCCTGTGCATAGATGATTTCATCGTACCCGGCCTTTCGGAAACGCGGTTCATCCACGACGATGTCAAAATCAATCCCCTTGCGAAGGAGCCGCTCAACCTCCGTGGCGGCGTTGGAAAGGACTCGGCGATAGGTCACCCCGTGTTCATTCTCGCGCTCGAGGTGAAGCCAGGGGTGGCGATGCATGTGGTGGGGCGCGAAGGTGTAGCCATTGGGAATGGCGACGGCCACCCTGGCCGCGTGAAGCAGTGCGTCCATGTCGCGATGGGGTTCACGGGCGACGGCTTGCTGCACCAGTGATGCGTAGTAGCGCTGGTACGAATAGGGGAGGCCCGAATTGTCCGTAATGCCCACCCAGCCCGTCCAGAACCAGATGTAGCTGGCGCCCTTGCGGTAGAAATAGGGGATTGTTGCGCTCTTGAGCTTCACCTCGTTGGGGTGGTAGATGGCCACTCCCCACCTCTTGCGGAAATTGCGCGCGGCACCGCGCAGCACGCCCACACGGATGGCACTTGCATTGTCCACGGTCGGGGGGATCTGGGTTTCAAAGGCCATGTTGTAGGATTCGACGAGATTGTCCGAAGTGGCGTCCTCGTCCACGATCCCACCGACACCATCCTCCACGGCGAGTTGGTACCATGCTGTTGGCCATTCATACTCCCAGGACGGGAAGTCCCTCTCGATGATGACCAGATCGCCGCGCCCGAATCGGCCGTCAATTCGACGGTTGATGCTTTCGCCTCCTCGGCGTTGCGATTGGTCGCGAACGACTCGCTGGAGGAATTCCACCGCCTGCATTTCTGGTGGCAGATCGTCCTCACCCCCCTTTGGGGAGAGTCCCCAGCTGTGCACTGCGGGCTCGTCAATGTGGTTGGCGAACCCCCAGTAGTTCGGCCTATAGAGATCCGCCGGCCAGTCCTCGAACTTCCGGCCCAGGTTGCTGTGAAACACCGCACTGTTGTGAAGCCAGGGCGGAAGGGCTTCCGGGGTGGGATGGCTGACGAGGAAATTGCAGCCTGCCTCGAAGTGGGCCCGCAGGTCCTCCTGGGTCTTGTGCACGTATTCGTACCGGTTATCCATGCCTGCCGGGAGACGATAAAAGGGCCGCCCATGCTTGTCACGGTCCATGGAAATCCAGCCGACAAGGAGGTCCGGGTTGAGCTCGAGTGTTGTCCATGTGTGCGGCGGATCAACCGGCAGGCCTTCCTGTCTATCCACGAGCTCGAACTCCCAGCCCTGTAAAAGGATTCGTTCGGGGGTTCCGGTGACGGGAGCGCGATTGGCAGCTCCGCCGGTCTCCGGGTCTTGTGGCCAGCCGTGGTGCCAGAGGGGGATTCTGGGCAGTAAAGCCTCTCCCGTGGAATCGTGAACGAAGCTGAGAGGCTCCTCCCAATCCATTTCCTGCCAAAGATAGTGCTCCACCCACGGCGTCTCTGAGACAGTAGGCCAGGAGTCCAGCAGAACCCAGAGTTCGTAATGGTCTCCATTGAGCCGCGTCCAGTCCAAGCCATACCACTGCAGCAAGCGGTTCCCGTCCGCACTTTCGGTGATGGGGCCGAGTTTTATTCTGGCGGAGACCACAGTCAGTTGACGTTCGCGCTCGTACCCCGGCCTGTCGGCGGGATCAGCCACAAGCGAGTAGACCGCCACGATTCCCTCCTCGCCGAGTGGGCTTTGACCGTTGGGCAGGGCCGGTTGTGGCAGAGTGAATAGCAGGGCACAGAGAACAAGGAGCCGGGGTATGATCATGGGGGGATTCCTTGATGCCGGGTCAGGTCTTGTAGCACAGAGCACTGATTCAGGCAACCGGGCGGGCACAACAGCAATTCTGGGGACGGCCGGCGGAGGGGGGGGGACCTCATCAGCGGCCTTTTCCCGGCCGGTGATGGCAGTCTGCAGGTGCAACCAGATGGGAAGTCCGGCGTTCGGGCGTACATTGGCTTGCGTTCAGGGCGGGGGCGCCGTTAAAGGTCCTCGGCTTTGCCGCGACCCCACGCGGGGGCGAGGCGGCATGGCACGCCAACCGCTCCCGGGTTGAGCGCGTGGCGCCTTGGGCCCACCCCACCTCAGCGAACTGGAAGGAAAATATGGCAGCCAAGAAGCACTCCGGTGGAAACAAGTCCTCCAACAGCAAGGAACTGCAGGTCTCGGAGGTCCCGCTTTCCGAAAAGCAACTGAAGGATTCCTTCCGGCAGATGCTCCTCGTCCGGCGGTTTGAGGAGAAGACCGGTCAGCAGTACCAGATGCAGAAGTTCTCCGGCTTCTGCCACCTTTACGTGGGACAGGAAGCGGTGGTTGTCGGCTCGCTGCTGGCCATTGAGCTTGGCAAGGATTACGTCTTCACGACGTATCGCGATCACGCCCACGCCCTGCTGATGGGCATCCCGCCGGGCGAGGTGATGGCTGAGCTGTTCATGCGTGAGTCGGGCTGCGCGAAGGGCAAGGGCGGCTCGATGCACCTTTACAATGCGAAGATGCGCTTCATGGGCGGCAACGGCATCGTGGGGGGACACATCCCGCCCGCGACGGGTGCTGCCTTCGCCAGCAAGTACCGCAAGGAGGGCGCCGTGGTCCTCTGCCTGCTGGGGGATGCGGCGGTGAACCAAGGGACGTTCCACGAGTCGCTCAACATGGCGGGCCTGTGGGAGCTCCCCTGCGTGTATATCGTGGAGAACAATCTTTACGGGATGGGGACTTCGGTGTCACGTTCCCACGCCGAGCCGGAGCTGTACAAGCGCAGCCAATGCTCCTACCGCATTCCGGGGCGGCGCGTGAACGGCATGGATATGCTGGAGGTTTACGATACGGTTACCGAGGCGGTGGAGCGCGCCCGGAAGGAATCACGGCCGACGTTCCTCGAGTTGGTGACCTACCGCTATCGCGGGCATTCGATGTCGGACCCGGCCACGAGCTATCGTACCAAGGACGAGGTGAGCGAGTGGCAGACCAAGGATCCAATCGAGCGCCTGAAGGTGCAGTTCCCGGACCTGTTTCCGGAGGACTACGTGAAGAAGGTGGACAAGGAAGTGCGCGAGGAAGTCGAGGAGGCGATCAAGTTCGCAGAGGAGTCCGCCTTCCCCGACCAGTCGGAGATCTGGACCCATGTTTACGTTGATTGCCCTGGCTATCCGGAGGGCAGCGAGAGCCCGAACAAGTATGCGTTCCCTTACGATGAGTACAAATAACCCGCGGCCGGCCGGGCCGGCTTCATCCCCCACTTCCGAAGGACGAAAGGACCAGGCAACATGGCGGAGATGACGTTTCGCGAGGCGCTCAACGAGGCCCTCGCCGAGGAAATGGAGCGCGACGAGCGCATCTTCCTGATGGGCGAGGAAGTCGGCCAGTACCAGGGCGCCTACAA
>SLOM01000290.1 GCA_007132505.1 Candidatus Sumerlaeota bacterium
ATAATCTCCTGTCCGCTGAGATCGTAACAGCCGACGGCAGCGTCCTCCGTGCAAGCGAGAACGAGAACCCCGAACTCTTCTGGGCACTGCACGGCGGCGGCGGAAACTTCGGAGTCGTGACCTCTCTGACGTTCCGGCTGCACGATCTTCCCGTGGTCACTGGTGCCCTGCTGTTCTGGGGGCCGGAGTCGGCTCCGGAGGTACTGCGCGCGTATCGCGATTTCATGGAGTCCGCACCGGACGAGGCCGGAGGTGGACTTGTCTATCTGACCGGCCCGGACGAGGAGTTCATCCCCGAGCGGCTGAAGGGCTCGCTCACGTTTGCGCTGATCATTGTCTATGCGGGTCCCGAAGACGAGGCACGCAGGAACGTCAGCCCACTGTTGGCACTTGGCCACCAGGGCGAGATGATCTCGGAAATGTCAAACGCCGATTTTCAGTGCCTGCTGGACGATCCGGCGGGCTATCGGAACTACTGGTCCGCACAATACCTCGACTCCATGCCGGAGGAGGCGATCCAGGTCTTCGACAAGTGTTCGCGGGACATGATTGTGCCATCACCCTCCCAGAACGTGCTCATCCCTCAGGGGGGTGCGGTGGCGCGGGGGCCCGCCGGCTATCCGATTCCGTGGCGTCAGGCGCCATGGTGCGCCCATCCCTTCGGCCTCTGGGAAGACCCCGCGGATGACGAACGCGGCATGAACTGGGCCCGCAGCGTCTGCAAGAGCCTGCGCCCATGGGCGAGCAAGGCCGTCTATCTGAACTTCATCGGTGACGAGGGCGAGGACCGGCTTATCGCCGGATTCGGGCGCGAGAACTATGAGAGACTCGTCAAGGTGAAGGAGCACTACGATCCGGAAAACGTGTTCCACCTGAATCACAACATAAAACCAAGGGGAGCATGAGACGGCGCGGACAGAGTCTGCCACCCGCGGGTGGAGTGTCCGGAGCCGTGACTGAGAGGATTTGGAAGGCTCCCTGCAGGAAAGACCGGCCGGCCAACACAAAGTGCCTGACCCTGATGGTTCGGTACAATCCCAGCGCCCGGACGGAAAAATGGAGTTCCCGGTTGACAGTGGTGTTCCGTCCGGGGATTCACGTCGCTGAATCGGCTGCTTGACCGCCGTATTATATAGAAAGGCGAGGAGAACGTTCGAATGAGCGCGATGACGGTACCACCCGTGGGCGGGGAGAGCTTTGATTTTGGTGGCCTTGGCGTTGCATGGAAAATTGACGGCCTGGATACAGGCCAACGCTTTTCCATTGTCCATCACCCCATGGCACCGCGTGCCCTGGCGGCGCCGCTTCACTACCACCACAAGGAGGATGAGTACTCCTACGTTCTCAAGGGTCAGCTCGGCGCCCTGCTCGGGGACGACGTCCTGACGGCAGGGCCGGGCACCTGGGTGTACAAGCCCCGCGGCGAGTGGCATACCTTCTGGAACGCCGGGGACGAGCCGTGCGAAATTATAGAGGTGATCTCTCCCGCTGGTTTCGAGAATTTCTTCCGCGAGGTGGCTGCCGCTTGGGGTGACCTCGCGAAATTTGCCGAGATTAACAAGAAGTACCACCTCGATATGGACTTCGACAGCGTGCCCGAACTCTGCAAACGCTTCGGCCTGACGTTTCCGGAGCTCTGACACGGTCCGTCTCCGGAAAGGAGAGGAAGATGACAGCTCAAGTGAAGATGGGAATCCGCAGGCGCTCGAAGAAGGTGTTCCACGGCCTGCCGCTGCTGGACATCGCGCTCGGCCCGGACATTGAAAGGGGCGAAACGCGCGGTCACGCAAAAGGCATCGTGGCCATTGGGGACCTGGCCACGGGTTGGCTAGCCATAGGAGGTCTTGCGCGCGGAGGCGTGGCGGTGGGCGGGGTGGCTCTTGGAATTGTGTCTTTCGGTGGGGTTGGCCTTGGGGTGGTATCGCTTGCCGGCCTCGCCATCGGTGGCGTTGCGGCGGGAGGCTGTGCGGTGGGCGCCGTGGCGATTGGTGGCGCGGCGCTCGGGTACTACGCCCTGGGTGGGGGCGCCGCCGGAGCCCATGTCATCTCCGCCGTGGAGAGCAGCCCCGAGGCCGTCGAGTTCTTCAAACGCTGGTTACCCTTCCTGCCGGTGGAGTGAGCAGGCGGGCGGGTCCATCCGTATAGACAACTTGAAGGAAGCCACGCCAGACCGGGGGTGGGGCGTGTTCTCTGCTATTCCCCTTGGCCTGCAACCACCTCGGCCACGAGGCGCCACACGAGGTCTGCGTCGTACCCCTTTCGGAGGAGGTGCTGGGCGGCGGAGAGGCGGCGCTTGCGGGGATCTTCGGGCCTGGTGCGCCGGTTCCACTTTTCGAGGAGGGCACGGGCGGCGTCCTCCCACGCGTTCTCCGGTTTTTCCGATTCGATGGCACGGCTGGCCATGTCCTCCGGGATGCCGCGCCGGCGGAGGAGGTCCTTGATGGCGCGTGGCCCGTCGCCCTTCCGGAGGCGCTCGCGGACGAGCAGGCGCGCGTAGGCCTCGTCGTCCAGGAACTTCTTCGCGCGGAGGTCCGCCACGACCGCATCGGCCACTTTGGGACGGAAGCGGCGGCGGACGAGCGCCGCCCGCAGTTCGCCAGCCGCACGGGGACGGTGGTCCAGGAGGCTCCATGCGGCGATGCGGCAGCGCCGGGGTTCATCCTCGCGAAGGGCCGCCTCCCATTGTTCCGGAGTGACCTCGGTGCCGGGGCTCCAGCCGTGGCGGGCGGCAGCTTCGGCGGAGATTTCCGCGCGTGTGCCCTCCTCCGTCTCAGCCACGAGCAGGTCGTGAAGGCGTCCTTTGGGGCGGACTCTGGCAATGCGCATGGCCGTGCAGGACCTCCTTGGAGGCGGAGCGGGTCAGGCCGGCCCTCCGAGAACTTGAACCGCGAGGGCCACCACCACAATGACCGCGAAGATGATCTGCGCCACGAGCAGCTTCGCGTAGAGCCGGGCAGCAGGCAGACCGCGCCATTCATTGTGCAGGCCACAGAGGCCACCCACCAGCAGGCCGGTGAAAAGGGCGGAGTTCATGACGATCAAGGCGAAGCCAAGCTCCGCCGTCGCTGGCAGGAGGGCAAGGGACAGCACGAGAACCACAATTCCGTTCAGCACGCCGAGGAGCGCTCCCCACCGCAGCCCCTCGAGGGAGGGATTGCGCTCGTAGGTGGTCCTGCGCTTTTCGGCCAGTTTTTCGATGGGGGTGGACATTGCGACTCTCCGGGGGGGTCTCAAGGGACAGAATGCCCCGGGAGCGCCGCCCCGGGGAGTGAATTGCATCCCTCACGGGCACTTTTCCACATGCCGGAACGGGCGGGCAAGACCGGCGCCGAAAAAAGCCCTGAACAATCGGCAACAATTTCGCATAGGGGAATGAACGTCCCCGGATCGGCCGGCCGCAGGAAACCCCCTACCGCCACTGCCACCAAGGCCGCTTCCATCATCCCCGGATACCACACAAAGGAATCCCCACTATGGACAAGAACGGCAAGATTCCCCCCACTCGCCAGGGCGATATCCCGCCCGAACTTGGAACCTACCTGCTCCTGATTCACGACCTGCTGAAGGAGAAGGGCTACGTCCGCGGGGTCGAGCTGTCCGAGCGGCTCCGCATCAGTCGGCCAACGGTGACGAGAGCCATGCAGCGCCTTGCCGCCCTTGGCTTTGCCCGCTACGAGCGCTATCGCGGAGTTGCCCTGACCGATGCCGGGAAGAAGGCCGCCAAGGAGGCACGCCGGCGCTATGAGATCATCGAGCGCTTCCTCCTCTCGACCGGGGTGGAAATCCCCGACATCCAGCTGCAGGCACGCCGGCTGGAAGGCTTTTGCACGGACGAGGTGCTTTCCGCCCTGGAATCCGCAGCGGACAAACTGGCGCACTGACTCACCCTACCATTCGGCCGCGGGCGCCCGCTGTGGCGCCCGCGCATCCCCCCGACCTCCCGTCAGCCCCCCGCCTGAGCAGGGGGCCCGATTACTCGACCGCCCTTGGCATCAATCCCTTGCCCGGAGGCGCAGGGAC
Source organism: Candidatus Sumerlaeota bacterium (assembly GCA_007132505.1). Taxonomy (GTDB): domain Bacteria; phylum Sumerlaeota; class Sumerlaeia; order SLMS01; family SLMS01; genus SLMS01. The sequence goes on from SLOM01000290.1 coordinate 4,021, forward strand.
CGTCATGGTCCGGAACGTCCCACCCGGACACACCGCGGGCAATTCACCCTCAAGGGAGGCCTCGGGCCGCCATGTTTATCTTCTTCTTCATCGTCAGGGAACAGACCGCCGCCGTGGTCGAGTCCTTCGGCCGGTACAACCGAATCGCCAATTCCGGGCTGCAGTTCAAGATGCCTTGGGAGCGCGTGGCAGGGCGCCTGTCGCTCCGCATCCAGGAGCTGCAGGTCAACGTGGAGACCAAGACCAAGGACGACGTGTTCGTCCGGCTGCTGATCGCCGTACAGTACTACGTCATCCCCGACCGGGTCCGTGAAGCCTTCTACCGCCTGTCCAACCCCTTCATGCAGATCGAATCCTACGTTTTCGACGAGGTGCGCTCAGCGGTGCCCTCGATGACGCTGGACGAAGTGTTCCAGAACAAGGACTTCATCGCCAACTCGGTGAAGGAGGGCCTTTCGGACACGATGACGCAGTACGGGTACGGCATCGTGCGGGCTCTTGTGAACGACATTGATCCGGACGCGCGCGTCAAGTCCGCCATGAATGAGATCAACGCGGCGCAGCGCATGCGCAAGGCCGCGGAGGAACGCGGTGAGGCGGAGAAGATCCTGAAGGTGAAGCAGGCCCAAGGCGAGGCAGAGTCCAAAATCCTGCAGGGCAAGGGCATCGCCGGCCAGCGCAAGGCCATCGTGGAGGGCCTGCGCGCCAGCGTGGAGGAGTTCCAACGCGGCGTGCCAGGGGCCACCAGCAACGACGTGATGCAGCTCGTGCTGATGACCCAGTACTTTGACACGCTCAAGGACATCGGCCTGACGAGCCGCTCCACGACAATCCTCATGCCCCACACGCCGGGGACGCTCTCCGACCTGAGCCAGCAGGTGCGCGACTCCATCATGGTGGGCAACATCACGGTGGACGAACACCGGCAGTCCACGGCCAACATTGACGAGGAGGACTGGGAGGAGGAACGGCGCAAGGCCCGCGAGCAGACCAGTGCACCGCCACCTCCGCAGCCTGAACAGCGGCGGGAAAGGCGCCCCTCCCGCCAGACGCCCCCTTCCCAGCCGGAAGAGTAAAGCGCGTGGACCTTCCCGGAGGCGGAAACCGCTCCCGGGGAGGCTGGAAGCCTTGACGTGAAAAGACCCCCCCGCCCTACTGTCACCCCCGCGTCGTGGTTGACGGGGTAGCGGCGGGGGTTTTTTTCTGTTTGGTTCTGGCCGGGGGCCCGTAAACAGCAGGGCCCACAAGATCATCTGCGCAGGATTCCCGATTGTCCCTTGAGCTGAAAAACGGCGAAGCCGCCCCGGAGGCTGAGGAGGAAAGCCCGCGCAAGCGCCGGCTTCAGCTCTCGGACTGGGGCACGGTCCGGCGGGTCCTCGTCTTTGCCCGCCCGTTCCGCACGCACATCATCGCGGCCCTGGCTGTCGGCGTGGTGGCCGGTTTCCTCACCGCGCTGAACCTGATGGCCCTCATCCCGGTTCTCGACATCATCTTCGACGAGAAGACGGAGGAGAAGCTGGCCGCGGTGGACAGGCGGATTGACGAGCTGGCCTCCCGCGTGGAAGCGCAGCAGAACGTCTTTCTCCGGTTCGAGCCGTGGATCGAGATGAAAAAGGACGAGCTGCGCTACTCGTGGACCGCCTGGGTCCTCGATCAGCAGGAGCGCGTGATTTACATCATGGCGGGCCTTCTGGTGACCGCACAGATCATAAAGAGCCTCCTTCAGTACGTGTCGCGATACGTGCTGCAGCGGTCCTTCTTCCTGGCTGTTCTGGGCATGAAGAAGGACCTTTACCGGCGGTGCCTGGCGTTGGACCTGCCCCAGTTCCAAAAGCTCACCAGCGGCGACCTGATCTCACGCCTGAACAACGACATGCGCGCGGTACGCCAGGTGTTCACGAGCATGGTGGGCGACATTCTGCTCGCACCGATCACGATCCTTTTCCTCATCGTGGCCATGTTCATTCTGAACTGGCAATTGACGCTGATCGCCATGGTGGGGCTGCCACTGGTGGTCTTCCCGATCACCTACTTCGGGCGCCGGCTGCGCAAGATGGGCCGGCGGGACGAGGAGGAGGAGGCGAAGGTCCTGGACTTCACGCAGGAGACCATCCAGGGGCTGATGATAGTGAAGGCCTTCGCAGGCGAGCGCCGCGAGATTCGCAAGTTCAGCGAAATGACCCGGCACATTGCGCAGCGCCAGATCAGGCGTGAGCGTGTCCGTCTGTACGGCGAGCCCTTCGTGGAGATTACCGCCTCCTTCGCCATGGCCATCGTGGTCTGCGTGGGGGCGTACCTGATCATGAAGAGCGATGCGGCGGGGATGAGCCCCACGGAGTTCCTTGTCTATCTGGCCATCATGAGCCGCTTCTACCCGCCGGTGAAGCGCATCTCCAACACCTTCATCAAGGCGCAGAAGGGGCTGGCGAGCGCGGAGCGGATCTTCGAGATCATTGACCTGCAGCCGGCCATCGTTCAGAAGCCCGGCGCACGGGACTTGGCGCCGTTCTCCTCCAGGATCGAGTTCGAGAACGTCTCCTTCGCCTACGAGAAGGACGGAGAGCCTGCCCTCAAGGACTTCAACCTGGTGATTCCGAAGGGGCGGAAGGTGGCCTTCGTCGGCAAGACGGGCGCCGGCAAGTCCACCGTGGCACGCCTCATACCCAGGTTCTACGACGTGACGGAAGGGCGGATCCTGATAGACGGGCACGATATCCGGGACGTGACGTTCCGATCGCTGCGCCGCCAGATCGCCGTCGTCTCCCAGGAGACGATCCTCTTCGCCGACACCGTCCTGAACAACATCCGTTACGGGCGCGTGGACGCGACGTTGGAGGAGGTGGAGGCAGCCTCCCGGGCCGCCCATGCCCACGAGTTCATCGAGCGCCTGCCCCTCGGCTACGACACACACATCGGCGAGCGGGGCGGCCAGCTCTCCGGCGGCCAACGCCAACGTATAGCCATCGCCAGGGCGCTGCTCGCCAACACACCCATCCTGGTCTTTGACGAGGCAACGAGCGCGCTCGACAACGAGTCCGAGGCCCTTGTGCAGGACGCCATTGACCGGCTGATGCGCAACCGCACGGTGGTCGTCATCGCCCACCGGCTTTCCACGGTCCGCAAGGCGGACGAGATCGTCGTGCTTGAGCGTGGCGAGATCGTCGAGCGGGGCACCCACGGCTCGCTGCTGGAGAAATCCGGCCGCTACGCGGAGCTGCTCCAGCGCGAAGAACTCGCCCCCGCCTGATTCCATCGAACAATTGCGTGCTGAGCGGCCTCAGCCGCGGGCGGCCTTCGCCCCGGTGGAGGTGGATTCGCGGATGATCAGCTCCGCGGGCTGGAGGAGCTGGCGCTCCTTGAGTTCGGGATTCTGGGCGATTTCGAGGAACAGACGCGCAGCTCCACGCCCCACCGCGGACCCGTCGTGGGTGACCGTGGAGAGCGACGGGTTGAGGCCCACGGAGAAGGGGTGGTTGCCGAAGCCGACAATCTCCACGTCCTCCGGGATGCGCATGCCGGCGTCGAGCAGGGCCCGCATGGCCCCGGCAGCGATTTCGTCCGAGCTGCAGAACAGGGCGGTGGGGCGTTCGTCCGGCGGGCAGGCAGCCATGAGCCGATGGATGGCCCGCCGGCCGGTCTCGAACCCGCGGAAGAAATCGCACCGGACGACGAGGTTCGGGGAGACCTTCAGGCCCGCCTGCTGCATGGCGTAGGTGTAGCCTTCCTCGCGCAGATCGGCGTCGCGTTGGCCGGGCTCGCAGACGAGCGCCGCGATGCGCTCGTGCCCGCTGGCGATCAGGTGCCGCGTGGCCAGCTCCGCGCCCATCAGGTTTTCCGTGCCGCTCGTGGCGAGCCCCTCCCACATCTCCCATGATCGCTCGGGGTAGGCGTTCACCAGCACCGCCGGCATGGGACAACGGGTGATGACTTCGAGGAGCTGCTCCGTGATGTAGTTGGTGAGGAAAAGCATGCCGGCAAGGCGGGGATCCGCCATCACTTTGCGCATGGTGCCGGGGACGAGGGAGGGCTGGTGGTAGGAGGCGACCATCAGGCGGATGCCCTGCAGGCCGAGCTCCTCGTCAATCGCCTGGAGCACCTCCAGATTTCCGTCAATACGCAGCACGGAGAGGTTGGGGACCATGAGCGCCGCCACATCCGCCGTGCCGGTGCGGAGCGCGCGGGCGGCCGAGTTGGGGACGTAGCCCAGTTCCGCGGCGGTCTTCTGGACCTGCTGGCGCAGGGCGAGGGAGATGCGGGGGTTGTCCGCCAGAGCACGGGACACCGAGGCCGGGGAGATCTTGAGCTGCCGTGCGATGTCCTGCAGTGTGGGCTTTCGGTAGGCCACTTTTTGGAGCGCTCCTTGTGGTCAGTGCAGCGCCATGCTGGCAGGCGCGGACGTTAGGCGCGAGGCAGTCCGAGTGCAAACAGTTTCTCACACTTTGCGCAGCACCTTGCACTGCCATGGACCGCACGCTGGCACGTGGAGCTCCGCCCGCGGCAGGGGCCCGGAGCAATTCGTTGCCCGTTGTTGCATCCCCTTCCGCCTGCCGGCCCGGAGGCCGTTGCGTGACGTCGTTTATCGGGTCTTGAGTGGCGGCATCTGCCCATTGGTCCTTCGGGGCGGACGGAGGTAGGCCCAGAGGTTGGTGCCGTTGGCAAGGCAGATGATCAGCACGATGAGGTCGTCTATCGGTCCCGGTACAAGCGTGACGGGTGAGATGACGTAGAACAGGCCGAACCCGATCCAGGCGGTGCGGCGCACGATGGTGAAGCCTGTTTCCATGGCGTCCGATGCAGGATCGTGGAGGAGGCGATGGCCTGGGAGTACGTCCCGTGCCACCGGGTCGAAGTCCACGAGCCTGAAATCCATCAGTTCCGCGAAGAGCCGGGGGTTGTTCTCCAGGTAGAGCTTCGTCTCGCCGGTGGTGAGGCTGCCCTGACGCACGAGTTCGAGCAGGAAGTCCCGCTGCGCAGGGTGGAGGTGACGCCGGAGCCGGTCCGGGACGAGGAGCGGCGTTTCCCACTGTGTATAGACAAAGAGAGCGAGGAAGGCGAACCCGGCGACGGTCTCCGCGGCGGGATAGAACAGCAAGCAGATCGCCCCGAGCATCACCGAGACGACCACCAGGCCGCCGCGCCTGTTCTTTCCGCTGCCGAAAACAAGGATCACGAGAGTCAGCAGAAGAAACAGGAAGGAAAGCAGGCCACGGAAGAGCGCCAGGGCGATGCCCATGCCGGGAATGGCCTCGATGGTGCGGACGACTTCCATTAGGGCTCCCTCCACCACGGCAGGGAGGGCACTTCCTCCAAGGCGCGGGTTGAGCGCGGCCGCCACCGGGATACTCAGCACGAGCGTGAGCGCCATGTATAGCCACTGCTGGGTGCGGCGCCGCCAGTCCCCCAGAACCCGCCAGTTGAACACCAGGGTCATTACCATGAGTGCGGTGAGCAGAAACCCGGCGAAGCCGAAGAAGCCGCGTTCCCAAGGGAAACCAAGTGCCTCCCGGAAGAAGAGGAGTGCACCGAGCAGCAGGCCGGTGCGGTAGAGCACTTCGAAGAGGCGAAGCTCGCCCCGCTCGTCCACGGGCGAGTCGGGCGGGAGGCGCTCAGTCAGGGCCGTTGACGGCGGGCGGGTGAGCTCACCGGTCTGCCGCCGCTCGAGGCCCGCGTCCTGTCCGGATTCGGTGGTGCTCATTCCCGGGGCCCCCGGGCGGCGTGGTCAGCGGTGGGGAGGATAGTCATGGATGGGGCTGCCACGCCGTCCGTCCCATGTATTGGAGTCGCTCCCGGTAAGGGGGGGTGAGAATCCGTGAATGCTGCGGTTTGCCTGCCGGATCTTCTCAGTGAGGCGCTCGACATCCGTGCGGGCGCGGGGGCTGATGGCTTCAAGCCGGTACCAGGCTGCGTCTGCAACGAGCAGCCGCAATGCCGCCTGGTAGGCGCTGCGCCCGGCGCGTATCTTGAGCGGATCGGTCCCCACCCAGGTGCCGAGCCATCCCCCTCCGGCCTCGACCAGCTCGTCGCCGAATTGCTCGTAGAGCCGGGCGCCCTGCAGCCGGACTTCGACGTCATAGGGTGTTCGGGATTCGCTGCCGAGGAGCCGCAGGATCAGGTCCGTGTGCCGCCGCAGGCCCTCCAGCTCGTAGACACGATAGAAGATCTGCTCGGCGCGGGCGACGCGCAGTTCGTGAAGGAGTTCGGGATACTGGCGGGCGGAGGGGGCGAGTTGTGTTTCGATGCGGGCCAGCCGGTCCTCCAGCGTGGCGGACCGGACGCCGAGCCGGGCTTCGGAGAGGGCCGCAAGGGCGGTCAGGACCGGATGGCCGCGCGTGGCGGCTTCGGGGTGAGCTTCGATGCGCTCGATGACCTCGACCCAGCGGCCCTGGCCGTAGAGTGCCTCAAGCTGGCCGACGAAGGTGCGCTCCTCGCGGGTGAGCCGGGTGTCAGTCAGGCCGGCAGGGGCGATGCCGGAAAGCGTGCGGGGGTCGGCCTGGGTCACAGTGCCGTGGCCGGGGGGGAGGCGCTCGCTCATGATGTCGAAATACTTGAAGGCCCCATAGAGCGCGATGACCAGGAGCGGCAGCGCGGCCTTGAACCAGATGGCGCGGCGGACGCGGCGGCGCTCGCGGGCTTCCGCGGCGGGATCGTGGGGTGCGGGGAGGTTTGAGTCCTCGCGCGAGGTCAGGACGTCGTCCCAGCTTTGGACTTCGCGGGGCACGGGCAGCGAAGCGCGCTCATCCGCGCGGCCGGATTCCGTTTCGTGTTGGGCCGGGCGGTGGACTTCGGACATACTACCCTCTGGTTGCCGTGCTTGGAGTGAGGCGCTCCCATCGGCCAAAGACTCTTGCGCGCGCGCCATCTCGTGCAACCTCATTCCCAACCCGGAAGGCCGTCAAGGCCACCGGACCATCCGGCCATCCGGAGCCTTCGATTTGCCGGTCAAAGCAGCACCCAGCCCGCCCGCACCCACCCCGGTAAAACCGCGGCACGCACACCGCGAGGAGCAGGATTCTGCCACCCGCTCGGGGGGATGGCAGCGGACGCTGCTCCTTGGGCTGGAGGCGATTGGAGCCGTCTGTCTGGGTCTGATCGGCGTCCTGGTTCCCATCGTGGTCCTTCCGCCGGGCTTCCTTCCCGAATTCGCGGCCACGCGCTCCACCATGATTGTAGCCAAATGGGTGGTGTTCCAGAGCCTTGCCGTCGGGGTGGTGTGCGCCGGGGCGGTGGCGCTGCTGACGCCGCTGTGGCGGCGATATCGGGAACCGCAGGTGCTGTTGGCGCTTGTCCCGCTGCTGCTTTTCATCTTGTGGGGATCATTGGCCACGCTGCTGAGCCCCTCGCGCGGCGTGAGTATCGTTCACTGGACTCCCCATCTGCTGGCGGGGTTGGCCGTGGCGGCGGCGCCGCTGTTTCTGGCCCGGCCCGCGTGGTGCCGAGTCTTTCTGTTGGCGGCGCTTACCTCCGGGGCGGTGATCGCCTTCATCGGCGTGACGAGCAGCCTCGGGTTCCGTGGATTCAATGAGTTCATCTACGGCATAGACCCACGGTCCATTGTGGAGGGGGATCACGACGAACGGGTGATCCGCCGCACCGTCGAAGGCGGGATGGCCCGATCAGCCTCCATCAGCACGCTCGCCAATCCCGAATACGCAGGCAGCTTCGCTGCGGTGATCGCCGTTCTGGGTGCGGTGTTCCTTTTCGATGGAACACCACGGACGCGTCGCAGGGTGCTGTGGCGAACAGTGGTGCTCGTTGTCATCGGACTGGCTCTGCTGCACCTTGCCTTCAGCGGGAGCCGGCAGCCCTGGGTGGCGATCACGCTTGCGGCCGGGCTGAGGGTGGCCTTGGAGCTGCGCCTGCCCCCGGTGGCGCTCGCCGGGGGTTTCTGCGCGCTGTTGCTGACGGCACTCTTTGTGGGAGTGATACCGGCTGCCGCGCTGGCGATGGTCCTGGCAGCGGCGGCGCTGGCCTACTCGTGGTGGTCGGGTTCGCTGGCAGAGGCTCTGAGCGGTGGATTCACCTTCAACAAGGCGATCGTTTTCGGTCTGCCTGCTGTCGTTCTGGCGCTTCTTGTGGCCTTCTCCACGCCTGGACCATGGAACCCCACGGGGCTTCGCGTGGCGCAGAGGTTCGCGGACGTGACACGCGCCGATGACCAGTCGGTCCGCGAGCGCAGCGTCATGTACATGCTGGCCTCGGACATGATCCGCAAGAACCCCCTGTTTGGTGTAGGGCCGGGGCGCTATACAAACGAATTCAGCCCCTCCTTTGCCTCGATCATCCGCCAGGACGAAAGCGGCGCTGCCTATACAGCCCGGCACCGAATCGGACACCGCATCGCCGAGCAAACGCACAACGATTATCTCCAGATCGGGGCGGAGCTGGGTCTTCCGGCGCTTGTGTTCTTCCTCAGCATGATGCTTGGCCTGCTGGCGGGGCTCTGGCGTATCGCCCGGCGAAGGGACGACCCGCGCCGGCTGCCGGCCCTTGCGATATTCTGCGCGCTGGTCACGTTTCTGGGGATCATGTTCACCAGTTTCCCGCTTCACATGCCCAGCCGGGCGGCACTCTTCTGGTCACTTGTGGCGGCGGGGCTGGGCCTTCTCGCCTCCGGCCGGCCCGGGAATCCCACGGTCGGCGGAGAGAAACAGAGTGAAGGCACCTGAAGGCCCCCACCTTCTGGCCGCGGCGATCCTCCTGCCGCTCTGCGCTTTCGTGGCCCTCCTGGCCCTTGCGGACTGGTTTTTCCCGTTCCCCGGCGCAGATGAATTCATCCTTAGAGACTGGTTCTGGGGCGGTCTGCAGCTCTGGGACTTTCCGTCTATCTATCGCCTGAGCCCGGCACTCCTGCCCCTGATAATCCTGCTGTTGCCCGAACGCACCTTTCAGGAACTCGTTGGTGTTTTGCGCGGCGGTGTTGCGTCTATTCCCAAGATACTCTTTCATCCTGTTGCGCTGTTGCTTGTGGCATTTGCCGGCCTCTGGATCTTCCGGTCCGTGGCAATTGCCTATGGGGATGGTGATTTTTATGCACGAGTCGTCATTCCACAGGAGGCATTTTCCGAGCGCGGAGTTCTGGTTCGATACGACTCTATTGGGGCAACCCTGCTTTATTCGCTGGGTTACCGCCTGACGAACCTCTGGTTTGCGTTCGATGCGATCACGGCCTACAATGTGCTCGGGCTGGCGGCTCCTCTTGCCTTCTTGATTTGGGTTTACGCGAACAGGGCAAAGCAGCGTCTCCTGGGTGGGGCGCTCGTGGTGACACTCCTGCTGGCGGGGAACTGGTCGCAGCACACCCTGGGACCTGCAGAACACTATGTGCAAATACTTCTGGCGGTGGCTGTCTTTGCCATACTTGGCGTGGAGGCATTGCGCGGGCGGGAACCCGTGTGGAAGCCAGCGCTGGCTTTTTCCATAGGCGCTTTTTTTCATCTGATGATTGGCTGGCTCCTGCCGGCACTTCTTTACCTACTATGGAAGCGGTGGCGCGAGGAGAACACGGAGCTGCGCGTCTATGCCCTCGCGGCAATGATTCTCCCTGCATTTCTGACAGGCTCCATCGCCTATTACTTCGGTTTTGATCTAAGCTATATGGCGGAGAGTCACGCGCTCGAGGGCAAGCTCATCCCCTTCATTGATCCGACTCACCCCTACACGGGCGTAAATTTCCAGTATACAACTTTCGACCCACAGCACCTCCTGCACATCCTGACGGAAATCGTGCTGATGGGATGGCCCGGAGTGATCCTGCTGGCGGCAGGTGCTCCGTATATTCGATGGGGCGCCTTCGTTCGTGAGCAGTCAGGCGTGTTTCTTCTTTTGATTCTGGCCATGACAGGCCTTTTCAATCTGCTCTGGAATCCGGACCTCAAGTTCTGGCGCGACCAGGATCTCTTCTGCTGGATAGGGCTGGCGTTCTGCCTTGCGGGAGCTTACGCCATTGCCGGACCGCCAGGAGATGGCATACCCCGTGCGACGAGGCAGAGGCTCCTTCTGGCCGCGCTGGCCGGCGGGATTGCATGGCGCATCGCCGTCATGGTTCACCACAGCATTCTATCAGAAAACTACCTTAACCCCGAAGCACTCAGTCTTGACAGGCTTGGTCCCTGGATTCAATAGGACCCTGACCTTGTGACTGCTCCGGTGGAGGCGTTTCGTTGTGTTTCGCCGTCTGCAGCCGCTTGCAGGCGATGGCGAGAGCATCGGCGGACGTATCGCAACCGAACGCACGCCTCCCAAGCTCACGCGCGGCGACAAGGGCCGTCCCGCTGCCGCAGAAGAAATCGCCTACCAGGTCGCCCGGAGCACTGTGGACCCGCACGAGAAACCGGAGCAGGGCGATTGGTTTCTGCGTGGGCCATCCGGTCCACTCGCGCGAGTGATTCGGCGGACGAGAAATTTCCAGCACGTCCCCTGACACCTTGCCGTCCTTGTGGAAGAGGTGGGCGCGTTTCGGAGCGATGATCGCATCGTAGGGGACGCGTGCTGCGCTTGTATCGAAAAAGGGACGTTTGCCCTTCCCGTACCAGAGTATCGTGTCGTGCTTGCGGCCGTACCGCTGCTTGCTGCCCCCGCCGGAACGGTAGGACCAGATGATCTCATTCCGGAGGCGATCATGGCCGAAAATGTCATCACATAGCACCCGCGCATA
>SLOM01000181.1 GCA_007132505.1 Candidatus Sumerlaeota bacterium
AGCTTGCCTTCCTGGCCGATCATTGTAAATACAGGGAGGAAGCTGACGATCGTGGTGGCAGCGGCGGTCGTGACAGCGGAGCCCACTTCGCTCGCAGCACGGTGCAGGACGGTAAACCGGGATTCACCGGGCGCCGCCTTGCGCAGGTGTTGGAGCATGTTCTCCGTCAGCACGATTCCCATGTCCACAACCGTGCCGATGGAAATGGCGATACCGGCAAGGGCCACCACGTTCGCCTGCACACCGAAGAGCTTCATCATGATGAACGTGAACAGCACTGCCAGTGGCAGCATGGAGCTGATCATGGCGGAACTGCGCAGGTGGAACACCATCAGCAGGACGACAATGACGGTGATGAGTATCTGGTTGCGGAGCGCGTCCTCCAGCGTGCCGATGGTCTCCTGGATCAGGCCGCTGCGGTCGTAGAATGGAACAATGGTAACCTGGCTGACGGTGCCATCCTCAAGCGTCCGCCTTGGGAGGCCCGGAGAAATCTCCTCGATCTTGTTCTTTACGTTTTCGATAACCTGCATCGGGTTGGCGCCGTAGCGCGCCGTGACCACGCCACCCGCCGCCTCTGCCCCCGAAATCGTCAGCACACCCCGGCGAAGTGCCGGGCCGGTGCTCACAGCGGCCACCTGGGAGATGGTCACCGGAATGCCGTCGCGGCTGACGACGACGGTGTCTTCGATATCCTCCACTCCCTGGATAAATCCGCGGCCACGAATGACATACTCGACGCCGGTGCTTTCGAGCGTGCGTGCCCCCACGTCCAGGTTCGACCGCTGTACTGCGTTAATAACCTGCGGGAGCGAGACTCCGAAGCTCCGCATGGCGTCGGGGTTGACGTCTATCTGGTATTCGCGGACGAAGCCGCCAATACTCGCCACCTCGGAGACGCCCTCGGCGCTCTGAAGCGCGTAACGAACGTACCAATCCTGTATGGAGCGCAGCTCCTCGGGGTCCCAGCCGCCAACCGGCTCGCCCTCAGGGGTGCGGCCTTGGAGCGTGTACCAGAAGACCTGCCCCATGGCCGTTGCATCCGGTCCCAGCTGCGGCTCAACTCCGGGAGGGACAGTTCCCGGCGGCAGACTGGCCAGCTTTTCGAGAACCCGTGACCGCGACCAGTAGAACTCCACGTTCTCCTCGAAGATTACCGAAATTGAGGAGAAACCGAACATGGAGTTCGACCGGATGGTGCGCACACCGGGAATCCCCTGCAGCGCGGTTGTGAGGGGATAGGTAACCTGGTCCTCGATGTCCTGGGGCGAGCGGCCGGGCCACTCTGTAAAGACGATCTGCTGATTCTCCCCAAGGTCCGGAATTGCGTCCACCGGAACAGGATCATGGGGATACTGCGTGCCGTTGGGCAGGTGCGGCCAGTTGCCCGGTTGGAAGGGCATCACCATCAGCCCCCAGGCGAGCAGCACCACACCGAGGAGCACAACAATCAGCTTCTGCTCCATGCAGTATTTGATGAACCGGTCAATCATTCGAGGCGAACTCCGCTTCTATCGTTCCGCACGCGAGCATCTCGGCCCCGAAATAGGGGTTTCTGATCTGCGTGCCGGGCTGGAGCCAATCCGCCCCCTCCCAATCGAAAGCCATCGGGCAATGGGCCAGGTGTATGGTTGTGCCGGCGGGGTTGCCGTATTCCTGCACAGCAGCGATCATGGCATTGCTCAGCGTGTGGTACACTTTGCGGGAGGTTGCGATGTCTTCCGCGGCAGCTCCGGTTTCCGCCAGCTCGTGGAGGGAGTGATCGCCCGCGTCGTCCGCCCTGGCGTGCAGCCTCTCCCATTGCGCACGGGCTGCCGTATGGTCATCGGAGGCGAGGGCTTCCGTCAGCTCCAGATAGACGTCCAGCGCCACATCAAGGGCCTCGGCCGCCAGTGCAGGCGTTTCCGCGTGATCGTGGGTGGGGGCCAGCTCCTCCGGGTGCTCATCGTGCGCGTCGTGGTCCTCATCCGGGCCATGGTCATGCCCCGGCACTGGGTCACCGCCGTCGGGGCTCATCATGCTCGGCCGGGCCATGATCTGCATCGCGGAATCAATTCGGAAGGCTCCGTTGACGACCACTTGTTCGCCCTCGGCAAGTCCCTCCCGGACGACATATCCATCGCGCGTGCGTGGCCCGAGGACGACTTCACGTCCCTCGAACGTCGGCCTTTCCCGCTCCGGGATCTTGACATAAACAATGGCCCGCCTCCCGGTGATGAGCGGGGCGCTTGCCGGGATCACAATGGGGGGCGGGTCCTCAGCCAGCTCAGCGTCAGCCTGACCGGTGACATACATGCCCGGCTTCAGCAGCCCGTCCGGGTTCTCCACGTCCACGCGAACACGCGTCGTGCGGGTCGCGGGCCTCATGACCGGATCTATATAGGCGACCTCGCCGGGGAACGTCTCGCCCGGATGTGCCTGTGCCGTGAACGTCACCGGCACGCCAACCCGCAGCCATGTGAGATCGGTTTCGTAGGCTTCGAGCTCTGCCCACACCGTGGAGAGATCTGCGATCGTGAGGATTCGTCCGCCCGTGGGCACATAGTCGCCCTGCTCAAAGTTTCGCTCCAGCACTGTTCCGGCGGCGGGAGCCCGGAGCGTCACCCGCTCGCGTGCCGTCCCCTCGCTGGCAATCTCGTCTATCTGCTCCGGTGCGAGCCCGGCCAGCCGGAGCCTCTCGCGCCCGGCGGCCACGGCGGCCTCGCTCGCCCGGCGGATGGTGGCACCCGCATCATCGGCAAGGTTGTCCAGCGAGCGCTTCGCCTGCAGGAACTCCTTCTGGACGGCAAGCAGCTCCGGGCTGTAGAGAAGCACCAGGTCCTGCCCTTCCTCAATGCTCTGGCCCTCGAACTCCGCGTACAGCCGGTCTATACGGCCACCCACGTCGGCGCTTACCTGGGCGCGGCGGGGCTCCGCCACGGCGAGTTGCCCGCTCAGGCGCACCTGCCGGACTGCCGTCCGCCGTTCAGCGGGGGCCGTCCGTATGTCCGCCAGTGCCAGTGCCGACGGCGACATGCTCATGCGCCGCTCCGAGGCCACCTCATCAGGCCCGCCATTGTCGTCCGCGTGCACCGCCTGCATTTCCATGCCGCAGATGGGGCAGTCGCCCTCCTCGGGGAGAGGCGGCACGCAATTCATCGCGCAGGCGTAGCCCAGGATGCCGTTGTCGTTTGAATTCGTTCCGTGATCGTGGACGTGCCCATGCGCATGATCCCGGACGTCTGAGGCAGAGCCATCCGGACTGGACGGCCCGTCCGTCTCCATTGGAACGAGCTCCATCCCGCAAATCGGACAATCTCCCGGCTCGTCCTGCTGTATCTGTGGGTGCATGGGACACGTATAGATGACATCGGCGTCCTGTGCATCGGCAGGGACGGTCTGAGTGGTGGGGGAACCGTCATGGTCCTGGCCATTTGTGGTGCTGCGCGCACCCATGTTGTAGGCCACGAAGCCGGTCACGACGACTGCTGCCACGGCGGCTCCCTGCGCAGCTCCAGGTGCCATCCAGCCCAGGGCCTTCCTGATTCGATTCTTCATTGGAAAATCTCCGTGTGGGGCATTTCGAGGGGGCCTCCGGCGGCACGTTCCAGGTCCGCCACGGCCAGGAGGTAGTCGCGCCGCACCCGCAGCAGGTCGCGTTGCACGGCGACGTACATGCGCTGCGCGTCCAGCATGTCCAGATACGTTCGCTGCCCGCCGACGTACCGCGCCTCGGCGGCCTCGGCGGCTTCCTCCGCGAGCGGAAGGACCCGGCTCTCGAGAATGGCAAGCTGTTCCCGGAGTGACCCGGCCCGTGCCGCGGCCGAGTATAGCTGTTCCACAATCTCATCCTCGCGCGCCTGAAGCCGCAGTGCCGCCTCCCGGGTCTGCTGCCGGGCCTGCTCCTTTGCGGCGCGCCGTCTTGCGTTCGGGATGGGCAGGTTGATTCCGGCTGAGACCATCCAGGCGTCGGTCCGGTCATCCGGAAGGGGTGC
>SLOM01000194.1 GCA_007132505.1 Candidatus Sumerlaeota bacterium
CCCATTGCCGCCGTCCTCTCCGTGCTATTGGCACTCGGAGTAGGCTATTACCTGATCGAGAGGGGAGGCCGGGAGACGAGCGAGATGTACGCCTTCCGATCGCCCGTCGGCGAACGGGAGCCCCGCCCGGCCGAGCCGGAGCAGGAGGAGGAACCGGAGGAGGCGCAACCCACCCCGGCTCCCGAGCCGGAGGAAACACCCGAGCCCACTCCGACACCCACCCCGGCCCCCACACCCACTCCCACACCGGAACCCACGCCCGAGCGCACCCGCCTGACGGGCGAGGTGCTGACACACGATGGCCGGCCCGTCCCGCGCGCCCAGCTCTACCTCGTCGCGAAGACCGAGGACCGGCTCCCCGTGGCGGTGCAGAATGCCTTCACACGCGAGGAGTCCCATTCGATCATCCAAGCGGGAGCAGAGGGGGCCTTCGAGTTCCTGCTGCCTCCCGGACGCGCCTTCATCGCCGGGCTGATGATAGACGGCGAACCGCAGGCCATCGCACAGGAGATCGTGGCCGGGGAACCGGGCGAGTCGCTCCGGCTGACGCTCAGCAAGCCACGGCCCTTCGAGGTGCGCGGCCTCGTGGCCGATGAAAGGACGCAGCGGATCGCCGATATACCGGTGAAGGCCCGGTGGCGGCCCAGTTCCCTGCGCACCCGGGATACGGAATGGCAGGAGAAAACGGTGCGCACCGGCTCGGACGGGAGGTTCGAACTCCTCCTGCACGAGCCGCAGGAGATCCGCATTGCGCTCGAGGAGGAAGAGCTCCCGGCACCCTTCCTTTACGGCAAGGACCCGCTCGTCCTGACGCGCCGCGATTTTGAGCGAAGCCGCGTGACGCGAGTGGACTTGCAGGTGACTCGAGGGGTGACCTTCACTGGCCGCGTGGTGGCGGGTGGAGAGGGAGGCCACCAGCCGGTCGAAGGCGCCGAGGTGGTCCTGAGCGAACTGCTCGGCCCGCAGGAGACGCGCGCACCGAAGGAACACAAGGCCACCAGCGGCGAGGACGGACGATTCCGCTTCGAGCGCGTCTTCCCCACCGAATATCAGCTCGCCGCTTCACACTCCGACTACAACACGGGGCACCTGCGGGACTTCCGCCCGCAGGCGGGGACCCAGCCCGAGGTCGTCCTCCACCCCTTCGCAGAAGTGCACGGAACCGCCGTGCTGCCGGAGGGCGCCACACACGGAGAGGAGCTGCGGGGAACCGCCGTGATCGTGGACCGGTACCGGGGCTGGCGCGAGGACTTCACGATTCCGCCAACCGGCAGCGGCGATTTCCGGCTCGGAAACCTCCGCCCGGGCGTGTACCGCCTGCTGCTCGTGGCGGAGGCCGGGGACGGCCGGGAGTACTTCCGGGAAATCCCCCTCCGCATTCGGGAAGGCAACAATCCGGAGGTGGGCTCGGTGGTCCTGTCCGAACTGCTGGAGGTCGAGGGCCGACTCGTGGCTCCGCCCACGTTCGGCGGCGCGTTCCGGGACCTGGTCCTCAACGCGGAGGAACTCGACCGCGAGGCGCGGCCTTTCTCCGTGCCGGAGGAGTTCGCCCCATGGCGCCGGCGCCCCGCGGCGGCTATCTCCGAGACGGGTATCTTCAGCATCGAAAACGTGGTGAAGGGCCGCGATTACGTTGTGCTGGCGCAGGACCGGCAGAGCGGCGAGGTGCTTGGAAGTGCACTGCTGGATCCGGACACCCTCGGCGACAGAGCGCTGGAACTCGGCCTGCACGGCACCGGTACCGTTCGCGGCACGGTCATGAACAGGCGCGATGAGAGCTGCGGCGATGTGCTTGTGGAGGTGATCACCGGTGTGGGCCGCGTGGAAGGCCCGGCGGTCTCCCGCCAGCGCTGGAAGACCAGGACGGACTTCCGTGGCCACTTCCGGTTCGATAACCTCCCGGCCGGCCAGGCGCGCCTGATCCTCCAGGGCGACGAGGCGGAAGGCCGCCTCATTAGCGTGCCAAGGGGCGGAGAGCTGGACCTAGACCTCACCTGCCGCACCTACCTGCTCGTGAACCTGGACGTCGTGGCACCGGAGGACAGCCCGCTCTCGCCCGACGAGCAGTTCCTTGTCATCTCGCGCTCGGGCGAGGCGGTCCGCCGGCCCGTCCAGGAGATATACGCGCGCGACATGGAAGTGCAGCTCGAGCCCGGGCGCTATACGCTTACCCGCACCTCCACGATGGAGAGCCGGCACTTCGAGGTGGTGCCCCGCAGTCCCGACCGCATCCGGGTGGACTTCACCGAGGAGCAAGACTGAACACCATGACATACCCCGGCAGCCTTTCGATTCGCGAAGTCACGTGGAACGGCCCCGACGGGGACGACGTCCGCCACATACGCCGCCGAGTTTTCGTCGAGGAGCAGGAATACCCGGAGGAGTGCGAGTGGGAAGACGCGGATGCGGATGGCGCACGCCACTTCCTCGCCTTCGACAAGGAGGGAAGGGCCATTGCGGTCGCACGTCTTGTCGTTGTGGACGGCACGCCGCCGGCGGCACGGATCGGGCGGCTGGCCGTGCTGAAGGAACGCCGTGGCCAGGGCGCCGGGTCCGCCATTATGGAGGCCGCCATCGCACGCGCCCGCGAACTCGGGTTCCGCCGGCTCGTCCTTTCCTCGCAAACCCACGCCCTCAACTTTTACGAACGACTTGGGTTCCACGCCACGGCGCCAGAGCATATGGAGGTCGGACACCCGCATCGTTGGATGGAGCGCATGCTCGACACCAAAGGACCGGAGTGAGCGGCCAGGAGCGGGCTTGGGTCATCGGCCCGCGGTGGCGTGCCGCGGCCTCCACTGCAAGGCTTTTCCAGAGGGGGGTTGTTCCTACTGCGCGCGGGACTTCTCCATGACGTGGTCGCGGAATTCGGTCAGGGCGGCGCGGAGCTTGGCCGCGCCCTCTTCAAGGTCCTCGTCCGACACAATCAGCGGTGGCAGCAGGCGTACAACTGTCTCCGCGGTGACGCCGACCAGCAGCCCGTGGCGCCGCGCAATCGCCGGAAGCAGCAGCGCCGGCACCTTGAGCACCAGCCCCTGCATCAAGCCGACCCCCCGCACGTGGTCGCAAACCTCCGGGAAGTCGGCGATGATGCTCTCCATCAGTCCCCACAGGCAGCAGGCCTTCCGTCCGACCTCGGCCAGGAACCCGTCCTCGAAGAGGATGTCCGTGGCGGCGAGGGCCGCGGCACAGGCGAGCGGATTTCCGCCGAAGGTGGTGCCGTGGGAGCCCTTCTGGAACACGTCCGCGAATTCCCCCCGGGCGAGAAGTGCCCCAATGGGAACACCTCCACCGAGGGCCTTCGCCACCGGCACGATGTCGGGCAGGACCTCCGCCCACTGGTAGGCCATGCGCCGGCCGGTGCGCCCCATGCCGCACTGCACCTCGTCGCAGATCATGGCGGCTTCCCGCTCAGTGCAGCGCTGGCGCAAGCCACGGAGGAAGACGGAGTTCGCCGGCCGCACGCCACCCTCGCCCTGGACGGTCTCCATCATCACGGCGCAGATCGAATCGTCCCATTTCTCGTCCACGTCCATCAGGTCGTTGAACTCGGCGAAGACGAAGCCCGGGAGGACGGGGTCGAAGCCCTCGCGCACCTTCGGTGACCAGGTGGCGCTGAGCGCCCCGAAGGTCCGTCCGTGGAAGGAGTTCTTGAAGACCATGATGCGGTGGCGGTCCTCTCCAAATTTCTTGCGGGACCAGAGCCGGGCGAGCTTGATGGCCGCTTCGGTCACCTCGGCGCCTGAGTTGGCGAAAAGGGCCTTGGTCATGCCGAGGTTGGCGCAGAGGCGCTCCGCCAGCTCGATCTGCGGCTGGAGCAGGAAGGCGTTGGAGGTGTGCAGGAGTTTCTCCGCTTGGCGCTTCAAGGCCCCAACCACCGCCGGGTGGCAATGTCCCAGATTGTTCACACCGATTCCGCCCAGAAAGTCTAGATACTCCTTGCCGTCGGAGTCGCGGACTCGCACGCCCTCGCCCTGCACGAGGACGACATCCCGCGTTCCGTAGTTCGGCATGAGGTAGCGCTCGGCTTTTTCGCGGAGAGTTGTGGTGTCTGGCAGGCTCTTTTCGGTCACGGCAGGACCTCCGGAAGGATACTGGCAGGGTACGGAATCTGCGAAAGCGTGGGGGTGAGTAAAGCGGACTTTACGCATGCCTGCAAGCCGCACATCGGGGGAACCCGAGGAAACCCATTGATTTCCCAGCCGGGATTCCAGTAAGTCCCCCGCGCCGATCGGGCAGGGGATTATCCGGGTTCCTGCCACCGGCACGGCAGGCTTCACTGTCAAGCAAAAATGCTTGCCGATGCCGGAATCCACCGAGGAGACACCGAATGTACATTGAGGTGATCAAGACAGTGGTCAAGCACGGGCAGGCGGAAGCAGCCCGCCGAACGCTGGACAAATGGATCGCCGCCGCCCGCAAGCATCCGGGACACCTCTGGGCAAGCTACTTCTCTCCGGAGGACGTATCCAGCGAGGCGGAGGAGGCCTTCCAGATCGAGGACCCGGAGCGGACCTTCTTTGTAACAATGGCATGGGAGAATGACCAGTCGGTGGCGGAGTTTTACCGCCGCTATCACGCCGGACCGGTGAACCTTCTGCCGGGGCAGGAAGTCTACGTCTGTGGACATTTTGCCGGATAGGCTCCCTTGGATGCCATTGTTACGACAATCCGGCGGAGCGTGATGGTCAGCCCTCACGCTCCGCCGTTTTTTTGGTTCCTCAGCCATTCAAGGTGCCGCCAGCAGTACCAGGTGGCGACGGTGCGGAAGGGCCGCCACCGGGCGGCGTGGGCTTCGATGGCATCCGCATCGGGCATGCCCCCCCCGCCACCCATGTAGATGTCGCGAAATCCCGCGCGAAGGCCGAGATCCTCCGCTGGGAGGACGTCCGGCCGGTGCAGCGAGAAGATCAGGTACATCTTCACAGTCCACGGCCCGATGCCCTTCACGGGGATGAGAAGACGGAGTATCTCCTCGTCCGGGAGAGCAGCGAGCCGGCGCGCGTTGAGCCGTTCCTCCAGCCAGAAATCCGCGAGACGCCGGACCGTCCCCGCCTTGGCTCCGCTCAGGCCGCAGGCGCGAAGCTCCGCCTCCGGGATGCGCCGCACCACGTCAGGCTCGCCGCCACCATGGCGGACCACCAGATCCGTGAAGCGTGCCGTGATGCGTCCGGCCGCCAACATGGAGAGTTGTTGCCCGATGATCGCCCAGCATAGGGCCAAAAAGCCCTCCGGATGCCGGGCCAGCCGGAAAGGACCGCAGCGCCCGATGACCTCCGCCATGAGGGGATCGGCCTCCCGCAAATGGGCCAGCGCCCGCCGCGGGGTCCGGGGCAGGCGGCGGGGAGTCACGGAGCAGGCGCTTCTGGCGGATGGCATCGTCTCACCTCCGAAGTGACGGTACCGGTCATGCGGAAAAATGCCCGCCGGTCAATCCAAGGGATACCACCGGGTGGAACCGGGGTGTACCATCCGCCGATTTCTCAGGTCTGCACGGAATGGCGGGAGGTGCCCGTGGAGCAGAGGCCCCTGGGTGTGCAAGCGTCCGGGGCAGCTTCGTTCCTTGCTGTTTTTCTGTGAATTGTCACGCAGCATGCGACGGATGTTTTACTGGACAGGGTAGGGCGGCGGGTGGTGCCTTGCTCCTTGCATTGGGCGGTGAGCGTGGTCCCATTCGCCCGGTGGATTCTGCTGACTGGGGTGCGAGGATGGAGTCCTTCGAATCGGCGCTGCTTCCGGTCCTGCCGCTTGGCGGCATGGTGGTTTTCCCGAGCGCGGTCACGCCGCTGTTCGTGATGCGGGAGGAGAGCCTCTCCGCGGTGCAGGCAGCGTTGAAGGCGGACAAGCGCGTCTTTCTGGCCACGCAGCGTGACGAGGAAGCCGTCGAACAGCTCGGGCGCGAGAACGTTTTCGACGTGGGGTGTGTGGCGGAGATCCTGCAGGTGCTGCGGGTCCCGGACGGTGCGGCAAAGATCCTTGTGGAGGGCCTCTACACCGCCCGGGCCGTGGACTTCGTCGCGGGCACCGATCCGCTGCAGGCCCTGCTCGTCCGGATGGACATCCGCAGCCTGGAGCACTCCACCGCGCAGGCCTACATGCGCACGACGCTCAGCCTGTTCGAGACCCACGCCCGCCTGTCCGACCGCATCCCCGAGGACCTGCTCGTTTCCATTCGGAACCTCGAGGATCCGCTGGCACTGGTCCACGCGGTGGCGAACTACGCGGAAATCCGGCGGGAGGAAAAGCAGCTCATTCTTGAGTCCTCCGCCCTTGAAGAGAAGTTCATGCTCCTCAATCAGAACCTGGAGAAGGAAAACCAGATTCTGGAGCTGGAGGACCAGATCGTCTCGCAGGTGCGAAACCGGGTGGGGCGCTCCCAACGCGACCATTTCCTCAACGAGCAGCTCAAGGTAATCGAGCGCGAGCTTGGCATCGGGAGCGAGGAACACTCCGAGCTGGACGAGCTGCGGGAGGAGGTGGCGAAGTGTGGAATGCCGGAGGAGGCCCGGGCCCGGGCGGAACGGGAACTCCAGCGGCTCGAGCGCATGCCGCCACTCTCCCCGGAAGCCACCGTGGCGCGGACCTACATCGAGTGGCTGGTGGAGGTGCCATGGACCCAGCGCACCGGCGACGAGATTGACCTGACACGAGCCCGAGAAATCCTGGACGAGGATCACTACGGGCTGGAGCGGGCAAAGGAACGCATCGTGGAGTACCTGGCCGTGACGAAGCTCGCCGGCCGTGTCAAGGGACCGATCGTATGCTTCGTGGGTCCGCCGGGAGTGGGGAAGACCTCACTGGCGCGCAGCATCGCACGCTGCTGCGGCCGGACCTTCGTGCGGCTGTCACTCGGTGGAGTGCGCGATGAGGCGGAAATCCGCGGACACCGGCGCACCTACGTGGGGGCCCTGCCAGGCAAGATCATCCAGGGGATGAAGAAGTCCGGAACGGTCAATCCGGTCTTCCTGCTGGACGAGGTGGACAAGATGTCGAGCGACTTCCGGGGCGACCCGGCTGCGGCGTTGCTCGAAGTGCTCGATCCCGAGCAGAATCGCGAGTTCAACGACCATTATCTGGACGTGGACTACGACCTGTCCCAAGTGATGTTCCTCACCACAGCGAACACGACGGCCGGCATCCCGGCCGCCCTGGAGGACCGGATGGAGATCATCCGGATTTCCGGCTATACGGACCTCGAGAAGGTGGAGATTGCGCAGAGGCATCTGGTGCCAAAGTCCGTGAAGGCGAGCGGGCTCCGCCGGCGTGACGCGCGGTTCGCGAAGAAGGGGCTCATTTACCTTATCCAGCGCTATACGCGGGAGTCGGGCGTGCGGTCCCTCGAGCGCGAAATCCAGCGGGTCTGCCGGAAGCTGGCCACGCGGGTCGTCTCCGCCCAGGGGCAGCAGAAGGCCGGGGCGCTCCCCGCCGTGGACGAGCGCCTCCTGCGGGAGATGCTCGGCCCGGAGCCCTTCCGCGAGCAGGTGCTTGAACGCCGGCCGGAGATCGGCAATGCCGTCGGCCTGGCATGGACGGAGGCGGGTGGTGAGGTCCTGACCGTCGAGGTGCGGATCATGCCCGGCAAGGGCGACCTGCACCTGACCGGCAAGCTGGGTGATGTGATGAAGGAAAGCGCCAAGACGGCGCTGAGTTTCCTGCGGGCAAACGCGGTGCAGCTCGGCCTCGACCCCGAATTCTACAGGACGAACGACGTGCATGTTCACCTGCCCGAGGGCGCCATCGCCAAGGACGGCCCCTCCGCAGGGATCACGCTGGCGGTATCGCTGGCCTCCGCGCTCTCCGGCCGGCCCGCGCGCCAGGACCTCGCCATGACGGGCGAGCTGACGCTCCGCGGCCGCATCCTCAAGGTGGGTGGACTGAAGGAGAAGGCCCTCGCGGCCTACCGGTACCGCATCGGGCAGGTGCTGATCCCACGGGACAATCTGCCGGAGTTGGAGGAGATGCCCCCGGAACTGACCCGCAAGATCACCTTCCACCCCGTGGACCGGCTGGAACAGGTCCTGGACATTGCACTGGTGCCCGCCGCGAAGGCGAAACGGCGTGCCGCCTCCAGCCGGAAGGCCCGGACGCGGACAGGAGCGGTGGCGCCCCCTCCCAGCTGAGCTTGCTTTGCCACCCACCATCCTCCTAAAGAACAAACCGCTCGCGGGGGGCGGCAGGTCCCCATTGCACGAATGAGAATCCGTTGCGGTGGATGCCCACTGCCCCACCCGGACAGACCGCAGCAGTTCCTCCGGAGGAAACCGTGTCAAAATCGAAGTTCCGAGGCCGGCGGCGGCGCTCCACCGGGCGTTCCGGAGCCCCATCCGAAACTCCCGGGGCGCATGAAGAACGGCAGCAGCCGGAGTACGAAGGCCCGGAGCCAACGTGGTTTCGTCCGACCTTCACCTACATCCTCGGGTTTGCTTACTTCGGCGTCTCCGCCATTCTTCTCATCATGGCCGACATGGGCGTGGAGCAGGTGGGTGCCGTGTGCGAGGAGCAGTGCGGTGGAGCGAAGTTCCTCGGGGTGTCGCTTGAATGGTGGGGCAGTTCCCTCATGGCGGCCATCCTGGGGGCGCGGTGGCTGACAACCCAGACCCCGAACATCAACGCGCGGTTCCTGCTGGCGGCACTGGCGCTGGGGCATGCGGGCGCCTCGCTGGCCTTTGCGTCCTCCATGATGTTCGGTTTTGCAGACTACTGCCTGCTGTGCGTGGTGGCCGCGGCGATTTCGCTCGGTGTGGCGGTGAGTTGCTGGCCAACGATCCGGAGCGCCTTCGAGGTGCCGCTGATCCCCGTGGCACAGGGGGTGGCGCTTGGCTTCATCGGCGTCGTGGCGATCTGGCCCTTCCTTGACGGCGTGGGTCCCGAGAACGGGGCGGAAGAATACGCGGAGGAGACAATGCTCCGGGGAGAGGAGCCCACTCCCCGGGAGACCGTCGCCAGTGCCGAACCGGCGGAGGAGGCCGAACCACCGGCCGAGCCACCGAGGCAGGTGGATCCTGCCGAAAGAGCGAGCAGGCTGCGAGAGGCCGTGGATGCGATGACCATCGGTGATCCCGATGCACCATACGAGTTGGTCATGATCACCGACTTCACCTGCAACATCTGCCAGGAGTTTGAGAGAAGGCACCTTCCCACGATCGTGGCGGAGGGCGTCGAGAACGGCGACATCCGTGTGCGTTTTCTCCTGACGCGAAGGGGGGCGGACAGGAGGCGTGCGTTCTTCGAGCTGGTTGCCTCCAGCTCGCTCGCCATGGCCGGCATGCCGGTCGAGGAAGCCATCACCCTGATGCGGGAAAACCGGGTGGTGACCTCGCAGAATGGAATCGCCCTGGCCGAGGACGAGGAACTGCGCCAGCGCGCGTTGGAGATCATGCACGAGGTGAGTGACACCGCCGAATGGATCAACGTGGTGGAGGAGCATGAGCAGATCATCATGCGGCTGCGCCAGCAGTACTTCCCGGGACGGACCGGCACGCCCGCCTTCGTCATGGTCCGTGGAGGACTCGACGTGAACAACCTGCCGCGTGAAGGAGCCGGGGCGCTGGCGCTTTACGGCTTCCGGAATGCGGACCCCTTCCTCGAGTTCGCCGGACTGCGCTGAAGCGGGATGATGGTTTCAGCGGAGCATGTTGCCGCAGCGATGGATCTTCTCCGCGACCTGCACGCATTTTTCCCGGCAGGGCGGAAGCCCCCATTCCTCCCGCACGAGGCGGTCCAGGTGGCGGGCGATTTCCATCGGCTCGGCGCCCTTGCGCACGAGGACGCCGATCGGGCCGACGTAGGGATCGTACTCGGTGCCGAAACCGTGCAGGCCGCGCAGCGAGAGGGGATCCCATTGATCAAGCAGGCGCTTGATCTCCTTGCGGATCATGCGCATGGCGATGCGTGAGTTCCGCTCGGCGTCGTCCTGATCCTTGCGGTCCGCCGTCATGAGCCGGTGCGCGGCTCCTTGGAGTAAACGCGGGGATCGAGCACCCCAATGTAGGGCAGGTGGCGGTAGTGCTCGGCATAGTCGAGGCCGTATCCCACCACGAACCGGTCCTCGATCTCGAAGCCACGGTACTTGATGTCCACCTGGCAGGCGCGGCGCTGCACCTTCTTGTAGAGGAAGGCGCACATCTCGATGCTTGCGGGATGGTGCACCTGAAGCAGGCTGCTGATAGCGCCAAGGGTGCGGCCGGAGTCGTAAATGTCCTCGCAGATGAGCACGTGCTTGCTGCGGAGGTTCACCTCCACGTCCTTGGTGATCTGGACCCGGCCGGAACTGCTGGTGGCCGGGCCATAGGAGGACGCGCCGCTCATGTCGAAGGTGTGGGGGATGGTGATCGCCCGGCTCAGGTCGGCGAGGAAGACGAGCGCCCCGCGCAGGATGCCGACCAGCACGAGTTCCCTGCCTTTGTAATCGCGCGAGATGTCGGCCCCGAGTGCCCTGACGCGCTCCTGGATTTGCTCCTCGGTGATCAGGACCTCGGCTATGCCATCATCGGCGTTGGCCATCGCCCGGTTGACTGTTTTTGGCATACGGTGCTTTTCCGTTTGGGTGGCTTGGGTTGGTGCGGCCGGGAGTGCGGCTCAGCGGCGCACTTCGTAGCCGGACATGGGGGGTTGACGCTCCTCGCGGATCTTCTCCCCGTCCCGGAAGTAGAAGATCCGGCCAATGTTGTAGTACTGATAGCTGAGCATCCGGGCGCCGTCCGGTCCGCTGTGCTCCTTGACTTCCTGGGGATCGCCGTACTGGCAGATGATTCGGATGGGGTCGGACAGGTCGGCGCGCTGCGGGCCGCTGCGGGTGAACCGGTAGGTGACGCCGTGGTCCAGATAAACCCACTCCATGTCCGGGTTGCGCTCTGCGATGAACTTTGCGGGGTCCTTGCGGTGCCGCGCGAGCATGTCAAAGAGGTCGCCCTGACGCACCACTTCGCCGTCGCCGCGCCACAGGAACCGGAAGTACTCGGGCGTCCCGTAGGTCTCGTACACCCGCTGCTGCTGGGCGGCGATGACGGGGTCCGCATGCCAGTCGCGCGCCTCGTCGGGCCAATCCGATGGCGTGGGGACGACGTTCACGGAGAAGCTGCTGTCCGGAACCATGATGCGGGCGCGGTTTCTCGATCCGCAGCCGGCCAGAAGTCCGACGGCCAAGGCCAGCACGAACACCGGCAGGAGGGCGCGTGCGGCGGCGCCCCGGAGCATGGGGGTCATGTCAGGCCTCTCCGAGCAGCTCCTTGAGCTGGCTTTGCAGGTTGTCGAATTCACGTTGGTTTTCCTCCGCCTCCTTGAGCTTCCCTTCCATGTCGGCCACCTTGTCCGTCAGTTCGCGGATCTGCGCCATTTGTTCGCGGATGACGGCGTCCTTCTCCGTGGCCTCCTCCTCGGAAGGCACCTTGGCCTCGAGGTCCTCGATGCGGGCGTTGAGCTGACCGATCAGCTCTTCCTTCTGTTTGAGCTTCGACTGGATTAGGTTCAGGAGGTTCTTGCTGTCGGGCATGATGCGGGCCTCGGTCCGGGAGGGGTTTGCCGCTGCCGGGAAACCTGATGGGCACCGGCCCCTCATGGCAAGCGAAGCATGAGCCTGAATGGCGAATGGAGTGCGGCCCCTGCCGGGTGCCGGGGCCGGGCGCCCTTGTGGATCAGGGTGCCGTTCGCGCGGCCTCAGGCAGCGGCGTGCCCGCGTACTTCCTGCGGGTGCGGGAGAGCCGGCGAAAGAATTGGAAGTACCCCGCGATCGTCTTCCCCACCTTCAGCTTACTGCCGCCCGACTTCACCTGGTAGCGATAGTACATCGGCACGGAGGCGCACCGGGGTTTGAAGACGCGGGACTTGATGAGGATCTCCGCGTTCGAGACGAATCCGGGTGACTCGATCCAGTCCTTGCCGTAGTAGGCGATGCTCCGCCGGATCAGGTCCGCCCGGTAGGCGCGCATGAAGATGCTGTAGTCGCTGATCCCGCGGATGGGATACATGACGCGCAGCATCGTGTTGATGGTCCAACTGTAGAGGCGCCGCATGGGCGGGAAGCCGTCTATCCGGCCGCCCTTCTCGTAGCGCGTGGCAGCCACGGCGTCACACCCGTCCTCGATGTGGGCTATCATCTTCGTGAAGATGGCCGGATCGCAGGTGTTGTCGCCCTCTGTGGTCAGCAGGGCATCGTCCGGCCGGGCCAGCTCCGAGGCCCGTGTCAGCCCGTTGCGGAAGACGGCCCCCACGCCGAGGTTGGGGTCATGGTTGATGATCTCGACCGGGAACTTCTCCGCGTACTCCTCGGCCACCTCGCGGGTGCGGTCCCGGCTCCCGTCGTTCACCACGATGAAGAGGTACTCGTAGCCCTTCGCGGAGAGCACACCGTGGATTTCTTCCAGCACGCGGGGAAGCCCCTCCTCCTCGTTGTAGGCGGGGACGACGATGAAGATCTTGGGCACGTTCAGGAGGACCTTTCCGGGTTGCGGCGGCCGGGCGGCATCAGCCGTGACCGGCCGCCGATTGGAAAGGCACTAGAGAGCTCCGCGCGACCCGGTCAAGGGCGGACTCGCAGGAGTGGACAGCCGAGCCCGTGATGCAACGGCCGCGGGGCCCGCAGGCATCATGGATCGCAGACCAACCGGAACCCGGCAGAATTGGCCCGATGTGACGGACCGGTACCAGAGCGGGTTGCCGAACGGCAACTGCTCGCGGGACTTGCGTAATGGCCTCCCCGGAGCACCTTGAAGGTGCCTGTAGCAGGCCCGGTGGGATCGGTGACACTCCCACCCGGCAGCTCGTGGTGATACCAGTCCTGACACCACTCCCGGACGTTTCCGTGCATGTCGTGAAGCAACCACGGGTTCGCCAGCAACCCGCCGACGGGTTTGGTGTACTGCTGGGCGGTGGGTCTGTTGCCGCAGTACCACATGGTCATGGCGCGGAGAAGAGTCCCCTCGCAGTCATCACCGGCCTCCAGTGAATCGCCGAAGAAAAACCGCGTGGTCGTTCCCGCCCGGCAGGCGTATTCCCATTCTGCTTCGGTGGGCAGGCGCATCTTCGGCGCGCGCTGTCCCGTCGCGGCAATGTGTTGATTGAGCGCATCAATAAAGTCCTGGGCGTCATGCCAACTGACGTAGTACATGGGGTGAAAGTCGCCCCGGCCGTATAGCCCACCCGTCCTGTCGGGGTTTGACGTCGGATCCGGCCAGTTCCCCGCGCCCATCACGGCTTCATACTGCCCCTGAGTGACGGTGTACTTGCCCATGTAGAAGTACTTGCTGATGGTGACGTTGGTCTGAGGTCCCTCCCTCTCCATACGGCTGCGCTCATCCTCCGGCGAGCCCATGACGAAGGAGCCGGCCGGGATGCGCACCATCGACAGCGATACATCACCCGGCAGCATGATTGTATATTCGGGGACGGAGCCCCAGTTCTCCAGCATGACGAGGAAATCCGAAAAACCGAGCGCCACGCCGTCGAATTCCACTCCCCAGTTCTCGAGCAGGAAGAGAAAGTCCGAGAAGTTCACCGATCCGTCGGCGTTGAAATCTCCGATGGCGCGTGACTCGGTGGGAATCTCGTGGGCATCCAGCTTCTCTTGATTCGGCAGGACCGCGTCTGTCTGCTCGGATGATGCCAAGGCGCCCGCCAGCATGAGGGCCATGAGAGAGCTGAGGAGAAAACCCCGAGAGGTGATGGTGTTCATGGTCCGGACCTTTCCAGTCGAATCTGTATCGAGCCGACTCGTAGAGGGTTGGACAGCGGCCGGGGGCGCTGCCGGTTCGGTGCGGCCTGTCTTTCGTTGTCGCGTGGACTTCCTTTCGCCGGAAGATCACGCGCCGGATTGAATCTGTCCGCCGGGACCCGGGGGGGGCAGGTCCCGGCGGGCAGGGCTAACGAATCGTCACCACCCGGAACCCGATGACTTCGCTTGCAGTCGTCGGGGCGCGGTAGTTGCTCCGGTCCGCGGACCGGCAGTTCCTGGCATCGTCGCCCCAGGCTCCGCCCCGGGTGATCCGGTAGGTGCCCGAGCCCGGGCCCGTAGGGTCGGTGACGCTGCCGCCGGGCAGCTCCTCCGCGTACCAATCCTGGCACCATTCCCACACGTTGCCGTGCATGTCGTGCAGTCCCCAGGGATTGGCCAATTTCTGGCCGACGGGTTGGGTCTTGCCGGCCGAATTTCCACAATACCACATGTGGAGGCTCCGTGTGCCGTCGTCCTCGCAGTCATCCCGTACAGACAGCGAGTCGCCGAAGGAAAACCGTGTGCTTGTTCGTGCCCGGCAGGCGTATTCCCACTCTGCCTCGGTGGGAAGCCGCATGTTGGGCGGCCCCTGGCGCGTGTCCTCTATGTGGGTGTTCAATGCATCGAGGAAATTCTGTGCGTCCCTCCAGGAGACGCTTTCCACCGGCAGATCATCGCCCCTGAAATGCGAGGGGTTGCTCTTCATCACGGCAAACCACTGCGCCTGGGTGATGGGGTACTTGCCCATGTAGAAGGACTGGGTCAGTGTGACCTCGGTCTGCGGCCCCTCGTTGTCACCCCTTCCCCGCTCGGCCTTCGGGGAGCCCATGGTGAACGATCCGGAGCGGACATGCACGAGCACGAGCGGCACGTCGCCGGGCAGAGTGATGGTTTGTTCCCCGGGCGGCGGAGTGGGCGTGGGTTCGGGTGTCGGTGTCGGAGTA
>SLOM01000141.1 GCA_007132505.1 Candidatus Sumerlaeota bacterium
GGGCGGTCCCCTTGATGAGGAGGACAGGTCCGGTCTCGTGCGCGGCGAGGGCCGCGGCGATACGTTCCAGCAAGGCCTTCCGGTCGTAGTAGGCCTTGGCCATCGTTGAAAATGGGGGGGCACGCCACGCGCGATCAGGGCGGAACAGGCGGACCGGATCCACCCGGGCGTGGATGGCGTGGTGCCGGAAGAGGGGCTCGAGCGCGAAGAGCGATGGCAGCAGGGGGAGCGGCCCGGGGAGCCGGTCCAAGAGGGCGCGGAGGGCCGTATGCTGGGCGGGATTCAGCTCCGGCCGGCAGAGCAGGGGCAGGAGCTCCCCGAGGGCCTGCCTGTCGGCGTTGGAAAGCGGTGGTGGGAAGAGCGATGGCATTTCGTTCCGATGGCGTCCTCAGTCGGCTTGCGCGCCGGCAAGGAAATGCCCGATCCTGAATTTTTCAGGATCGGGCACTCAGACAGAGCTTAAGGGACGACCGTGGTGCCTTGACCTCGGGAGCCATCGCGGGGTCAGAAGCAACTCAGTCGATGCTGAAGAATTCCTTGTTCACGGTGTCATAGCTGAAGCATGCGTTGGCCACCCTGCTCATCTCCTCCGGCGCCAGAGTGTTGGTTGAGATGACAGCGGGCGCCTCATAGCCCCCGGGCTCCGCTGGGGTGCCCTTGTGGCTGTGCAGGTGTTCCGGTTCTTGATGGGGGGCGTTGCCGGGGATGTGTTTCATAGTGTTTATACCCTATCGGTCGTGGTTTCTGGCTAAGTTTACGCACGGGACTTCTGTTCTTGCCCGGATCGGGACGCTTGCCGGTGACGGAGGGCCAGCAGCCAGTAAGCTGCTCCTGATTGGAACTCCCGTCCTAAGAGAAGGGTGGAAAGCAGCAGTGCCCGTTCCTTACATCTGGAAGGGGATCACGACGGATGGGGTGTGTCCAGTCAAAACTGCCCCTCTGAGGGGGAGTCGAGTGGTAAAGCCCTTCACTTGACTCCGAAGACCCTCCGCAGCCCATCGAATTTGGCATCCACGGTTCCGGCATCAAGCCCCGGACGCTGCTATGCGGAATCGAGTGGGCGAGCAAGGAGGGTTTGAACGCCCAATCCGGCATTTCACCGCTGCCTTTCCCTCTGTCTGGCCGAAACGGCTTTATTCGAGCAGTGGCCTACGGGCGTGGGTGGTGGACCAGCGCATTTCGCCTGAGGGCTCGATGAGCAGGCGGATGCTGCCGTCGCGGTCGGTGCGGTGGACGGTGGCTCCGGCCTGCGCCAGGCGGGCGAGCACCTCCGGCGTGGGATGACCGTAGCGGTTGTTCCGTCCGCAGCTGATGACGGCGTGCTCGGGGCGGACCTCGGCCAGGAACAGCTCGTGGGTGGACCAGCGCGATCCGTGATGCCCCGCCATCAGCACGTCCGCACGGAGGGGCAGTTCCGCCCGGATCATGGAGAGTTCGGCGTCGAATTCCGCGTCCGCGGGGAGCAGCACTGTCCGCCCGGCGTACGTGACGCGCAGGACAATCGAGGCGTCATTGCGCGAGAGGTCCTCCCCCGCCCACTCCGCCGTGGGATGCAGCACATCAATCAGGATGGGTTCGCGCCCCAGCCGCAGCTGCGATCCGCGGCGCACGGTCGCGACGGGAATGCGGTGCTCGCGGACGGTGTCGGAGAGTTCCTGAAAGATGGCCGTGGCGGCGAGGCTGCCCCCCACGGCGAGGCGCTCGACCGGCATCTCGCGGATCAAGTCCGGCATACCGCCGATATGGTCGGCGTCCGCGTGCGAGGCGATCAGGATGTCCACCTGCCGGACTCCCCGCTGGCGAAGCATCTCGGGCAGGAACCAGCCGCGCTGGGGCGGTCCCGCGTCGAAGAGAGCGGCCGCTCCGCACGGGGCGCGGAGAAGCACGGCGTCGCCCTGTCCCACGTCCAGGAACCAGATTTCCAGCCCGCCCGGGCCGCGGTCCAGCACAGCGGGAGTCCACAGCAGGAGAAGCGCGAGCGCCAGCGGGGCCGGAACGAACTGCCAAGGCGTCCGGCGGGGCTGCACGGCGCGCCGGAGCCGGTTCCACGGGGCTGCCACAAGCAACAGGTAATACAGCAGGCAAAGCCAGACAGGCCACGGCGTGCTGGCAAACGCGGCGAAGGGCAGGCCGCCCAGAAACTCGCACCCCATTCCCACCAGCCGAAGCGGCCATTCGAGCAGCCCGAGCGGCACCGCCGCCAGCCACGGAACGAAGAGGCCGAGAAACTGCAGCAGGAAGGCGAGCTGGATGCACAGCACCGCGGGGAACAACAACAGCACGTTCGTGAGCGGCACGACGAGCGACGCCTCGCCGAACCCGTTCACCAGCACGGGAATCAGCACGATCTGGATGGCTGCGGAGACAGCCGCGACACGGGCCGCCCAGGCGAGGAGCGCCGCCTTCCACGTCCAGCCAAGGCGCTCCCCCACCCACATGTCCAGCGCCACCGACCACGGCCCGAACAGGATGAGCGTGGCGGCGCAAAGGAAGGTGAGCTGGAAATCCGCCTGCCAGAGCGACGCCGGCTCAAGGAGCAGGAGCAGCGCCCCGGCTGTCCCGAGCGCGGAGAGCGGCTCCACCGGCCGGCGCAGGAGCTCCTTCGATTCGAAGGCAAGCAGCAGCAGGCCCGCGCGGAGGACGCTCATGCGGAAGCCCACCATGGCACCGAAGAAGAGCAACAGACCCGCCAGCACCGCCAGCCGCACGCCCGGTGGCAGCCCAAACAGCCTCAGCAGCCAGAGCGCCATCCCGCCCACAAGCATTGTATGCAGACCGGAGACGGCGAAAATGTGCATGAGCCCGGCACGGCGGAACCCCTCGCGCTGCGCCGTGTCCAGGCGGTAGGTCCGCCCGAGCGTCATCGCGGTGAGAAGGGCCGCCTCGCGCTCCGGCAGCGCGCGGACAATGCGGGCCTCCGCCTCGTTTCCGGCATGCAGGCCAATGGCAAGGAACCGCTCCCAGCGCGAACGGTCCTCCGGCGAGGAGACCATCTCCGCCGAGCGGGACCGCACCACGGCGACCGCCTGCCGCCCGGCCAGCCAGTCCTGGAACTCCCCGCGGCTGTGTGGCCGGGGCAGCGGCGTGAAAGGTCCCGCCGCCCGGAGCCTGTCCCCCGGAACGGTGCCGAGCAGAAGACGGTTCGTGTCCGGATCATCGCCGGTACGCAGGGCAATGATGCCGGGCACCTCGACCGCCCGGCCCGCCGCTTCGATGCGGACGCCCGGGCCAAGCAGGACCGTCCAGCCGGAGGAACTCCGGCGCGGGAACGCCGAAACCGGGCCCTCGGCAGCGACGAGCGGACTGCCCGCGGGCAGGAATTCGTCCAGCACCGCGGCGGTCGTGGCTGCCCGCGACTGCGGAAAGCTGCCCCCCGCAAGGCCAAGCCCAAGGAACACCACCGCAAAGGCGGCCGGCCGGCCGGCGCCCTCCACCCGCGCCAGCAGGACGCCCGCCATCCCCCCAAGGGCCAGGGCGGCCCCGGGCTGCCACGCCCCAAGACCCACCGCGTACCCCGCCACAATGCCGGCCGCCAGCGCGGCAAACGCCAGCACGCCCGGGCGCGCAAACGCCGGATGCGCTGTCCCTGCCCGCCAGCAGCCCCGTCCTTCCATGCAAACCACCCGTTGGTCCGGTCTCGGTCCGTACCTAGCGCCCAACCGGAGGTGTGCAACAGGAATGCGCCTGCCGGGTCAGCCGCGGGCGGGTCTCTCTATTCGCCCGGCGCGTTGGGTGCACGACATTCCGAGAAGCTGGACACAGCCCGGGATGTTCTGTTCGATGCGGACCCACTCGCCGGGCGGGAGGTCCGGGTAGACGTTGTAGCCCCAGACGCTGCCGCTCTGGTCCACGAAGTCCGTTCCGGCGCCGAAGCGGTAGTTCACGCGGGCGGTGCCTTCGGAGGTCACGGCATGGACCACGACCCGCCCGCAGTCCACGTCGAAGCTTGGTGGTCTCGTAGCGCCCCGCACA
>SLOM01000144.1 GCA_007132505.1 Candidatus Sumerlaeota bacterium
CCGATGCACGGAGGTCTCCTGCGGCAGCAGCAGCCGCCCCGGCCCCGTTTCGCGCCGGGCTTGCTAGACCAGACGAGCCGTCTCCGTGGTGTAGCACCTTTCGCCAGGAGGTCTTTTCCCTCCGCCCGGCACGGGTGGCGTGGAATTCCTCCGCAGCTGCTCGTACCCTCCTTTCCCTCTTCTCTCCTTGACCAGAACCTCGTAACGATGTTCGGTCCCGTCGAGAATAGGGGAGAGGGCTCTCCATCATGTCCAAATGGACTTTGCTAACCCTAACGATCGCAACTGTCGCCGTGGTTGCTGCGGGACTTTTTCTCCTTCGTGGAGACGGGGAGCCTGCGGCCATCCCGTACGATGGAGCCGCCGTGGCCGAGGCCGGACAGGCGCCGCCCGCCCACGATCCGGAACCCGGCGCGCCCGCTGAACCCCCAAGCCTTCCGGTTGCCGTGGCCGAAACTCCGGACCCTCCCCGGCTTGCTCTCCCTGACCCGCCGGCGGCCGACACCTTCCGCCTCACCGGCCGGGTTCTTCTGCCAGACGGCGCCCCTGCTCACGGAGCCAGCCTGCTCGCCACCGCCTCCACCTTCCAGGTCATGCCATCCCCGGGGAGTGAGCACGAGCTGGCGGAAGGCTTTGCGGATTCCGGCGAGGATGGGGCCTTCGAGCTGCCCCTCCCCGGTGCTGCCGACAAACTGATCTTCCTCCAGGCGCACCTGGAGGGCTATGGCGGTGTCTCAAGGTTCATCATCGGGCCAGAGATGGATGTCGGGGCGACCCCGGAACAGCAGCAGACGCGGGGGCTCGAACTGCGCCTTCGCTCGGAGGCCGCCATTTACGGCACGCTGCTATACGAAAACGGTGACCCCGCGCCCGGATACGAAATGCACTCCACACAAATGCTGCAGGAGGATAACGCGATCAGCTTCCTGCAGTCCGCCGGCGGTGGTGTCGAGACGGACGCCGGCGGAAAGTTCGAACTCCGTGGGCTCGTCGAAGCCTCCGTCACCATTGGAGCCGTGCGCGACGGCGAATTCATCCACACATGGACTGCCAATGCGCCCAACGAGGCCCTTGTACTGACGATCCCGGAGGCTGGCCAAACCATCGCCGGTCGTGTCTATCGCCAGGACACCGGATTCGCCCTCTCCGGTGCCGATATCATCCTCATGCGCGAGGCCAGTCCTGATGGCGGCGCTTTCATGTTCATGGGGAGGCCCGTGGCCGATGAATCCAGCATGCGCATGCAAACCCGCAGCGATTCCGCGGGCCGCTATTCGTTCGAGGACCTGCGTCCCGGGAATTACGCGGTCTACGCGCGCCACGCCGGGGAGCGGCTCGGGCTTCTCCGTGTCGAGGCGGACGGGCAGGATGTGCCCCTTGGAATGATGGGACAACCAACCGTCAGCCTGGAAGAAGACGCCAGCCGTCTCGATGCCGATATCCATATGTACGCGGGCGACCGGTTCCATGGCCACGTGCGGGAGGATGTCACCAATGAACCCATCGAAGGCGTGGCTATACAGATAAGCACACACGGCAGTCCCGGGGACACCGATGTCTTCGGCGACAGGACCCCCCATTATGCATCCACCACGGACGACGAGGGCCGCTTCTCGATCCCGCGGGTGTTTCATCCCGGCCAGGTCCGCCTCTCCGCCCGGAAACCGGGCCATGTGGCCTCCGTCGTGGGTCTCTCCCAGGGCCATGCGCAAAGGATGCACGGTGGTACGATGAGCGGAGAATTCATGCTCTATCTCCGGGGTCATCGTGAGCAGACAGAGCGTGAAGTCACCATCAACATGAGCCGCGACCTGACCATCTCCGGTGTCGTCCGCCACGAGGACGGCACACCCGTGGCCGATGCCACGGTCGCCTTCATCGGGCGCTCCCGCACCGAAGGGAGTTTCCCGACCGGCCCCAGCAACGTCCAATGGCACCCGGTGGATCATCGCGGTGCATTCGTGATTCCGGCCGAGGGAAACAGCGAAGGCGTCGTGCTCGCCAGAACTGCAGAGATATCCAATTTGCAGTCCGAGCACCTCACGATAGACGACCGCCCGCTCGAAGGCGTCGAACTCCTGGTCAAATCCCCCGGCCGCGTTTCCGGCCGCGTCGTGGATGGCGAAGGACGGGCACTCCCACGGGCACAGGTGGCCCTCACGCCACGGCTGCAGACCGGGACGAGCATGTTCACCCACGGCGAAGCTGCAAATGCCGACAGCGACGCAGATGGACGCTTCCGCTTCGAGAATCTGGCCGAAGGGCACTACGGGGTTTCCGCCAGCATGGAGGGCCGTGTCCCTTCAGGCCAGGAGTGGTTCAGCCTCGGAGCAGGCGCGGAGAAGACGGGCGTTGAGCTGACGCTCGAGTCGGGCGGCGAAATCCACGTCCGCGTTGTGGACCCGGAAGGCCGGCCCATCGAGGCCGCAAACATCCATATCTATACGGGCACTGGAGGGCTTCCCCTCAACTGGGGCTCTGGCGGAACCCAGGCAAGGACGGGCGCCGACGGGCGTTACTCTTATTCCCCGGTGGGCGAGGGGCTTTTGCAGGTCCAGGTCAGCAAGCAGGGTTACGAGCATTTGTCGGCCCGAGATCTCCTGCCCGGTCCGGACGAACACGAGTTGGTCCTCCAGCCACAAACCGAGCGGGTTCTCATTGTTGACGTCCTCGATGCCGGAACGGGAGGCCCGGTTTCCGGCTTCTCCGTCCGGGCGCTGAATGACCATCCGGGGGCCCCCGTCCGCTCCGAACAGCCAATCGTGGAGGATGGACGTTTCATTGACCGCAGCCTCACGCGGTACACGAGTGTCCTCTATATCATCACCCATGACGACTATGCGGACGGGCAGGTGCGCAGATACGTCGCCGAGGACGACTATCAGATGGAGGAAACGGTCCGTCTATAC
Source organism: Candidatus Sumerlaeota bacterium (assembly GCA_007132505.1). Taxonomy (GTDB): domain Bacteria; phylum Sumerlaeota; class Sumerlaeia; order SLMS01; family SLMS01; genus SLMS01. The sequence goes on from SLOM01000144.1 coordinate 2,910, forward strand.
AAAGGTTCCGAGGTGACCGGCCGTGTGGTGGACCGTGAAAGCGGGGAACCCATTGCAGACGCAGCAGTGGAATACTATACCGGAACGCATTCCCCTTATGAAATGCGGCGTCCCTTGGCCACGGGCCGGACCGGCGAAGACGGCCGTTTCCGCTTCGAGCGCGTCACCGGCGGCCGCGGTACCATCGAGGTCCGCCCGCCCAGTCCCCACGCTTCACGCCGGGAGCAGGTCTCTCCCGACGGCACGAATCCTCTGGACGTGGGCGACATTGAAATCGGCGGCGGCGGAGCCATCCGGGTCACCGTCATCCGCGGGGAAAGTCCCGTGCCCGGACAGATCGTCAGTTTGAGTGCTTTCATTGCCGGCAGTATGTTGGAGCGCAGCGGCACCACCGGCGCCGATGGCAGCTACACGTTCGAGAGTCTTCCCTACGCCAGCTACACTCTGCACGCCTCAGGCACGATGGTCCAAGCCTCAGAACTCCGCGACGGCGACCTGCGCGAAGTCTCCATCGTCCTTGGTTCAGCATCCCTGGAACTCGACGTGCGGTACCGCGGAGAACCGGCCTCTGTGCTCGGCTCCTACAGCCTCCAGTTGCAGGGCACTGCGCGCGGCAGCCGCCCGAACTATAACCCGCGGTCCATCGCCCGCGGTGTTTACACCTACCGCGACCTGCCCGCCGGGAACTACACTGTCCACGTGAATCGTCAGACAACGGCCCACTTCCTCTCCGTCCAGGACGTTGCAAGCTATACACTTTCCGAGGGCGAGGAGCGGCGCGAGGTTCTGAACCTCCCCGGCGGCGAAATCCACGGGCGGATCGTGGACGCCGAAGGCAAACCCGTCCGCGGGGCCAGCCTCGTCCACCGCGCGCTCGATGAGGACAATCGCCAGAGCCACATATACACGGATGCTTCCGCCGCGGGCGAGATCGCGGCAAACCTCCTCTCCCCCGGCCGGCACTGGTTCCGCGCCGAGCACCCGGAGCTCGGAAATGCGGAGACAATCGTGGAACTCGGGCGGGATGAA
>SLOM01000218.1 GCA_007132505.1 Candidatus Sumerlaeota bacterium
CGGACTCCAAGCACACGCTCTCGGACGCGCTGATCACGGTCATGAGCCTCACCTCGCTCTTTGTGGCGGGGATTTTCTGGTGGGTGGACCCGCTGCTCGCGGCTGCCGTGGGGTGCTTCCTACTCTACGCCGCCTGGTCCATCCTGCGGGACAACCTGAGCACCATGACCGACCGCAGCCGCCTCGACCCCGAAGCCGTCCGCACCACCGTCGAGCGCGTCGAAGGCGTTCAGAACGCCCACGCCATCCGAAGCCACGGCATGGAGAACGACATCCATCTGGACCTGCACATCGTCGTCGCCGAGACCCTCACCGCCCAGGAGGTCAACCGCATCGAGACCGAAGTGGGCGCACTCCTCAGAAGCACCTTTCCCGAGGTCACCCTCGTCAGCGTCCACCACGAGACCGATCACCCGGAAGACCCCGACCCAATTTGGAAGGGGTGAGAGACACTGCAGAAAGGCCTTTACGTGAGGTTCCCCTGTTCTGGAGCCCCCCCTTCCAAGCGGGGCCGCTTTTTTCCGGAATTCGGGTGCTCTGCAGTAATTCACAAGATTGCTGCTGCCCGAAAACCCTCGCCGATAACGGTTGGCCCGGGGTGGGGTACGGTCCAACGTGGGTCATTCCCGCTGCCAACCTGCGGGAAAGAGCCAACACGCGAAGGAGCCAACCATGCAGTCATTGAAAAAGGGGACTCTTGCCCTCGCCCCGGCAGTTGCCCTGGCACTTGGGGGAGCGGGGCTGGCCGCCGCGGAAGAGCCCGAAATCGCACGAGGAAAGGTCTTCCACGACCTCAACGAAAACGGCATCCACGACGAGGGCGAACCCGGCATCGAGGGCGTTGTCATCTCCAACGGCTACGACGTCACGACAACGGACGCGGACGGCATGTGGGAGTTGCCCGTCGAAGGTGATACCGTCATCTTCATGAGCAAGCCAAGCGGCTACGCCATCGAGACGGACGAGCACAACACCCCGCTCTTCTACTACGTACATCGGCCCGACGGCTCGCCGGCCGGGCACCCCGACGCAGGGGCCCACCGCCAGTTCGACGGCATCGAACCCACCGGACCACTCCCCGAGAGCATTGACTTCCCGCTCCGCGAGATAGACGAGCCGGAAGATTATGACGTCATCCTTTTTGCCGACCCGCAGCCCCGGGACGAACAGGAGCTGGACTACGTCGCACGCACCGTCATCGGCCAGGTAAGCGACCAGGAAGACGCCTACTTCGGCATGACCCTCGGCGACATCATGTACGACGACCTGGACCTGTTCCAGCCCTACATCGAGGCCACCGCAAAGATCGGCATCCCCTTTTACGGGGTCATCGGCAACCACGACCTGAACTTCGACTCCCTGGACGACGCCTATGCGGGCGAGACGTATATACGGTACTACGGACCGCGGACCTACTCCTTCAACGTCGGCCGGGTCCACTATGTCGCCCTCGACAACATCTACTGGCGCGGATGGGACGACGACTCCACGGGCAACTACCGCGAGAAATTTCGCGAGCGCGACATGGAATGGCTCCGGCGCAACCTCGAGCATGTGCCGGACGACTACCTGGTCGTTATCGCCACCCACGGACCCATCTGGATGCACCATCGCCGGGAGGGAAACCGCTTCGCGGCCAACACCCAGGGACTCTTCGACGCCCTTGAGGACCGCCGGCGCATCCTCGCGGTAAGCGGGCACTCACACCTCAGCCACCACCGGACCTTCACCGCCGAGGACGGTTGGAACGGCGCGGGCCACTTCCATCAGCACAACATCGTCACGGTAAGCGGCGCCTGGTGGAGCGGGCCATCGGACTCCCTCGGCATACCAACCGCGGAGCAGCGTGATGGCACGCCGCGCGGCTACGTCGTGCTGCAAATCCAGGGCAATCGCTACAGTCCACGGTACCGCGGCGCGGGTCTCCCCGCGGAGTCACAAATGCGGATTTACCCCCCGACACTCCATGAGCGTGGCGACAACAAGCTCCTCGTCAATGTCTTCGACGGAATGATGGACGAAGGCGAAGTGCACTTCGCCCTGAATGGTGGCCCCTTCCAGCGCATGGAATTCGCACCACAACTCGACCCAGTGGCCATCGCACTCTACGAGGAGGACTCGCCGGACGTGCGCCCATGGGTGAATCCGGTCACCAGCGTCCACATGTGGGAAGCCGAGCTGACGGGGAACGCTCTGAGGCAGGGCGTCAACTTTATAGAGGTGCGCTACCGGGACACTTTCGAAAGGAATTTCCGGGAGTCCCTGGCGTTCATCCACTTCGACTGACAGACAGCAGACGACCCGTGGCGGATCGGCGTTTCCCGACCGGTCCGCCACCTTGCCCGCCCCCGTGGCTCACGACGATCATTGGGCTTCCTTTCGCCTTGTCTTGATGGGTGTGGCTGCCGCTACTATCCGGCGCCGTTCGAGGGTGCGCCACCCGGGCGGACTCAGGCTTTCAGGGAGGCATGACATTGCAGGCTGAACAGTTGGAATTGCAGGATCAGATCCTTCAGGCGCTACAGTCAAAGCGCGCCAACCGAGTCAAGGAACTCTGGGGCGAGGTCATCCAAGCGGAAGACCTGCCCGCCATCTTCCACAAACCGGTCATTGACAAAATGGCCCGCAAGCAGGACCGGCACGAATTCGAGGACCTCTACCGCCAGGTCTTCGAGCTACTCGCCGCCGCCGACCGCCACGACCAGGTGGTCGAACTGTCCGAGTACCTTCTGGCCCACGGCTGGGAACCGGACTTCCTCCGGCCGCTGCTCGTGGATGCCGTCCGGGCCGCGTACGCCCAGGGTACCTCCGGGCGTGTCGGCGAGCTGGTCGAACGGTCCGGTCTAACCGACGGGGCCACACCCCTCAAGAAGGCTTGGTTTGTTTTCTCGGACCTGCTCGGAGCCACAAAAGGGCAGGTCTTTTTTCATCGTAGCTGGGGGCTGGGTGTCGTCCGCGAACTGGACATTGACCGCGGGCGGGTCGTGGTGGACTTCGCCTCGCGGCGTGGCCAGCAGATGACCCTCGACGGCGTGCGCCAGTTCCTGGTCCGCGTGCCCCGGGACCACATCCGGGCTTACATCGCGCTCGAACCCCAAGAACTCAGGGAACAGGCAAAGGCAAAGCCCGGCGAGGTGGTGAAGCTGGCCCTGCGCAGCTTCAATGGCCGCATGAAGGTTGCCGAGCTCAAGCGCCTGCTCACAGACCGCTTCCTTACCGACGCGGAATTCCGAAGCTTTTGGAACAACGCAAAGAAAGCCATCAAGCTCGACCCGTGGATTGATGCCAACGGCACCACCGCGACTGCCGAGCTGAGCCTGCGGGACAATCCGCGCACGTTCCTCGACGCCTGCTTCACCCAGCTTCTCAGGGCCGGCACCGTGCAGTCTCGCCGCGAAGTACTCCGGGACGTACGCCGGCACGGCTCCGAGGCGGAAATGAACGAGCAGGACAGCGAAGCCCTCTATCAGCTCATGTGCAAGCCCGTCCATGAAGGTGTCTTCCTTACGGACACCGGGAAGCTCAACCATGGCCTCCTGTTTGCCGAGTTTGAGGACCTGTTCCCCGGGAAGGAAAACCCGTGCGAGGTGGACGAGCTTCTGGCGGCTGAGGACCCCGTGCCGCTCGTGGAGCGGCTGGAGGTGGCCGACCTTCGCCGCCTGGCCCTGGAAAGAATCCGGGTGCTTCACCCCGAACATTGGCAGGAGCACTTCGCCGAGGCGATTCTTGGCTTGGAGCCACGCACGGCAGCTTGGATGGAGCAGGAACTCCTCGAGCACGGGTTCGAACACGAATGGCACGTGGCACTGGAACGCATTCTGGCCAAGCCGCACGTCAATCCGGACCTGTTTGTCTGGGCGGCGAAGAACCTCCTGGACGGACGCTGGGAGCACCTGCACGACAGCATCCCGCCGATCATGGTCTTCGAGGAGCTGCTCTCCCTGCTCTCCGAGCTGGAGGAAGCAGTCGAGTCCGGCGCGGAGCCACGGGCCAGCCAAGCGCGCAGCTCCTCGGCAAAGGTCCGCGCCGTCCTGAGCGACGGCAACAGTGCCCGCTTCCGGAAGGCGGTCATTGCGGCAAACGTCCAGGAGGCCCGCCGGGTGCTCCTCATGATCCGGCTGCATAACTCCCTTTCCAACCAGCTCAAACAATCACTCGAAATGATCGTCGTGCACAACCACGAGGAACTCCGCCGCGTGGGCCGCGCCGAGGAAGAGGAGGCCCGCGCCACGCCACGCCACCATCGCACCACCAAGGCGGCACTGGAAGCAAAGCGCTCGGAGCTCTCCCGTCTCACCTCCGCCGAGATTCCCGCAACGTCAGCCCGCATCGAGGAAGCTCGCGAGCACGGCGACCTGCGCGAAAACTCCGAATACCACGCGGCGAAGGAGCGGCTGGCGCAGCTTCAGCAGGCGGCATCCGAACTCGAGGAACTCATCGCCCGCGCAAGACTGGTGGAGCCGGATGATGTCTCGACGGAACACTCAGGTTTCGGCACACGTCTGCGCCTGCGTAACACGGCGACCGGCGAGGAGCGCCACCTGACCATCCTTGGCATGTGGGAGTCCGACCCGAACAACAACATCATCTCCGATCAGACACACGTCGGCAAGCAGATGGTCGGTCACAAGCCGGGGGATGTTTTTGCAGTGACACTGCCGGACCAGAGCAGCGCAGAATATGAACTGCTCGAAATCCAAAACGCCCTCAAGGAAATGGTCAGTCCGTCTTGAAGCTCTTCCGGGTAACGCGTGATCCCTCCGGCGCCCCACGGCGGCGCTGGAGGGTGCGCACCGGAGACGTGGTAATCCTTCTGGTGCTTGGGGTGCTGGCCGTCGCGCTGGTGACCCTCGGGCCGGGAGGGATTCTCGATGCTCTCTACAACCCGATCGTCGGCCTGATCCTCCTCGTGATGATCGTGGAGTTCCTCTGGCTCAAGAGCGGCGACCGGACCCGCGTTTACCGGCTGGAAATTGATCGGCTGCGCACCCTTCGCCGCCGTGACGAGGACCTTCTCCACCGGGCCCGCGACACGGTGAACGAAGCGCTCGATTCACCGGCGGAAAACCCCGCGACCCAGAGGGCGGACTGGCGCCGGCGCGCCAACGAACTGCGCAAGGACCTCAAGGAACGCTTCTAGCCACGGCGTGGGACGGCCATGAGCTGCGCCAGCCCGGCCAGGGCCGCCGTCTCCGTTCGCAGGACCGCCTCCGTGCCCAGCGAGACCCTTTCCACACCGCCCCTGCCGAGCAACTCCCGCTCCCCCTCCGACCAACCACCCTCCGGGCCGATGTAAAGACAGACCCCCTCGCCGGCAGGCAGATCCGGCAGCCCGGGGCCATCAGGCGGGATCCTTTCCATCAGGGCAATCCGGCGCACGCCGTGCTCCCCCGCCATCGCAAGGTGATCCCCCAGCCCGGCCGGAGCGTGAAACTCCGGCAGCCAGAGCCTCTCGCATTGCTTGAGTGCTTCGGCGGCAAGCCGGCGCCAGCGCTCGATTCGTTTCTCCGCGCGGCGGGCATCGGGATGCACCTCTGTCCGGTCCGTGAGGAGGGGAAAGAACGCCGTCATGCCGACCTCGACAGCCTGCTGCAGCATGTCATCGAAGCGGGCGCTCTTTGTCAGGGCGCATGCCAGCCAGCGGGGCGCCGGAGGCGGCGCGGTCCGGGAGATCTCCAGGATGCGCACACTGGCGGTCCGCCGTCCGGCCTCGGCCACCTCCGCGCGCCACTCCCTTCCAGCGCCGTCGAGCACCAACACTTCCCGGCCCGGTCCTGCCCGGAGCACCTGAACAAGGTGGCGGGCCTCCTCCAGGGGGAGGGGAAGCACCTCTCCCGGGGAACGGACATCTGGCAGGAAACAGCGGTACTCCCTCATTGGCGGCGGCCCTTCGCTTGCCCGGCGTTGGTTCTTATGGGAGCGATAGCCATCCCCCGAGGGGCAAGGGAAGGCCCGCATGGACCAGGGAGCAGAGTGCCGCGTTTGCCGTATCCACAATCCGCCGGGTCAGGCTCGGTGCATACGGTGCCGGGCAGCGTTGGGTCCGCGGGAGGCCACCATTTCGGGCAATGCCGCGGGGCGATGGCTGTGCCTGCCCCGACTGCCAGCCCCGCTCCGGCGGGTGTGGTACGCCCTTGCGAAGCAAGGCGCCCAGGGCCTTCCGGCGGGGACCGGTCATCGCTTTCCATGGACCGCCGGGTATCTCGGGCTCTTCCTCGGCGCGGGGCAGTGGTATAATCACCAGCCCCGCAAGGCCATTGCGATGGGACTCGTCCAGGCGGGCCTAATCGCGTGGGCGGTGACCAATCTTTATCATCCGTGGAACAACTGGATGCTGCTGGCCGCACTGGCTTGGACGCTGTTCATGATGGGGGAGGCGTTCTCCACGGCGGTGCGGATCAACGGGCAGCCCTGGCGGTTGCGGTTGCTGCTGGCGCTCTGGTCGTCCCTTTTCTTCTTCGTGGGCCTGACGCTGATCGGGCTTCAGTTCTTCGGCCACGGGGTGTTCACCCTCACGACCGTGAGGAGCCCCGACCTCGGCCCACACCTGGCGCGCGGGGACAAGGTCTTCGTCCTGAACCGCTGGTTCCTGCGCCATGAGGTGCAGCCGGGCGACGTTGTCTATTTCAGCCAGACCAACAGCTATACTTACCAGGTCGAAGGTGGATTAGGAATGGACTACTTCACGGTGCGGGAATCTTCCGCCTTCGGCGTGGTTACCGGCTTGCCGGGACAGGTGGTGGAGCGTATAGACGACGAGCACATTTTCGTGGATGGCGAACCCGCACCACCGGCTCTCCTGCCTGTCAACCCGGCAGGATTCCCCTCCGGATTCCGTATTGAGGCGCCGGAGGCCCACTACGCGATTCTGCCGTCCCACCCGATCACCGACCGCGGGACTTCCGCCATGATGGGCCGAGACGCCAGCGTCGCGGCTCCCCGGGACATGCTGCTTCAGGACAGGATTCTCGTGGACTATCCTCAGGGTGCCTCCGTGGCACGCGGCGACATCCGCGGGGTGGTGCTCTTTTGCTATCACCCGCCGCCGCGCCGGCGGTGGTTCGGCCGCGGAGGCGGATTGTGGGACGACTACCCGGAGGACTTCCTCTCGCAATGAGCCAGGGCACCCGCTGCAACCTATGCGGCTTCCATAACCCGCCGGGACGGGCCCGATGCGTGCGCTGCAGCGCCATGCTGGGCTCGCGGAAATTGGAAGGCGCGGAGAAGCGAGCCGGGAAACTGCGCGACATGCCCGATCCACTCGCACCCCTCCGCCGGCTGGCCTACGCCGTCGGGCGACGCTTCGATGACAGCCTCCCCACCGGCGTTCCGCACCGCTTTCCGTGGACGGCGGGCTACCTTGGACTGCTGTTCGGCGCCGGTCAGTGGTACAATTATCAGCCAAAGAAGGCCATGGCGATGGGACTCGTTCAGGCGGGGCTCCTCGCGTGGTGGGCGGTAAACTTCTTCCATCCCGCCAGCAACCTCATACTGCTCCTGACGCTGGGCTGGAGCCTTTACATGATGGCGGACGCCTTCTCCGCCGCAGTGCGGATCAACGGGCAGCCGTGGCGGCTGAAGTTTCTGTTCGCAGTGTGGTTTTCGCTCTTCTTCTTCGTGGGATTCACCCTCTTCGTGTTCCAGTGTTTCGGCTATGGGGTGTTCAACCTGACGACGGTGCGGTCCACCGGGATGGGGCCGCAGCTCGAGCGGGGAGACAAGGTCTTCACCCTGATGCGATGGTTCGCACCGGGAGACATCCGCCCGGGGGATGTGGTCTATTTCCGGCAGACGAACAGCTACACCTATCAGGACCGCACCGGCAGCACCTACACCGTCCGCGAGCAGACCTCCTTCGGCGTCGTGACGGCACTGGAGGGCCAGACCGTCGAGCGTATAGACGACGGGCACATCTTCGTGGACGGGGAACCCGTCCCGCCGGAGCTTCTTCCCATCAACCCGGACGGATTCCCCTCCGGCTTCCGCATCGAGGTGCCGGAGGGTCACTACGCGGTGCTGCCTACTCACGCCGTGACCGACCGTGGGATCATCGCGATGCTGGCCGCGGGAGGGCTCTCCGTCCGCCCGCCAAGAGAGATGCTCGAACAGGGCCTCCTCCTCCGGAATTACGACAGGGGGAGCATCGTCGCTCGTGAGGATATCTACGGGATCGTCCTCTTCCGCTACCACCCGCCACCACGGCGTGAGTGGTTCGGCCGGGGGGGCGGCCTCTGGAGCAACTACCCGGAGGGCTTCCTGGCCGAACCGGAGGAGTGAGCCGGTTTTCGGAGCCCGAACCCCGGTGCGGCTGGTCAGTCCGGCTGACGGCAAGTGGGGCTCCGATGGCAACGGGTTCCCACTTGCCCGGCGTCCGGATGGGGCCAATCTTTGCCTTTATCACGAGCGGAGGCATAGAAGCGGCCCAAATGAGCACCCAGAGCGCCCCAACCACCCCTGAATTGCGGCAATTCTTCAAGGAAATGAAGGAGGCCTTCCCCGGCGAGGTTCACTCCAACCGGGTGAGCCGGGGGATATACGCCACGGACGCCAGCATCTATATGCAGCTCCCGGCGGGCGCCTTCACCCCGAAAAACCGGGGAGCCGTTCGGCGGGCACTGCGGCTGACGAGCAAATACAAGGTCCCCGTTCTGGCCCGTGGCGGCGGCACCAGCTTGGCCGGGCAGACCACCGCCGAAGGCGCGCTGGTCCTCGATCTGAGCAAGTACTTCGACGAGATCGAGGAGCTGAACGTGGACGGGCACTGGGCCGTCGTCCAGCCCGGCCTCATCCGCGATCTGCTCAACGAGCGCATCGCCTCCCAGGGCCTCATGTACGCCCCCGAGACCGCCACCAGCAACCGCGCGAACGTCGGCGGGATGATCGGCAACAACTCCAGCGGCATGATGTCCATCCGCTACGGCAAGACGATTGATCACCTGCTCGGAGCGACAGTCTTCCTGGCGGACGGAACGGAGGCCTACTTCGGCCCGCGCGAGGAGATGGGGGAGACCGGAAGGCGCCTCCTTGACGGCCTTCTCGGCATCGTCGAGCGCAATCGCAAGCTGATCGAGGAGCGCTTCCCCAAGGTCATGCGCCGTGTGGGCGGGTATTCGCTCGACGAGTTCCTCGGCGATGAGTCCACCCACAACCTCGCGAAGATCCTCGGCGGCAGCGAGGGCACCCTGGCCGTCATGACCAGCGCCAAGGTCAACCTCGTGCCCAAGCCGAAGCACATCGCCTGCATGGCTGTCCACTTCGCTGACCTCCTGGAGTCGCTGCGGGCCACGCCCCTCATTGTCCGGCACAAGCCACTCAGTGCGGAGTTCATGGACGGGCCACTCCTCCGCATGGCGCTGGAGAACCCCTCCACGGCCCGGATGTGCTGGTGGATGGAGGGCGACCCCGCCGCCGTCATACCTGTGGAAATGGACGGCGACACCCTCGAGGAGTGCATCGCCAAGCTCGACGCGGTGGAGAAGGAACTGCGTGAGGCCGGTTTCGGCTACGCCTTCACCCGCCTGCACCAGCCACGCGAACGCACCCAGATCATCGAGGTCCGCAAGGCGGGGCTCGGCGTGATGCTCAAGATGAAGGGCGACTGGAAGCCGATCTCCTTCATCGAGGACGCCTGCGTGCCGGTGGAGAATCTGGCGGACTATACAGCGGGCATCCTCCGCATCTGCGAGGAGGAGGGCCTCCGCATCATGGCCTACGGGCACCCGAGCGTCGGCGTCCTGCACCTCAAGCCGGTGGTGAACCTGAAGACGCAGGAGGACCGCGACAAGTGCGAGCGCATCAGCCGCCAGGCAATGGAGCTCTGCCGGTCCTTCGGCGGTTCCTGGTCCGGCGAACACGGCGACGGTATCGCACGGGGCGCCAACAACGAGGCCTTCTGGGGCCCGGAGATGATCGAGGTCTTCCGGGAGGTGAAGCGCCTCTTCGACCCCGAAGGGCTGCTCAACCCGGGCAAGATCTTCGACACCCCGCCGGTCATGGGGCCACTGCGCTTCACCCACGGCTACAAGCCCTCGCGCTACAAGAGCATGTTCCACTACCGCGAGGAGGGCGGATTCCAGGGCGCCGTCGAGATGTGCAACGGCTCCGGTGTCTGCCGGAAACTCGGTTCAGGGACCATGTGCCCGAGCTACATGGCGACCCGCGAGGAGAAGGACTCCACCCGCGGACGGGCGAACGCGCTCCGGCTGGCACTGGCCGGACAGTTCGGGCTGGAGAACCTCACCTCCAAGGCCATTCACGAGGTCCTCGACCTCTGCCTCGAATGCAAAGGCTGCAAGACCGAGTGTCCCACCAACGTTGACATGGCGAAGATGAAATCCGAGTTCCTTCACGCGTACCATAAGGAACACGGGAGCACGCTGAGGGACCGGGTTTTCGCCAATTCTCCCATCGCAGCCAGGATGAACGCAGGCCTGCTGGCACCGATTGTGAACGCGGTGCTCGGCGTGGGATGGATCAGGCGGAGCATCAATCGCTTCCTTGGCGTGGCGGTGGAGCGCCCCCTGCCGAAGTACGCAACCCAGACCCTGGGCAAGTGGTTCGCAGCGCGCAGGAAGCCGGACCTGCCAGCAGACGCCCCGGAAGTCGTGCTTTTTGACGACACCTACGCCAGCTACCACGACACGGAGATCGGCAAGTGGGCCGTCCGGGTCCTCGAACACCTGGGGTACCGGGTGCGGCTGGCGCAGGCGGGCTGCTGCTGCCGCCCCGCGATCTCAAAGGGTTTCCTCACCAAGGCCCGCAAGGAAGGGGAAAAGACCCTGCGGAAGCTCGACCGATACGCCCGCAAGGGCATCCCGATCCTGGGGCTCGAGCCCAGTTGTGTCAGCTCGCTCCGGGACGACCTGCCCGACCTGATCGAGGACGAGGCGCTGGGGGCCCGCGTGGCCAAGGTGGTCGCCCCCATCGAGGAGTTCCTCGACAAGGAGGTTGCGGCCGGTCGCATCAAGATTGAGCTGCCCCACGCCGCGGACTCCTACCTCCTGCACGGGCACTGCCACCAGAAGGCGCTCGACAGCACGGATCCTCTGAAGCGCCTCATCGGCCCGAAAGACGGACAGGACCGCATCGAGGAGGTGGATTCGGGGTGCTGCGGCATGGCGGGAAGCTTCGGCTACGAGAAGGAGCACTACGAGATCTCGCAGACAATCGGCGAGCAGCGGCTCTTCCCCGCGGTCCGCTCCCTCAAGCCCGGAACCCCGGTCATCGCGAACGGATTCTCCTGCCGGCACCAGATCGAAGAAGCAACCGGAACCCCGGCGGACCACTTCATCGTGGCCCTTGGCCGGGCGCTGCTGGGTGACGAAAGAAAGGATGACCGGCGCTAAACCGTGAGAATCCAGTTGAACGGCCCCGCCCCCAAGCGGGTACCCTTGGCGTTGTCTGGGAGAGCCTTGGCGTTACAGGTCTGCTGTGCCCGCCACCCCTCTGCATCCGGCTCTCGTCCCCCAGAGCGCATACCATCCAAAGGTTGACGATAGAATGCTCCCTGACGTTCAGAAGCTGCTCGATCTTCAGGAAATCGATCGCGAGATTCTCGACCTGAAGTCCCAACTGGCCCGTTACCCAGTCGTCTGGGAAGAGACGAAAAAGCGCATGGCGCAACGCAAGGCGGATCACGAGGCCGCCCGGAAGAGGCTGGAGGACAATCTCGATCAGCGCCGGCGCAAGGAGCAGCGCATCAAGAACTGGCTGACCGACCTGCAGCGCAGCCAGACCCGCCTGTCCCTCAGCAAGACGGAGAAGGAGTATCAGGCCGCCAACAAGGAGCTCGAGAAGATCCGCGAAAAGCTCCAAAAGGAAGAGGAAGACGTCAACCTGCTGGTCGAGGAAGCCTCCCGGCGGGAGGAAGAGGAAGTGGAGGAGCGCGGCAAGCTGGAGGAGTTCAAGGAGTTCTACCTCTCCGAGCGCCAGCGCATCCGCTCGCAGTTCAACGAGAAGAAGGCCCGCGTGGCCGAGCTTGACCGGGAACGTGCGGCACGAGCTGAGCGGGTGCCCGACGACCTCCGCCACCTCTATGAGCGGGTTCACAAGATGCACCCGGGTTCCGCGGTCGTGCCGGTCCGCGGCGCAAGCTGCACGGGATGCCACTACAGCCTGCTGCCCGACGTGATGGTCACCCTGCACCGGGGCGATGAACTGGTGATCTGCCCGAATTGCGGCAGAATTCTCGCTTACGACGAGGAGTTCGTGCCGGAGGAGCAGGACGCCGCCGTCAGCTAGGCGCGAAAAAGAACCAAGGAAGAACCGAAATGAAGAGAGCGGGTTTGCTGGTGCTCCTGGGGGTGATCCTCACGGCTGCCGCAGGTTGCAGCCGCATTGTCGTCGAGTCGAGCCCGCCTGGGGCGCAGGTCGTCTGGTCGCCGGACGGTGTGCAGCCCTATCAGCCATGGCCACCCAGCGCTTGGGAAATCACCTCTTCCAACAGAAACGCCATGACCCCCTTCCGCAGCGCGGGAAGCTACCGTGATTCGGTCTTCGTCACCGTGGAGAAGGACGGGTACATGCGCCCGATGCCCAAACTGGTGCAGCTTTATGGGTTCCGGGGCGAGAAGCTCCACTTTGACCTGACAGAGACACCCGACGCCTTCGCGGCCCGCATGCGTGAGCAAGGGAAGCTCTTCTTCAGGGGTGAGTGGGTGGACCCGGAGGAGGCCGGCGTCGTCGAATACAATGGCGTTGTCATGACAAAGGAAGAGGCCTTCCGCCAGGAGCAGCTCGCCCAAGGACTGATCGAATACGACGGCGAATGGATGACTCCCGAGGAAGCAGACGAGCGCGAGACAGAACGGCGCCTCGCAGAGGGTTATGTCCGCTTCAAAGGCCGCTGGGTCACACCCGAGGTGCAGGAAGCGGAAGAGCGCATTGACGAGGAAGTGGCCGCCATCGCCGAGGAGGGTGACTTCTATGAGATGCCCACTCCCCGGGTGGTCGGCCGGCAGCTCATCAGCGAAGCCCAGATCCAACTTTACAACAGCACGGGTCAGGTAGTCCGGTTCCTCTTCAGCGGCCCGGTAAGCCGGGAATACACGCTTGACCCCTACCGCAGCCGCGGGGTGCGGACCGAGGACCGCATCATCCTGCCGCCCGCAGAGTACGAAATCGCCATTGTGCCCACAGGAAGGGACGGTTCCGGCCGGGACCTGCGCGAACTGGCCGCGCGCTTGGGCGGCGAGCATGCCGACGCCCTGTCCACCGATCCGGTGCTGGGAACTTGGACCCTCACCGCCGGCTCGCAGGTGAGCTTCAACTACGCAGGCGGGGGCGATGCATTGGACATGCCACTCGACGACACGGACATCATCGTGCCGGAGTTCGAAATAGACGCGCCGGACATTGAGATCCCCGAGTTCGAACGTCGCGAGCAGCCCCAGCGCAGGCCACCCGGCGGACCGCCGCCAGGCGGTGGAGGCGGCGGGCGCCAGCAGTAGCCCGCCGGGAGCCTCATTCCTCCTCGTGTGACTTGGTGAACTGCTCGGTGGGAATGTCCGCCAGCGCCGCGCCCGTCACCCGGCCCTCGCTGTCCGCATGAATCTCCTTCATCACCTTCAGTGACGCACGGATCAGGTCCACCTTCTCCTTGTGGTGGAGGAAGGCCGACTTGAGGCCGTACACGACTAGGTCCTTGAGCTCCTCCAGGGTGAACCCGAGGACGGTGTGCGCCTTGTACAGCTCCTCCGTCACGGTGGTGTCGCTGACAAGGCGGTTGTCCGTACAGACACAGCACCGGAGTCCGAAGTCGTAATACATGCGGAGGGGATGAAGCGAGAGGTCCCGCACCGCACTCGTATGCAGGTTGCTCGTCAGGTTGATTTCCAGCGGGATGCGATGGTCGCAGCAGTAATTCAGCAGGTCTCCGTCCTCCTTGAGGCGGACGGCATGACCCAGCCGGTGGGCGCCGCAATCGTGCAGTGCCTGGCTGATGGATTCGGGACCGTAGGCCTCGCCGGCGTGGATCGTGATGTTCACGTTGTTCTGCAGCACAAGGTCGAAGGCCTCCTTGTGGCGAGCGGCGGGGTGACTGGCCTCCGCACCCGCAAGGTCGAACCCGACGACACCGCGGTGCTTGTACATCACGCACAGCTCGGCCATCTGTACGGTGTACTTCGGCTCGGACATGCGCATGCCGCAGATGATCAGGCCCCACTTCACTCCGAAGTCCCGCTCTCCGGCGCGCAGGCCGTCGAGAACCGCATCCACAATCTCAGTCAGCCGCATGCCCTTGCGTTGATGGAGAATCGGGGCAAAACGCACCTCCTGATAGACAACGTTCTCGTCCGCCGCGTCCTCCAACAGTTCGTAGGCCGCGCGGTGGAGTGCCTCACGGTCCTGAAGCACGCTGAGGGTGATGTCGAAAGCCTTGAGATACTCGACAAGGTCCGTTACCCCGTCCTGAACGAGAAATCGCTTCAGCTTCTCCGGGTCACTGTGGGGCAGCTCGATGTGGCGCTCGTGGGCGAGGTCCACGATGGTGTCCACGCGGAGTGATCCGTCGAGGTGACAGTGCAGGTCCACCTTCGGCAGCCTGGCGATCACCTCCCGGGATAGCTTGGTTGTCATATTGTCGCTCCTTGGGATGAAACGCCGCATGTGCGACAGGGGAATCTGATATCCGTCCATCTCGTGCCCAGCCTGTCAAGCGTTCGGTTTCACGGTTGCGTCGCGCAGGTAGACGGCCCTGGCCTCCGAGGGGGGGATTGTGCCGCCCGCCTGGACCCGCTGCCAGGCAAGCCAGGCCACCGTCCCGGGCCGTGCCCGCACTGCGTCCCCCCGGGCAAGCCGCCCGTGAGGGTGCAGGTACTTCTCATGGTAGCGAAGGGCCCCCTCGCCCGCAAACAAAGCTTCACCATCCAGCAGCCGCGGAACCTCTTCCGGCCGGAGGCAGAACTCTTCCCCCTCACGCACCAACCCCTCGTCTGTGGGTGTGAAGACGGCTCCGTACACTTCCCCCACCCGGGCGTCCAGCAGCGGCACAACGTGGCGCACCGGCTCCCCACGATAGCAGCTCCACGCCAGCGCCTCCGGGCTCGAGACGGTTACCACCGGCTTGCCAAGCGGCCATGCCAGACCCTTGATCAACGAGAGGCCAACCCTTACTCCGACGAAGGCACCGGGCCCGTGTGAGGCGGCGAAGACATCCACGTCCTCCCAGCGAAACCCCGCTGCTTCGAGCAGGCCTTCCGCTTCCCGCAGGCACCGCTTGCTGTGGCTCTGCATGCCGGTGGTCCAGGACTCCCCCGCCAGCACTCCATCGCATAGAAGTGCCACCCCACCGGAGGGGCTCGAAGTCTCGAAGGCAAGCAGGTTCATGTGGTGGGCACTCCTGCCGGACATGCGGTGCGGAAGGCGAAGGGAAGGCTCTGCCTTGCCGTGCGAACCCGGATCCGCCGCGACTCCTCTCCTGTTTCCTCCAAGGACAGTTCGGCAAGTGCCATGTCCAGCACGGCGGGGCAACGCTCAGGCCATTCCACGAGACGGATCGCGCCCTCCGACTCGGGCGAGAAGAACCCCGCGCTCTCCAGTTCATCCTCGCTGTCCACGCGGTAGAGGTCCCAATGCTCCAGCCGCACACCGCTTGTCTCGTACTCGCGGCAGAGCGTGAAGGTGGGGCTTTGCACGGGCCCGGTGACGCCCATCTCGCGGGCGATGGCCCGGGCGAGGACGGACTTGCCCGCTCCGAGCCCCCCGCTGAGGGCCAGCAGACTCCCCCGCCCCAGACCCCAGGCCAGCTGCCGGCCGAAAGCGGCCGTTTCCTCCTCGCTCGCGGAAGACCACGAGTACTCCCGCAGGGGCAGTGTCTTCCTCCCCCACACAGGCGGGGCATCCCCCAGCGCAACCGTTTCCGGCTCCACGGCACGGCCGTCGGGATGCGGTTCGGCCAATGCCGCCCAGGCGGGGTGCAGATCCGCCACCTCCCCCAGCGGCTTATAGACGAAGGGCCTCTTCGCGATCCACGGGTGGGGCAGTTGGAGCTGTTCCGAGTTCCTTGTTTCATCGTCCACGGCGAGCAGGTCCAGATCGAGAGTCCTCGGCCCCCAATGGATTGTGCGCTGCCGGCCGAGCGAGTCCTCGATGCCTGCCATTTCCCGGAGCAGTTCCTCCGGCCTAAGGTCCGCGCATTCCCCCGCAACCACGGCGTTGAGGAACGGGTCCAGGCCATCGCGCCCCCAGCCCTTGCTCTCGTAAAGACGCGAGGTGGCGAGGAGAGTAACACCCGGAATGCTTTCGAGTGCCGCCAGCGCAAGGCGCATGTACGCCATGCGGTCGCCCACGTTGGAACCAAGCCCGGCGGCGAACAGTCGCTTAGCTGGCATCTTTGTCCTGCTTGCCCTTGCCCGGCCGGGCACCGGGTGCGGTGGCAGGCGGGTCCGCCTCTTCCGATTCGCCCGGCTTTTCCGCGATCTGGAACTTGTCCAGGCGGTAGCGGAGCGTTGCCCGGCTCAGGCCGAGCAACTTGGCCGCGCCTGACTTGTTGTACTTCGTGCGGGCCAGTGCCTGCTCGATGAGTGTCTTCTCGTGCTCTTCGAGCGAGAAACCCACCTCGGGAATCCGGAACGGACGCCAGCGCGATCCCGCGGGTTGTGCGGGAGCATCGCCGGGCTGCCGAACGTTTTCCTGGCGCGGCCCGAGCGACGGCCCTGCAGAGGAGACGGTCTTGTCCGAGCCGAGGTTGCTCAGGCGCTGGAGCGTGTCTATCCGGAGCAATTCCGCTGTGAGGGTGCCCCCCTTGAGCAGGATGACGGCGCGCTCGATGGTATTCTGCAGCTCACGCACATTGCCGTCCCAGCGATGGGAGAGCAAGACGTCCTCCGCCTCCGGCGAAATGGCAGGGACCTTTTTCCCCATCTCACGGCAGAAACGCCGCAGGAAGGCCTCGGTGAGTGGTATAATGTCCGCCGGGCGGTCTCTCAGAGGCGGGATGACGATCGGGAAGACGTTTAGACGATAGAAAAGGTCCTCGCGGAACTCACCCTTGCGTACGAGGTCCACAAGGTTGCGATTCGTCGCGGCCAGAAAGCGGATGTCGGTGCGGATGGTCTTGAGGCCGCCCACCCGCTCGAACTCCTGGTTTTCCAACGCCCGGAGGACCTTGGACTGGAGGGGCAGGGCCAGCTCGCCGATCTCGTCGAGGAAAAGCGTCCCTCCACTGGCCAACTCGAACTTGCCGCGCTTGGCTTCCAGGGCCCCGGTGAACGAGCCCCGCTCGTGGCCGAACAGCTCACTCTCCAGCAGATTCTCCGGGATTGCCGCGCAATTGATGGCCACAAACGGACCACGGCTCCGCCCGGAGGACTCGTGGATCGCACGCGTAACCAGCTCCTTGCCCGTCCCCGACTCGCCATAGACCATGACGGTTGAATTCGAGGTGGCCACCTGCCGCGCCATGGCGAGCACCTCCAGCATCTCCTCGCTCTCCGCAATGATGGCGTCGAAGGCGTAGCGCTGGCGCAGTTCGCCGCGCAGGACCTTGTTCTCGGCCATGATCTCGCCACGCTCGAGAGCCTTCTCGATCGCAAGGTGGATGCGGGTTTCCTCGAAGGGTTTGGTGATGTAGTCTGAAGCGCCGCGCTGCATTGCCTCCACCGCTGACTCGATGGAGCCATAAGCGGTGATGACGATGAGCGGTGTCTCCGGCGAGGCGGCGTTGATCCTCTCGACCAGTTCAAGGCCGTTCAGCCGGGGAAGGCGCAGATCGGTGACCACGACGTCGGCGGGCTGCTCGTTGAACTGCTCGAGCGCCTCCTGCCCATCCGCGCAGAGCACAATTTCATGCCCCCGGTTGCCCAGCAACATGCCGAGCAGCCGGCGCATGCGTTCTTCATCTTCAGCAACCAGAATCCGGGCCATTGGGGCGGTTTCGGTCTCCTTGGGGGGGGTGGAATGGAACTGGCACCGTTGGGGGCGGGCCTGGGGATGGCCGCAAATCCCCTTACCGGGCGCTGGCGGGGTGAGCCACAAACGTTCCCGCCAGTTCCCAAACCAGCAATTATCAGGCACCCCCACCCCCGGAGGAGGCAACGCCCCAATGAAGTTTTACGGCAAAGAAACGGAATATCTGCTCGGACTGAGCCTCGACGAGCTGAAGCTGCTGCACAAGACGCTCTGGAAGGACCTCAAGGCCCGCAAAGCGATCGGGCTTGACGAGGAGGCCAGCGACCTCCTGTACGAACTCCAGATGATCCTCATGAAAGAGGCGCAGCGACTCGGCGTGGACCCGGCCGTCCACAGCGAGTGGGCCGAGTTCGCCGGACTCGAGCAGAATTGCTCGCTCGAGGACCGCTGAGCCGTCCACACCGGCGGGCGATGTGTGTTTGACACGGGTCGGGCGCTGGCTCTCAACTAATCGGAGCGATGTGAATCCCGCTTCGGAGTGCACGCCCGCTGCATGAACAAACTGGCTTACGTTCAATACGCTCTGTTGGGCGTGGCGCTGATCGTTCTCGTGTATGTTGCCATCCACGATTCAAGCTACGTGGAGCGGCCCACCGAAATCGAGATCGTGCTCGACGACGGTGACCACGTGCTCATCCGGTCGGAAGCACCGGCACCGGTAGCCGTGACACGTGAGGACCCGGCCCCGACGGACGCCCCGTCGCCCCCACCCGAAGTGGAAACGAACTACGCAGGAGTAAACGACAACACTCCGGGTGGAGGGGGCCGCTGAGAACCGCGCGCTCGGGCGCACGGCATCTCCGGCACTCTCCTCCCACCGGACACCTGCTTATGAACGGGCGCGACAGCTTCCTGCTGCTCACACTCCTCGGCCTGCTGCTCATGACGGGACAGCAGGCCGATGCCAATCCGCCAGCGAGGGACTCACTCCTCGCGGATCGGGATCTCCTTCCAGCCGCCCATGCGGACTTCCTCCTGGAGGGGCCCTACCTCTACAAGGTCCACCGCCGCAGCCGCGACCTGATCGCGGAGGACCTGAACGGAAACGGGCTGCTGGACCTCGCTGTGGTCTCGAACGAGCGCAGCCTGCTCGAAGTCTTCCACCAGCGCGAGGACGCCGAAGGCTGGGAGGACCGCTTCGAGAAGAATACAGTCACGCTCGACCGCATCATCCGCGGCGTCGTGCCCCAGGACGTGAACGGCAACGGGCGCATGGACCTGCTCATGGCCGCCTCACCGGCTCGTCTCGTCGTCATGTACCAGGACGAGAACGGCCGGCTCCAGCCACCGCAGGAGACAGCACTGGAAGCGGACAGCATCGTGGCGGGAGACCTGACCGGCAACGGACACAACGACATCCTGGTGATGCGGGACCGGCGGGCAAAGATCCTCCACGGCGGGCCACGCGGTGTTGAACTCGAGCCGGCGGATGTCTTCCACACCAGCGGCGACCCGGCCGGCAGGCCCATGATAATGGACTTCGACGGCGACGGGCTCGCGGACATCGTTTACCTCGACGGGTCGGACAACGAGAAGCTCGTGGTCCGATTCCAGACCGCCGAGCGCGCCTTCCCTTCGGAAGTACGCATGAGGACGAGCGCCCTGCGCACCGTCGCGCCCATGCCACCATCCCGGCCCGGCGCTGCTTCCACCGTGGCCGCCATCCAGAACCAGACGCGCCACCTCGTGCAGATTGGCCTGACGCCGGCCCTCGAGCTGCAGGAGCTCGACCGCCGCGCACTGCCGCTGTCACTCCCGCAGACCTACCCCTTCAACCCAGAGCGCCGGTCGCCCCGCTCCGCAAGCATCCCCGTGGACGTGGACGGGGACGGCCGCATGGACGTGGTTGTCTATTCGCCGGACC
Source organism: Candidatus Sumerlaeota bacterium (assembly GCA_007132505.1). Lineage (GTDB taxonomy): Bacteria > Sumerlaeota > Sumerlaeia > SLMS01 > SLMS01 > SLMS01. The sequence goes on from SLOM01000218.1 coordinate 19,775, forward strand.
TCTCGGTCATGCGCATCTTCCGGCAGACACGGGCCGGCGACCTCAAGGAAACCTCCAGCCCCACCCTCGAAGGCATCACCCAGGTGATTCCCTTCCCCACCGTGGAGAACGAATCCACGCCGATGGTGGTCTTCTCGCCGGGCGAGCGCGCCATCGGTTTCGTCCGTCAGTCCGCCGGAGGAGCGGGGCTTCGCTTCCCGCGCCTGCTCTCCGTGCCCGGACATCCCAGGGCCATTGCACTGCTCGAGGACGATGGGGAGATGCTCCTCGCCGTGGCCGGTACGACGGGCGACGACGACGCCATGAAGGTGGCCGGCTATCCCATCACCCGCGACGGCGAACTGGGCGAGCGACGCATCCTTTTCCCGCCGGATGATGAGGAGGACAGCCAGGACCTGCGCGCCAGCATGGGAGGCCGCAATCCGGTCGGCATGACGACCGTTGACCTGAACCGCAACGGCCGGCAGGACCTCGTCATTTACGTGGAGTTCAACCCGGCGGTGCTGCTTCTCCAGCAGGAGGACGGCACATTCCGCCTCCTCGACGCCGCGTCCGGTGTCCTGGAAGGACTCCTGAGCGACGCCCGGCCGGGGACCCTCAGCGAGGCACGCCTTGACGGGCCTGACAGCCCCACCGCCGCATTGGCACTCCGCGATCGTTTCGTTCGCGCCTTCACCATCACCGGCGACGGCAATGTCGAAGTGGAGCACCAGCTCAATGCCCGGAACCGTAACTCGCGGCTGATAGGCATGGCAGTCGGACACCTCCGCGGCAGGGAAAACCCCGAAGTGATCCTGCTCGACCGGGGGAATCGCATTCTCACCATCCACGGCACCGATGAGGAGGGCGAGTACCAGCCACTCACGCACGTGGACCTTGGCGGCAGGGATTACCTGGCAGTCAACGCCGTGGACCTGGACGGGGACGGGACGGCGGACATCGTCCTCACCGGCGAAGACCGGCTGGACGTCATATACGGACGCCCGGCCTTCGGAGCGCTTGAGGTAAAGGGCACCGCGGCCCCCGTGGACGACGAGGGCGGCTACGGCGCCGTCTATACGGGCCAACTGCTTCCCGGGCAGGGACACGATGTCATGACCGTCGAAATGCGGGATCACCTGCTGGAGTTCTTCGTCCCCGGACAGGACGACGAGGAGCGGCCGGCCCTGCACCGCTTCTATACATTCAAGATGTTCGACAGCGATGCGTCCATCGCCCGCCGGCCGAATCTGGACGCACCGCCCGAGCCGCGGGAACTCATCACCGCCGACATAACGGGCGACGGGTACATGGAGATCATCGCCCTTACCCACGACAACATCATCGTTTACGTTCAGACGGAGGAGGAGGGGGACTGAGCCCCTCCCTCCACCGCGCCTGCACGGAAGGAACGCCAGACACACAGGGAGAAACCGCCGCATGGACATCCTTTCCGAAAACCGGCCCGTGATGCTGAACAACGCACTGCATCCGGACTGGTACAAGGACGCCATCTTCTACGAGGTCCACGTCCGCACGTTTCAGGACTCAAACGCCGACGGGATCGGTGATTTCCCGGGTCTGACCGAGCGCCTTCCCTATATCCGAGACCTTGGCGTGGACTGCATCTGGCTCCTCCCCTTCTATCCCTCGCCCCTCAAGGACGACGGGTACGACATTGCCGATTACTACAACATCAATCCCGACTACGGCACGCTGGCGGACTTCGAGTACTTCCTGCAGCGCGCCCACGAGATGGGAATCCGAGTCATTGCGGACCTCGTGGTGAACCACACAAGTAGCGACAGCAAGTGGTTCCAGGAGGCGCGCAGCAACGCCGACTCCCATTACCGCGACTACTACGTCTGGTCTGACGACCCGAACAAGTACAAGGACGCCCGCATCATATTCATAGACACCGAGGCCTCCAATTGGACCTACGACCCGGTGGCGGGACAGCACTACTGGCACCGATTCTTCAGCCACCAACCGGACTTGAATTACGACAACCCGACGGTCCAGGAGGAGATGCTGAAGGTCGTGGACTTCTGGCTGGAGAAGGGACTCGATGGATTCCGTGTGGATGCCGTGCCCTACCTCTTTCAAAGAGAAGGGACAAACTGCGAGAACCTCCCCGAGACCCATGAGTTCTGCAAGAAGCTCCGCGCCCACGTGGACCAGCACTTCCCCGGCTCGCTCCTCCTCGCCGAGGCCAATCAATGGCCCGAAGACGTGGTGCAGTACTTCGGCGAGGGCGACGAGTTCCACATGTGCTTCAATTTCCCCATCATGCCCCGCATGTTTATGGCCATCCGCAAGGAGGACCGTAAACCGGTCGAGGACATCATCCTGCGCCTCCCGAAGATACCCGAATCCTGCCAATGGGCCACGTTCCTCCGCAACCATGACGAGCTTTCACTCGAGATGGTGACCGACGAGGAGCGCGACTATATGTACAACGAGTACGCCCGCGACCCGCGCATGAAGCTCAACCTCGGTATCAAGCGCCGTCTCTTCCCGCTTATGGAAGGCAATCGCCGGGCCATCGAGCTGCTGCACTCGATGCTCTTCACCCTGCCCGGCAGCCCCATTCTGTATTACGGCGACGAAATCGGCATGGGGGACAATATCTTCCTCGGCGACCGCAGCGGCGTCCGCACGCCCATGCAGTGGACGGGCGACAGGAATGCTGGATTCTCCCGCGCCGACCCGAGCCGTCTTTACGCTCCGGTGGTCAGCGATCCGGGGTACAGCTTCCAGGGTGTCAACGTGGAGAGTTGCGAGCGCTCCCCCGCTTCCTTCCTGAACTGGCTGACCCGCCTTGTTGCCATCCGCAAGACCTACAAGGCCTTCGCCCGCGGCACCATCAATTTCCTGCACCCCGCCAACAACAGCGTCGTCACCTACCTCTGCAACCACGAAGAGCAGACAATGCTGGTGGTGAACAACCTCTCCCGCTTCGCGCAATATGTCGAGATAGACCTGCGGGAATACAACGGAGCCACACCGGTGGACTGCTTCAGCAAGCAGGACTTCCCGCGGATCGGCGAGCTGCCCTACCTGGTTACGCTTGGGCCGCATGGGTTTTACTGGTTCGAACTGGTCCGGAAATAGACAAAGGAGGACCTGCACTCGGTGCGCATTGGAATTGCCGGAAGCGAGAACAGCCACGCGCGTATCTTTGCGTCGCTGCTGAACTGCCCGGACGGCTGGGAGGGCCGCCGGGTCTCCGGCGCGCAGGTGACTCACCTTCTCCCGGACACGCCAGAGCAGGGCGAGGCCATCGCCCGGGACTGTCTTGTCGGCAGCTTGTGTCACTCGCCGGAGGAGATGATGGGCCGCGTTGACGCCGTCCTTTGCCTCGACCGGCGGGGCAGCCGGCACGCGCAGCAGGCCGCACCATTCCTGTCCGCCGGGCTGCCGGTGTTTATAGACAAACCGCTTGCCCGGGATCCCGCGGAGGCACGCGCCATCCTGGAGACGGCCGAACGTTCCGGCTCCACGGCCTTTTCCTTCTCCACCGTGCCCTTCGCCCGGCAAGCCCGGGAACTCGCAACGCGGGCGGCCGCGGAGAAACCCGCCATGGTGCAGGTGTCCGGCCATGCCGACCCGGAGTGCGAGTACGACGGGCTCTTCTTCTACGGGATTCACTCCACGGAGCTGCTCTGTGCCCTGGCAGGAACGGGCGTCCGGTCCGTCGCGGCAAACAGAGCCAAAGACGGCATCACGGTCCTGTGTCAATACGGCGACGGCCGCGAGGCGGGAATCCATCTGAACCTCAACCCCGCGGGTTTCATGGTGGCATTGCGGTCCGCCGGGCAATCCGGCCCCAACATCGAGCTGGACATTGCGGACTGCTACGCCGAGGGTCTGGCCGGGATCGTGGACGTGCTGTCCGGGCGCAAACCGCCACCCCCGCGCGAGCAAATGCTGGAACCCATTGAGATCATTGCGGCCGTGGAGCGCTCCCTTGCGGAGGACCGCGAAGTCCCGCTTTCCGAGTTCAGACCATGAGCAACGCCCCTCCCCTGCCGCGCCCCGAAAGGGTTCCATCGGCGCCCTTTACCCCCGGACCTTTTCTGCGACCGGTCTGGGCGGAGATCAATCTGGCCGCCCTGCGCCACAACACGCGAATCGCGCTCGAGAAGGCCGGCCCGGCCAAGGTCATGGCGGTCGTCAAGGCGGACGGTTACGGCCACGGGCTGGAGCCCGCCGCCCGGGCAATGCTGGAGGCAGGAGCGCCGTGGCTGGCCGTCGCGACCGCTGACGAGGCGAAGGCTCTCCGTGCCCTGCGCGGCATGGAGCGAATTCCAATCCTCGTCATGGCGCCCACTTTCCCCGAGGAGGCGGAGGCGGTTCAGCGCTGCGACGCGGCGTTCAGCGTCGGAGCAGTGGAACTGCTGCGCCACCACCTCGAGGTGGCCCGCCGCCGGGGTGGCCGCGCCCGCGTTCACATCCAGCTCGACACAGGCATCGGACGGGATGGGTTCCGCTGGGACGACTTCTCCTACCTCGATGCTTTCCGTGGCGCGGAGGAGCATTTCGAGGGGCTGTTCACCCACTTTTCCTGCTCGGATTCAGACGACGAGGAAAAGCGCGCCTACACGACGTTGCAGATCGAGCGCTTCAACCGCGCCATCGAGCGCGTCCGCGAGGCAGGATTCCGGCCGTTCTGTCACGCGGCGAACTCCGCGGCACTCGTCAGCCGGACGGAGGAATGCCGTTACGATGGCGTGCGGCCAGGCATCATGCTCTACGGGATTGATCCTTTCGGCGCGGACTACCGCAGGTGGGGACTGCGGCAGGTCATGCGCTTCGCAAGCCGGCTCTCCGCTGTCCGGACCGTGGAGCCGGGGGACCCGATTTCCTACGACAGGTTGTGGACGGTCCCCTCCCGCCGCAAGATCGCCGTCGTCCCGGTGGGCTACGGTGATGGGTACATGGTGGCATTGACGAACCTTTCCGAGGTTGTCGTGCGGGGCCGGCGGGTGCCCGCCCGCGGACGCGTCTGCATGGATCAGTTCATGGTGGACCTGGAGGACGTGCCGGAGGCCCGTGTCGGTGACGAGGTGGTCCTCTATGGCCGGCAGGGCGATGCGGAGGTGCCGCTCGAGGAAGTGGCAAAGTGGGCCCGCACGATTCCCTACGAGATCGCCTGTGGCGTCCTCCCACGCGTGCCGCGCGTCTATACCGATGATGAAACCGCCACGGGAGTACCTCAACAATGAGAATGCCCGGGCACCGGCGCTCCTTTGAGCGGATCGTCCGCGAAATGTGGCTGGTGGCAGCCTTGGCCGTGGTTGTGGTGCGTCTGCTCCGGTGGACAGGTGTCTTCTTCCTTATCGCCTGGAGCTACTCCATCTGGGGCAGTCCCGAATCGCCGCTTCGGTTCCTGCTGCTGCCCGGTCTCGGGCTGCTCGTGATCTCCCTTGTGTTGCAATACCTTCAGGGCCGGATGCTTGGTTGGATATACCGGGCCAGCCATGTTGGCGGGCGCCGGCTTTCCTCCAACAGCATGCGCCCACCTCCGGCCTGAGGGGAACCGGATGCTCGACCTGCTTCTCGACGCGCAGCGCTTTACGATCCTGGTGGCCGTCCTTGCGGTTCTGACCCCTGCCTGCGGCTGGCTCCTGCGGCGCCGTTTTCCCGCCACGGGCCGGCGCCTGCCGCTCGTCGTGGCGCTCTTCGGACCTTTCGCACTCGGCCTTTGGGGTCTTCACAACGCGGTGCTGACGGTCCTCGGATTCGACTCGATCTTCTCCGCCATCGTGATGGTCGTGATTGCGGCGGCAGTGGGCTGGCTCGCTGGCGACTGGGTCCGGCGCGACCCGGAAGCCCTGAACTAAAGGACCGGCACCATTATTGCCCCGGCAAACCACATCCCGAATGGAGGCCGGCTGACCCATGTTCGGAAAAATTTACCAGCAAATCGTCAAACTCTTCTTCCCGCAATTTCCGGCCGGGCGCGTTGGCCTGGCTCTGCTGCTTCTTCGCTTCATGGTGGGAGCCGGAATGATCGTCCACGGCTACCATAAGATTGGAGACATCGGTGGTTTCGCTGAACAGGTCGGCGTGCCCGTCTTCCTTGCAGCCGCGGCCGTGATTGCCGAGTTCGTCGGCGGCATGTTCGTGCTGATCGGCGCCTTGACGCCCCTTTGGGGTTTGCTTATCGCCATCACCATGGCAGAGGCGGTCCGCTTCCACATTACCCAGGGCGACCCCTTCTACCAGCCGGGCGGACCGGGCTACGAGCTGGCGCTCTTCTACCTGACCGCCATCGTAGTGATCCTCGTAACCGGACCCGGACGCTTCTCAGTGGACAGCTTCTTCTTCAAACGCTGAAGGCTGCACCGCCCAAGTCGCCATGGGCACGCAGTTTGTCCAAAACCCGGCCGTCTATCGAACCGGCGTGTCGAGCTTTCCTGGAAGCGTGCCAGGGTCCGAGATCTTTTCCTGCCCCTGCAGCTTTCCGTCGCGAAGCAAAAAGCACCTGTCAGCCTGGGCAGCGATCGAGGCGTCGTGGGTGACCATGACCAGGGAGCGTCCCTGGCCGGCGGTCATTTCGATGAGGAACTCGAGGACGTTGCGGGAGGTCTCTGAGTCGAGATTGCCGGTCGGCTCGTCAGCGAGAACGATCGCGGGGTTGTTCTGCAGCGCCCGGGCCAGGGCGACGCGCTGCTGTTCCCCGCCGGAGAGCTTGGCCGGGCGATGGGTCATGCGCTCCCCCAGTCCGACCGACCGCAGCAACTCCTCCGCCCGCCGCACGACTTCCGCCTGCGGGCGTTGTTGAATCAGCCCGGGCATCAGGACGTTCTCAAGCGCCGTGAACTCCGGCAGCAGGTGGTGGAATTGATAGACGAATCCGATCTGCTCGGAGCGGAGCCGCGCCAGTTGCCGGTCGCTCAGCTTGCGATAGTCCTGCCCGTTGAGCCGGACCTCCCCGGCAGAGGCACGGTCAAGGGCGCCCAGCAAGTGCAGCAGCGTGGACTTGCCGCTGCCGCTCTGCCCGGCGATGGAGATGAACTCCCCCTTTCGCACTTCCAAGTCCACTCCGGTGAGGACGCGGAGGCGCCGTTCACCGTCCAGATATTCGCGTACCAGGCCGCTGGCCTGAAGGATGGGTGTGCTCATGGCGATCCCGCCCCGCCGGCGAAGTGGCTGTCCGCCTCATGCTCCAGTTCACGGAACGCATCGGGGAGGAACCGCGCCACATCAACCACCCGGGCACCGCGGCTCGACAAATTCTCGGTGTAGATGTCCGCTGCAAGCCCATGTGTATAGACTGCCAGGCAGGCGGCATCACGGGGCGGCATCCCCTGGGCCAGGAGGGCTCCCAGCAGGCCGGTGAGGATGTCCCCGGCACCTCCGCGCGCCAGCGCCGTATTGCCCGTGCCGCAGTGCACCACCCGCCCGTCCGGGCTGGCAATCAGGGTCCCCGCTCCCTTCAAAACGACCGTGCAGCCGAACTTGCGTGCCGCCCGCGAAGCACTTTCCCAGCGCTCCTGCTGGATTTCCGGCACCTCGCGCCCCAGCAGGTGCGCCAGTTCCCCGGGGTGAGGCGTCAGGACGTGGCGATCCGTCAGTTTCGCCTGCAATAGCTTGTCGCTGCCCAGCAGGTTCAGAGCGTCGGCATCCAGCACGGCGGGCAGGTTGCAGAACTCGAAAAACTCGCCAAGGAACTCCCGCGCGGAATCCGTTGTCCCCATGCCCGGACCGAGCGCCATCGCGGTGGCCCGCTCCATCACCATGTGCCAGGCCAGCTCCCCGATGGGGCCGAACTGCCCGTCAGCGGTGGACCGGGCGTGCGAGAAGATCACTTCGGGCACCTGTGCCGCCACGGACGCGCGGATCGCCGGAGGCACATGCATCCGCACCAGCCCGCAGCCGCCGCGCAGCGCTCCGATGGCGCAGAGGACCGGCGCGCCGGGCATGAACTCACTCCCCGCGGCGATGGCCACCAGCCCGAAGGTCCCCTTGTGACCGCTCTTTGGCCGGGGCGGTAGAAGGCCGGCCGCCTCAGTTCGTGTCATCGTCTCGTAGTGCGCATCCGGCGCAGCCAACAGGTCCGCCGGGAACTCCAGCGGCTCGACCCGCACGGAGCCGCAGCACTCCGGCCCGTCGCGGCTGACCATGCCGAGCTTTGGCAGGCCCATCGTCACCGTCCGCACTGCGCGGATGGCGTGGGGACCCTCGCCGGTGTCCGGGTCGAGAGCACTGGGGACATCAATGGCGACGATGGGCCGGCGGGAAGCGTTCGCTGCCTCGATGATCGCGTCGAACGGAGGCCGGGGCCGGCCCTTCACGCCCGTGCCAAGCAAGGCGTCCACAAGGAGATCGAACTCCGCCATGAACTCCCCGGGGGCTTCCTGGACATCCACCCAGTCCACCCGGCGGACAGCGGGGGGCACACCGGCCCATGCCGCCGCCGCATCCCCCTTACCGGAGGGCGCCCCGTCCGCCAGCAGGATCGCCACCTGCCAACCACGCTCCGCCAGTGCATGCGCCACGATGAACCCGTCGCCAGCGTTGTTGCCCTTGCCGCAAAGGACCAGGACATCACAGGGCTCAAAATGCGCCTGGATGTCCTCCGCCACCGCAAGGCCTGCCCGCTCCATCAGCATGGAGCCGGGTACGCCGCGCTCCTTGATGGTCAGGCGGTCAATCTCCTGCATTTGCGCTGCTGTGACGAGCTTCATGGACTCCCCCAATCCTTGGCGTTGCTCCGTCGAGGATGTAGCCGTATCCGAAGTGCCCGCAACCCCTTTGCAGGAGCCCGCCACCTTGACAAAGCCCGCCACAGGAACCGAGTGGGACGAGAAGCGCTTCCTCGCCGAGGCCACGCGCCTGGGCAGAATTGTTGATAAGGCCTTGGCTGCGGAATGCCATGATACCGAGCCCGTCCCGGCCCTTCATGAAGGAATGACCTACGCCCTCGGGATGGATCCCGAAGGCGGGGACGCCCGCGGCAAGCGCATCCGCCCCGTCCTCTGCCTGCTGGTGAGCGAAGCGCTCGGCGGAAGCGTGAACCAGGCCCTGCCCTTTGCCACCGCCATCGAGATGCTGCACAACTTCGCCCTCGTGCATGATGACATCGAGGATGGTGACACGCAGCGGCGCGGGCGGGATTCCGTGCATGTCCGCTTCGGCCTGGCCCACGGAATCAACATCGGGGACTACATGCTGGCCCGCGTGTTCCGGCATCTTCACGAGGCGCCGGAGTGGGACGGACCACTGCGCCGCAGCCTCCTCGCCCTGCTGGACGAGACGCTGGAGGAGCTATTCTCCGGCCAGGCGCTCGACATTGAGGCGCGATCCCGCCGCAGCTTCACGCGCCGCGAGTACACCGAACTGGTGGACCGGAAGACGGGGTCCTACCTTGCCGCGCCCCTGATTGGCGGAGCACTTATCGCCGGCGCCCCGCAGGCTGTTCTTAGCGCCCTCCGGGAGCTGGGGAGTGCCCTCGGGCCGCTCTTCCAGATTCGGGACGACCTGATTGACCTCACAGCGGACAAGGGCCGCGGTCAGGCCGGAAACGACATCCGCGAGGGAAAACGCAGCTTCCTTGTGGCCTGCGTGGCGGAAAAATGCAGCCCGGCGGAACACGACCGCCTGTTCACGCTGCTCGACACTCCCCGCGAGGAGACCGCACCCGCGGACGTGGAGGAGGTCATCGCCCTCTATCACCGCCATGGAGTGGTGGAGGAGGCCGAGGCTTACTGCGAGGAACTCCGGCACCGGGCAGAGGAATCCATCCGGCCTCTCCCGCGGGAACTCTCCGGCTTGCTCAGCACCGTCACGATGCTGCTGGCGAGGCGCACGCGCTGAAGATTACTCTTCGGCTTCGTTGTCGAAAAGGACGGCCCGCCGTCCGTGGGAACCGGCCTCACCCACACGCAACGGGGTGGAGCAGGTCGGACAGGCGAACACACCAGCCGCGGCCTTGCGGTAAGGCAGGGCGATGACGGTGCCGCAATTCGGGCAGACCGTCTTCGGCAGGCAAACCGCCAACGCTGTCGGGTCCACGGGATAAACGGGGTTTTGCGGAAGGTTGGACGGCATGGGAAGCGACCGTGGGCACTGAATAGGGGAAGAAAGACCAAGTTTCGTGCCTGATCGGCCCGCCTGATTTCCAACGCGTTTACCGTCCCGACAGCTTCCCCTCCATCAGCCCGATCATATCCCGCGCGGTCTCTTCCCACGTCCGGCTCTGCGGCGGCTTGCGCGGAGGTCCGGTCCCCTCCATCAGCGCATCCGTGCAGCATTTCACAAAGTCTGGTGGCGCCGAGGCGATCCGCACCTCCTCGGGATAATCACCCTCCACGTCCGGAATTGGCGTGGAAACCACGGGCCGGCCCGCGGCAAGGTACTCCGGCGTCTTCGTCGGGCTCATGTACCGGGTCAGGTCGTTCACCAGCCACGGAATCAGGCACACGTCGAATCCCCGCAGGTAGTCCGGCAAGACCTCGTAAGGCTTGGGGCCGAGCCAGTGAAAATTCGGCTCCTTGATGGGGATCTTGTCCATGAGCACAAGCGGCCCGATGAACACGATGCTCCAGTGGCGGCGCTCGCGGCAGACGTGGGCGATAAGTTCCCAGTCAATGCGCTCGTCCACCGCCCCGAAATAGCCGAGCACGGGCTTGGGGAGCTCCTTGAGTTCTTTGGGGACGCGACCCTCTCCGGCCGCTTTCGCAAAGTGGGGGAAATCAATCCCGCTGGGGAAGCAATGCGGCTCGGTCCGGCTGCGTTCGAGCACCTGCTGATGCAGGCTCCTCCCGCCGGTGAAGACGAGGTCGGCACTCCGAAGAAGATGTGCCTCCTTCTCCAGCACCGAAGGGTCCGTCTTCCGGAACGCAGCGAACGGGTCCATGACGTCGTAAACGAGCAGATCGTGGGGCAGCCGTTCGATTTCTCCCGCGTAGGCGGGGTTCTGGACCCAAAGCACCCGTGGCCCGCCCTTGGTGACACGGAGCGGGGCGCGGGCCTTCGCCCGGAGGAGAGCCATGGTGAGCGAGCGGCTCGTTGCGAACTTGTCCGCAAGTGGGAAGAAGGGCAGGTTGAGTGCCTCCAGCCTGCCGTCCTCACCGGAGATGGTGCGCTCCGTGAGGCCCATGTTCAGGTAACGCCGCAGACCACAGAGCGCGAAATAATGCACGTGGTGACCCAGACGGGCGAACCAGGTACCGAGTTGCTGGGGCCTTTGGAAGAGCTTGCGTTCCCAAACGAGGTGGGAGAGCTGGACGATGCACCAAGGTCCGGCGCGTTCGGAGCCGATGGCGGTTCCGGTCTGCATCATGGGGTGACGGGTGTCTCCGATTCGACGCTGAAACGGAAAAGGATGCTGTCCTCCGAGGCCTCCGCCACCCACCAGATATGAGCCGGACCCTGTGGTTCCCCATCGCCCGCTCCGCTCATCAAGGGGCCGAACTCCGAGGCGGTCAGCTCGCCCGAGACGTAACCGAACCCTTTCACTCCGGAGCGGCGGTGTTCTTCCACAAGCTCGCGCAAGCGATCCGGCCATGCCTCCGTGCCCCGGTCTTCCCGCTCGGCGAACAGCTCGTCAATCACGCGCTCAGCCTCACCGCGGCTGTTGGACATGAGGATCCCCGGGCTGGCTGCAGCCATGACCAGCCGGTCGCCTCTTCCCGTGCCAAGAGGTGGAGGAGGGGTCTCCCAGATCGTGACATCCCGGTGCTGGCCCTGCTGAAGATCAAAGAAGGAGACGGTATCGCTGCTCAGGCCGCCGACGATCCGGTTGAATATGGGGGACCGGTCTGTCCCCTCCGCGGCAGGAATAAAGAAAAGGGCGCGGTTGCGGTCTTCGCCCTCCGCCGGTGGAGAGACATAGCCCACCAGTTCGCCTTCGTAATACGGCAGGAAATCCGTCTGGATTTCCACTTCCAGCGCCGTGCGGATAACGTGGCGGATCACCTCGGCCATTCTCTGCTGATCCCGGTCAACCACACGCATCGTCTCGAAATATTCCTCGTAAAGATCCAAGAGGTTCAAGGTGATTGTGGCGAATCCGGGAGCCGAAGAGGCCAGCCGGGATGCCATCGTGAACGTATTGTCCGGGGCATTGGTCAACAGTGAGAGTAGACCCGATGCCTCGCCCAGCCCCCCCTGATACACGCGGATCGAGAGCTGATCGGGATGAATGGACGCAGAGACCAGAAGCGGCCCCGCCATTTCAAGCCCAAGAGCGAGAGGCCAGGGGTCCGTAAAGTGCCGCATGCCGGCGGCATGACGGGGCCTATGAATGGCACCTTGGTGCAGGAACATCGTGGCGTCGGCTTCCGGATCGCGGTTGGCAAGGACCCCGGCCAGCCTCCGGCCTCCCGGACCGGCAGCGTCACCGCTCCCGGCCACCCATTGGAGGATCGGGCGAACCCCACCAGAATGCCCCCTGCCGAGCACCAGGTGACCGTCCATGAACGCATACTCCAGCGTCTGTCGGGATTCCTCCAGGACTTGGATGCCAGGCTGCGCCCGTGCGCCCGGGAGCACCCCTCGTGTCTCAAGGTAATAGCGCGCCTGGATCACCTCGACGTCTCCGACCATGTACCGGCCCCACGTCGTGTTCTCCGGCAGTACCTCCAGCACGGAGGAAAGGAACTCTTGCACCTTCTCCCGCTCCTCGGGGGTGAAGGAGGCGCAGAGCACGGTGTTCCATTCACCCCGCATGCTGCCCCGGCGCACCACGACCTCGTATTCCGTGCCGAGAATGGCAACGGCCCCATCGAATGCCTTGTACAGCTCTCCGAACGTCGTATTTAAACCCTGCGTTCCGCTGCTTATCATAAGGAAAAGCGGTGGGGCAAGCTTCGGCACGGCCCGGTCCCACAGGAAGGAGATCGCGTCGTTTTCCGACACCGGCAGATGGGAAAGAAACTTTGAAACGGTTTCGTGCGTAAACGGGGTCTCTTCTGCCAGCGAGGCAGTCAGTGCTCGCAGATAGGGATGCGCACCAACAGCCTCCCGGAAGGAGGCCATGTCTTCAATAACCACGCCCGCGTGGGCTTGCGGCGGCACCAATTGCCAGATGGCGGATTCCTCCGCAGGCACGGGGGACGCTGCCTTCAGTGTATAGACAAAGAGAACGGCCAGTGCGGCAGAGACGCGGACTGGGGAAGTCCTCCACCAGGTGTTGGGCTGGGGGAAAAGCGGCACGGTGGGAGAGCCTTATTGTGGTCTGTGGTAGCGGAAGCCACGGCTTCGCATGGAGTCGTCCAGCGCATACGCCCGCGAGTTCCTCACAAATTGCTGCACATAGCTGACGGGGAGCGCAAAGGCAAGGCCCTCGCGGAACATGGCCTTGAGGGTCACGACGCCCACCACCTCCCCGAGTTCGTTCACCAGCGGACCTCCGGAATTTCCGGGGTTCACCGCAGCCGTGGTCTGGACGTAGAGCACGTCGTCAAAATTGCGTGCCAACGATGACACGATGCCCTCGCTGACCGTGTGGTCGAGGATCATGAATCCCATTCCGGGATTACCAACGGCGAAGACACGGTCGCCGACCTCAAGGCTGCCGGGCGCCGCAATTTCCAGCGGATGCAGTTCGATCTCGTGCTCGCGCACCTGCTCCATGTCGAGCTGGATCATGGCCAGATCAAAAAGCGGGGTGGCGGCCTCCACGCGGCAGTTCTGAATCCGCCGGCGTTCCCACTGGTCCCCGCTCTTCACGAAGATCGTCACGGTCTGGTACACCTCGTTTCCCGTCACGTGCTGGTTCGTAATCACCCTTCCCCGCTGATCGAGTATCCATCCTGTACCTAGCCCACCCGGGTTGGACACCAGGACGACGCCCTTCTTGACGCGGTCGAGAATCTCCTGCTGGGAGAGCAGCGCGCGCGCGTCCTCACGTCCGCGGAAGATGAGCGATCCCGTCTCCGGGTCGAAGACACTCGTGCCGCCCGCGATGCCGGTTTCGGTGGGTTCGGTCAGCTCGTCGAGTGGAGTGCGGCTTACGACGGCACCGCCGGGTATCTGCACCACGGTCGGTCCGATGTCCACATACACGGCCAGGGGTGTCTCCTTGACCAGCCGGCCGATCAGTTCTCCGCCACCACGCAGACGCCACAGGATGCCCTCCTCCCCGACCACGTCTTCATCGGGGAATTCAGGCTCCGTGACAACGACCTCCCCCTCCGGTGCAGGATCCGCATCCGGCGTGACCAGCCCGGGGTCTTCGGTCTCTGCCATCGCCAGAACCGCCAGCAGCATACAGGAGATTGTAAGAAGGGCGGTGATCCGCCGTGAAATGAAGTGGAACATAGGGTCAACCTTGCAAGCCGGTGGAGTCTTCATCATGCGCCCAACGCTAGGAACGCCGCGCGGCGTTGGCAAGTCGAGACGGCGCTCGTGCCACGGGAAAGACCCGCAATCAGCTGCCGGTGGAAGAACCTCCGGCTATTTCGTTGACACCACGGAACGGGACTCCGCCTTTGAGATCATGCCAATATTGCGTTCGGCCATCCCCCCACCAAAGGAAAGAAATTCGTCATGCATTCAACCCCTGCCACCCGCAGCAGCCGTGCTGGCTTTACACGCACGCTCGCCGCATCCCTTCTGCTTTCTGTCCCGGCCGGCCTCTTCGCCGGGGATCAATCCATCCTGGTCTCGAGCTGGGAGGACCTCCACAACGTAAGGCTCTTCCTCTCAGGGAGCTATATCCTTGAGCGTGACTTGGGACCCTTGGACGAGGGCTACGACATATACGCCTCCCCCGCCGCGAACGACGGAGCGGGATGGCTTCCCATCGGAGGGGGAAGCACCTTCTTCACCGGTGTGCTTGACGGACAGGGCCACACCATCACAGGGCTCCACGTGAACAAGGAGGAATCACAGGCTGGCCTGTTCGGGGCTGTCTGGGGCGGTGAGATCAAGGACCTTGGTTTGGCCGACGTGAACATCACGTCGGGAGGTGGCAGCGTAGGCGCCCTGTCGGGATTCCTTCGCGGCACGGTCACCAATTCCTGGAGCACCGGCTCGATCACCGGCGGCAGCGACCAGGCCGGCGGGCTGGTTGGCTCCGGCCGCGTGATCATGGACAGCTGCTGGTCGGGCGCCACGGTCACATCCACCTCGTGGGTGGGAGGGCTGATCGGTTTCCAGCAGCTGGAGTCAACGGTCACCAACTCCTACTTCGTCGGCTCGGCAACCGCCTTACGGCCCACTGCAGCCTCTCACGCGGGGGGACTCGTCGCCGACCTGTTCGGCACGATCAGCACCTCCTACGCAGCAGGCGGGGTGACTGCCTCTGAAACGGGCGTGGAGGGCGGACTGGTCGCCGACCTCGGCCCGGATGGAACCGTCGAGGATTCCTACTGGGACAGCGTGGTTACCGGAACAGACACGAGCGAGGGCGGGGGAACACCGCTCACACCCGCCCAAATGAAGGGAGCCGCTGCTGTCACCCACATGACAGCTCTCGATTTCGATGACGTCTGGGTCACCATGCAGGAAGGAGTCGCCATCAACGGCATCGTGCCGGTCAACGATGGCTATCCGATACTGAGGAACCTTCCGATCGAACCGCAGCTCATGGCCCAGGCTCCGCTTATTCCACCCGCTGCCCGCGCCATGGGCGACTTCGACAGCAACGGATGCGTGAACTTCCAGGACTTCTTGTTCATGCTGGAGAACTGGAATCGGGCGATTGACGGAATTCCCATCGGCTTCAACGACTTCCTCGCCCTGCTGGAGAACTGGGGAGAGGGCTGCGTCCCCCTCTGAGACAACCCACCCAGGAAGAGGCTCAGCGGCCCGGGGAGATCCACCATCGCGTGGGTCCCCCGGGCCATCCCTTTCCTCTCACGGGCCGACAAACGTGTAACGCCGCGAGGCCACGTTCAACACGATCCCGATCAGGGCGAAGGTGCTCACCAGGAACGACCCGCCGTAACTCAGGAACGGGAGGGGCAGGCCCGTCACCGGCAGAACTCCCATGGTCATCCCCACATTAAATAGAACGTGGAAGCTGAACACCGCAAGTAGCCCAGCCACAACGATCCCGCCGAATCGGTCCCGCGCCAGATCCATCGCGCGGAGCATGCGCAGAATGACAAACAGAAACAGCCCCAGCAGCACGACACCACCCACGAAACCGAACTGCTCCACGTAGCTGGCGAAGATGAAGTCCGTGTGATGCTCGGGAAGGAAGCGGTGCGTTCCCTGGGTGCCCTCCCCCCAGCCACGGCCAAACCACCCACCGCTCCCGATCGCCACCTGCGACTGGATGATGTTGTACCCGGCTCCCATCGGGTCGGCCTCAGGATTCAGGAACGTGTGAAGGCGCGCCTGCTGGTAGGGCTTCAGGAAGGGATAGCAACAGGCAAACCCCAGCAGAATGCCCGTTACGATGGCCGCCAGTCTGCGCTTCGGCACCCCGGCCATCAGCATCATCCCCAAGAACATGACGAAAAACAGCGAGGCGGTCCCGAGGTCCGGCTGTACCAGCACCAGAAGCGCCGGCAGGCCACAAAGCACACCCGGGACGAAGACGCCCTTCCATTCGCCGAGGACCTCCGGCCGGGGCGCCAGCCATTGCGCGCAGACGAGCACCGTCGCGATCTTCATGGTCTCGCTCGGCTGGAAGCTGACCGGACCGGCCTGCAACCAGCGCGTCGCGTCGTTCACCCTCGTCCCCGCAAAGAGAACAACCACCAGAAGAGCCAGGTTCGCCACGTAGAGCATCACCGCCGCGCGATTCAGCCAGCGGTAGTCCACCCACATGGTGACCAGCATTGCTCCGATCGCCACGACAAGGAAGACCGCGTGCCTCGGGATGGCGGCTTCGAGCCTTGGGACGCCGGAGACAGCGCCCTGCAGGCTGAAGAGACCGATCAGGCCAAGCAGCACCGCCACAGCGAGCAGGGGAAAGTCGAGGTTGGAGACAAAGGCCAGAGCACGCCGGTTACCCGTCGGCGGCGACTCTCCGGCCTCCCGCGTGACGGCATACGTGGCGGTGCTCACGGGACGAGGCTCCGCGAAAGCGCCGGGGGCACGTCATCGCTGCCACCGCGCCGGATGACGATGGCATTCAGCCTGCACCAGGCGCTCCAGCCCGCCCAGACGGCAGCCAGAAACGCCACAGACCCCGACAGCATCCCTCCGGTCACCAGGAGTCCGTGCTGAAGGACCAGGACGGCCCCGCCTGCGGCCATCGCCACGAGGGCAAACCCGGCATGAGCCAAGTCGAAGTGCGACACCGCCTCCGTCCGCGCCACCAGATTGGAGAGGAAGAAGGCGATCCCCGCGGCGAGGAACGGCCAGGAGATCGGAATTACGCTCATCCAGGCAGCAGTCAGGCAGAGCGGCACGAGCAACCCCGCCTGCACTGGCAGGGGTCGTGCGAAACCAAGCAGCACCAAGGCAACGATTGGCCCTTCCAGCCGCCAGTGGGGAAGAACTCCCGCCCACAGAAGCCAGACCGCGCTTGCCACACACCCAAGGAGGACCCCGAGAGCCAGCTCTCGTCCCGGCTGATCCCTGCCCCGGACAGCCCAGGGGGGAGCCCCCGCACGTGGAAACCCGGCACCTGTCATTGTGGACCCGTCTCCGGAAGGCGCTCCAGGGGCAGGACGAACACCGTGCGCAGACGCGCTGGCTCCTCGGGAAGCCGCACGATCGCCACCGGCTCACCCTGCCGGTTATAGACAAGCTCCTCCACGACGCCGAACAGCACGCCCCCGGGAGCAAGCGACCCTGCCATCCCGGAGGAGACCACGGTGTCGAGTGCATCCGCAAAGACGGCAGTCCGGTTGAAATGAAACTCCGCCCGGCGCGAATCACCCGTGCCGCGCAGCATGCCCAGCTCGCTCCGCCCCTCAATCTCAGCTCCCCAGACGGACCGCCGGTCCGTCACCAACTGCACCAGCGACATGGATTCGTGCACCTCCTCGACCACACCCGCGATTCCGCGGGGCCCAAGGACCACCATGCCCGAACGGATACCGTCCCGGCTGCCTGCGGCGATCCACAAGACCTGCCGTCCGCCGGTGACAGGCCCGGAAAGCACCGGCACGGGCTGGAGGTCCCATGTGCCCTTCGGGATATTCGTGGAGACCTCGTGGCTCAGCGTGGCAAGCGCCTCAGCGGAAAGGGTTCGGTGGCCTTCCAGCTGCGCCTCAAGGAGCTCCTGGCGAAGGCGCTCGTTCTCTTCGCGAAGCTGCTCCGTTCCACGAAACGTCAGCCAGACATTCTCCGTCCCGTGGCGGAGGGCACCGCCGATCATCAGGACAGGTGTGGCAAGGGCGGCAAAGAATCCCCGCGCCGCGCGCTCCTCGGTGGGATGGCGCGACTCTATTGCCTGCATCACCAGGGCGAGCAGGATCAGGACAAGTGTGAACGTGGCAATTCGGCGGGTACGGCTGTTTTTACGCCGGAGCGTGGCCATCAACAGGTCTCAGCTGGAGCAAGAAGGTGCTTTTCGCACGCTAACGGGCGCAGAAAAGCGGGCCGCGGCACACCGTGTCAAGTCTCCATGGCCCTCTTTCCCGGATCCCGTCCCCCTGTTTCAGCTTCTCTGGCAGCCAGCCAATTCCGGCTTCCAAGTCCAGGACTTTCCCCATTTTTTCGGACTCTCAATAGCCGATGATATCAAGCTGTCCGCCTTGGTTCAAGTCCGGCGGGGCGCGGAAGGCCGGTGTCTGGCGCCGGCGGAGGATGTCAGCCA
>SLOM01000270.1 GCA_007132505.1 Candidatus Sumerlaeota bacterium
GAGCGGTAGGAGTAGAACTGGGCCTGCACCCAGTCCGAGCCGCCGGGTTCACGGTAGAACGCGGTGAGCTGGGTCAGGCTGTGCCGCCTGCGCTCCACCGGCCTGGCGATCCGCCGCCAGACAATCACCGGATAGTAGGTGTACGGGTTGCTCACCAACGGGAGCGGAATATCGAATCCCTTGAGTGACTCCAGCGCGATGCGGGCACTGCCGAGCGCCCCCGCTGCCAGCACGAGCCGGCGTGCCCGGACATTGAAATGGCCGGTGCCTTGCCGATCCTCGCCTCGGACCTCCACGCCGTCCGCGTCCTCCGCAAACGAGACGATCCGGACCCCGGGGCGGTATTCGAAGTTGGAGTGCCGGCGAAGCTCCCGGAGCGTGTAGACGGGCCGCCACACCGCCTCGTCGCCGTCGCCATAGAACTCCATGTCCAGATACCGCGCAGGTCCCCGGCCGCGGAAACGGCGGGTGGCATAGGCAAGCCGGGGATGTCCCGCCAGGAAACCCATGGAGTGCAGGCGTGTCCGCCGCTGGAGGTACGCGCGGTGGATAGCGAGCGCGTTGCGGTCCTGGCGCGCTGGCGGCAGCAGGCCGGGCGAGCTGCCGAACAGGTCCCTCAGGTCGTCCTCATCCGTGCCGCAGATGCCCGTGCGCCCGGTCACCTCGTCGTAATGGGGCTGGAGTTCCCGTCTTCCGATGGGCCAGCCGTCCATCTCCTCGTCCGTGAAGGGAGGGCTGAAGGCGCCCCACGCGGCGGCGAGACCGCCGAGGGCGGTTGATTCCATGGCCTGAAAACCCTCTGGCGTGTGGGAGGGGAAGAGCCGGGTGCTGCCCCGCTCGAGGTGCTGCCGCGGCGGAGTGAGCTGCGCACCGGCGCGGACGGAGCCGAGCGGAATCCCCTCGAACCGGTCGCCGAGGAAGTAGCGGTGCTGCTCCGGATCCGTGCGCCGGAGGGTCAGGAAGTCCCAGGGCGGAATGTGAGGCGTATAGACACCGTCGTGCTCCCCGATATCCACCATGAGAACGCGGAGCCCGGCGTGGACGAGCGGCCATGCAGCGCTGACGGCGCTGGCGCCCGAACCTGCGATCAGGACGTCAACCATCGCCCTCTGGCGAGCGGGAGAACCGCCAGTCCGATCAGTGTTTTCACAATGCTCTTCGTGGTCAGGGCTGCGGAGAGGAGAAGCACCCGCGGGAGGGATGCGCCTGCGGGAAGGAAATGCCGGGCGCCGTCGGGGCTCGCTTCGAGAACGGCCGCCATGATCAGCAGCCGTGTGCGGAGGGGGTTGCTCCCAGGCAGCAGCCCACAGGCGGCGTCCAGCGGTCCGGCCAGAAAGGGCAGCCGGACCGCCGTGCGCAGCAGGTTCTGCTCCGGTGGCGTCAGGGCGCCATCCGGGCAGAGTCTTTCACAGGCCGCCAAGTACCTAGTGGCCAGCTCCTTGCCACAGGACCGGCCCGTCAGGTAGCGGGAAAAGACAGCAGCCTCCCGCCGGCCCATCAGTCCTTGTTCCCGACGAAGCGCTTGTCGCTCTCGAACGCCACGTGGATGGCCCGGACTGCGTCTTCGAGCTGCGACTCGTCAATGACGCAGGAGATCTTGATCTCCGAGGTGCTGATCATCTGGATGTTGATTTTCGCCTCACCGAGGGCCTTGAACATGCGGGAGGCCACGTCCGCGTGCGAACGCATGCCGACGCCGACGGCGCTGACCTTGGCGATGGACGGGTCGCCCACCACCCGCGATCCCTTCAGCTCCTCGCGGAGCTTCTCCGCCAGCTCCAGGGCCTGGTCGTAATCCGCGCGGGACACGGTGAAGGAGATGTCGTTCAGGTCGTCGTCGCGGGCGATGTCCTGAATGATCATGTCCACCAGGATTCCCGCGGCCCCGAGGCGGCCGAAGACCTCAGCCGCAACGCCCGGCCTGTCGGGCACTCCCAGAAGGGTAATCTTTGCTTCTCCGCGATTGAAGGCTACACCACTGACAACTACGTCTTCCATTTCCGGCTCCTCTGGGACGACGAGCGTTCCCGGCTCGTCGTGGAGATAGCTTCTGACATGAAGGGTCACATCATAGTTCTTCGCGAACTCGACACTGCGGGACTGGAGCACCCCGGCGCCGAGGGAGGCGAGCTCGAGCATCTCGTCGAAGCTGATGCGCTCGATTTTCCGGGCCGACGGACAAATGCGCGGATCGGTGGTGAAGATGCCATCCACGTCCTTGTAGAATTCGCAGGTGTCCGCGTTGATGGCGGCGGCAAGCGCCACGGCTGTGATGTCCGATCCGCCCCGGCCCAGGGTGGTCAACTCACTCTCCTCCGTGGTCCCTTGGAACCCGGCCACGACGGGCGTGTAGCCCTCGTCGAGCGCCGAGGACAGCTTCTCGGTGGAAATCTCCCTTATGCGCGCCTTGCCGAACAGGTTCTCTGTCAGGATTCCGACCTGCAGGCCGGTGAAGCTGCGGGCGGGCACTCCGGCGGCTTCCAGCGCCAGCGCCATCAGGGCGATGGACTGCTGCTCGCCGGTCGTCATGAGCATGTCCAACTCACGGACCGGTGGCTTGTCCATCAGGCTGTGCGCCATCGCGAGCATCCGGTCTGTCGCGTCGCCCATGGCGGAGACGGTCACGACGACCTGGTGCCCCTTCTCGCGGGTACGCTTCACGATCCGTGCGATGTGCTTGTACTTTTCGGGGATAAACTGGGCGCCGAAAAGCGGATCGTCCGGCGAGCGGACTCTCCCCTTCCCCTTGTCGCCAAGTGCATCCCCTCCGTATTTCTGTACGATGAGGGCCAAGGTTACCTCCTTCCGTTTTCGGACCCGCTCCCGATGGGGAGCAGGAAGATCGCCCCGGCTCGCCAGGGTGCTTGGCATTGATGCCGGAGCATAACCAAAGCATCCTTGCCACTCCCCCTGCGGACCAAGCCTAAATCGTGGCCCCGGACGTCCGGGGCAGACCACCGCAAGCTGAGGATCGCCCTGTCGTGAAAACCGTCTTTTTCGGAACACCGGACTTTGCCGTCCCCACGCTTCGCGCCCTGCTTGAGTCCCGCCACGAGGTGGCGGCCGTGGTGACTCAGCCGGACAAGCCGGCAGGGCGGGGGCGCAAGGTTTTGGCGCCTCCGGTGAAGACCCTTGCGCTGGAGCACGGCCTGCCGGTTCTGCAACCCGGCTCCGTCCGCAAGGAGGAGTTCATCTCCGAGTTCGCGCGCCTTGAGCCGGACGTCGCGGTGGTCGCAGCCTATGGCAAGATACTCCCTCAGGCCGCGCTCTCCATCCCGAAACACGGCTGCCTGAACGTGCACGCCTCCCTGCTGCCCGCCTACCGGGGCGCGGCGCCCATACAGTGGGCCATCGTCGAGGGCGAGCACCGCACCGGAATCACCATCATGAAGATGGACGAAGGCATGGACTCCGGCCCCATGATTGCCGCGAGCGAGGTGGATATCCTGGAGGACGACGACGCGCGCTCATTGTCCGACCTGCTGGCGCTCGAGGGGGCCCAGCTCATGGTCCGCGTGCTGGACGAACTGGAGGACAGGGGATCGCTCGAGATGAAGGAGCAGGACCACGCCGCGGCCACCCGTGCACCCCTCATCAAGCGGGAGATGGCGCGGATAGACTGGTCGCAGCCGGCCTGGAAGACCCATTGCGCCGTGCGGGGGTTTCAGCCCTGGCCCAAGGCCTTCACGACGATCAAGGGCCGGGAGCTCAAGATCACCGGCGTAGAGGCCTGCGACCCAAGCTGGCTGTCCGCCACCGCCTTCCACGAGCGCGTTCCACCCGGCATGGTGGTGGACATCTTCAAGGGGCGCGGATTCGTTGTCCGGTGCGGGGGCGAGAAGGAGGCCCTGCTCGTCACCAAGGTGCAACCCCCCGGCAAGGCGGAAATGGGCGCCATTGATTTTGTCAACGGCGGCGGCCTCACCGTGGGGGATGTCCTCGGCGCCTAGTACGTCGGGTTCTTGGACTTCTTCTCCATGATGGTGCGAAGCTGCACGCACATGCGGGCGAAGGGCTTGGCCCGGAGCCGCCCAAGCGGGATATACGGGCAGGTTTCGCAGAGGTTCGCCGGCTCATCCGCGCAGAGTTCGCACAGGCCGTAGGTGCCCTTTTCCAAGCGATGCAGCGCTTCGTTGACTGAGGCGAAGCGCTCCTCCTCGTAACGGCGGGCCAGGTAGGTGCTCTCGAGCGCAGAGCTGTCCGAGGCCGCGTCTGCCTGGTGGCTGGAGAAGGTCGCGTGGGTGGTCTGGCGGTTGCTCTCCGCGATCTCGTCGAGGTGACGCAGGTCCCGCAGGAGCCGCTCGCGCTCATCCTCAAGCATCCGGCGAAGCTCCCTCAGTTCTGCGGCCTTGTAGGGTGCCTTGGGGCGCCGGCGTGGCTTCTTCTTCGGAGCCGTCTTGGCCGCTGCTGTCTTGGCGGAGGTCTTCGCGCCTGCCTTCGCGGAGGCCTTGCTGGCAGTCTCGGGCGTTCCGCGCGTTGCTTCATCCTCTTTCTTCTTCGCGGGCCGGGATTTCTCCCGCAGCTCGAGCAGCTTGCTCAGGTGCTTGCTGCGGGTCTTCGTCTGGGCGGACTTGGCCGTCTTCTTGGCCGGTTGTTTTTCTTTTCTGGAACTGGACATGGAGGAAGCTTTGTCCCGTTTGGCCTTTGTGGTGGTCCTGGTGGTGGACTTTGTGCCTGTTTCGGGGGTGCTCTTGCTGGCGGCGGTTTTCTTCGCGCTGGATTTCGCGGTGGCCTTGCTGCTGCCGTCCGCCGCGGACTTCTTAGTATCGTCCTTTCCCTTGCGGGGGTCACTCTTTTTCGTTCCGGGGGCCTTTGCTTTCCGGGCCGGTTTCTCTGTGGCCTTGCGTGTGGGCGCTGTGGCTCGTGCTCCTGCGGTGGTCTTGCGCGGTTCTTCTTCGGTGGCCTTCTTTTTCACTTAGCAGGTCCTCCTCAGGACGTCCGCGCAGCGCGGACACAAGTCCGGATGAGCTTCATCCGTTTGATCCTCTTCAAACCAGTGCCAGCAGCGCGGGCAGCGCTTTCCGGCTGCCTTGCCCGCTTCCACGGTGGCAATCAGCCCGTTGGTTCGCAGCTCCTCCGGCACCGTCCCGGGGTTGCCTTCCTCGACAGCGACCTGCGAGACGATGAAGAAGTCCGATAGCCACTGCTCGTTTCCGCGCAGGAACGCAAGCGTTTCCGGGTCCGTGGCCCGAAGTGTGACACGCGCATCGAGGGAATTCCCGATGACCTTGTTCTCCTTTGCCCGCAGGGGCTCGATCTGCCGGGTGACCTCGGCGCGCAACGCGAGGAGGCGTTCCCAATTCTCCGAAAGCGCCGCATCATCCCATTCCTCCACGGGACGGGGGAAGTCATCCAGATGCACGCAGGATTCCGCATCCCTGCCGGGCAGGTGCTCCCACGCCTCGTCCGCCGTGAACGGGATGATCGGAGCGAGGAGCCTCGGCAGCACGGATCCGACGTGATGGAGAACGGTCTGCGCGGAGCGCCGGATCGCGTCGTCGGGTCCCGAGCAATACAGCCGGTCCTTCACCATGTCCAGATACAGCGAGCCCAGCTCCGTAATGCAGAAGCCGTTCACGAACTGATAGACGCGGTGGAACTCGAACCGCTCGTAGGCGTTCGTGACCTTGCGGACGAGGTCGTTCAGCCGGCCGAGCACCCAGCGGTCGTCCTCGCCAAGCTTTTCAAAGGGCAGGGCGTTGGCGGCCGGGTCGAAATCCGCAAGGTTTCCGAGCACAAAACGCAGTGTGTTCCGGATGCGGCGGTAGGCACTTGCGATCTGTTTGAGCGAGTTCTGCGAGATCGAGACGTCCCCCCGGTAATCCTCGGAGGAGACCCACATGCGGAGCACGTCCGCGCCGTTTTGCTGCACCACCTTGAGCGGGCTGATGACGTTGCCGAGTGACTTGGACATGGGGCGCTTTTGCTCGTCCAGCACGAAGCCGTGCGTCAGGACGGCACGGAACGGCGCGGAGCCCTTCACGCCCATGGCCACCCAGAGCGAATGCTGGAACCAGCCGCGGTGCTGGTCTGCTCCTTCAAGGTACAGGTCAGCCGGCCAGCTCAGGTCGAACTGCTCATTGAGCACCGCAAGGTGGGAGGAACCCGAGTCGAACCACACGTCGAAGGTGTTGAATTCCTTCTCGTAGTGCTCTGCCTCGGCCTTCATGCTGTCGGGGAGGAAGTCCTCCAGCGGCCGTCTATACCAGCAGTCGGTTCCCTCCTCGCGCACGAGGGCGATGAACTTGTCTATCAGCTCAAGGGGCAGGAGGCCCTTGCGGGTGCGTTTGTCCACGATGGAGGGGATGGGTACGCCCCAGGAGCGCTGCCGCGATAGGCACCAGTCCGGCCGGCCGCGGAGCATGTTCATGATCCGCTCGTATCCCCACTTGGGAATCCACTCCACCTTCTCGCACTCGGCCAGCGCCTTCTCCCGCAGCCCGTCCTTGTCAATGGACATGAACCACTGCTCGGTGGCGCGCATGATGACCGGTTTGCGGGAGCGCCATGAGTACGGATAGCTGTGCTTGTACGGCCCATCGGCAAGCAGGGTTCCGTCCTCACGCATCTTCTCCACGATCATCTTGTTCGCTTCGAAGACCGAAACGCCCTCCATGCCGGGGTACTCGCGTGTGAAGCGCCCCTTCTCGTCCACCGGATTGAAGACTTCCAAGCCATAGCGCTTGCCGATCTCGAAGTCCTCCACGCCGTGTCCCGGTGCGGTGTGGACACAGCCGGTTCCCTGCTCCAGCGTCACGTGTTCGCCAAGGATGATCAGGGACTCCTTCGGGAGGAGCGGATGGCGGCATCGCTGGTTTTCCAGCGCGGTGGCGGAGAACTGCTCGACCACCTCGCCGTCCGTCAGGCCGGTCTCCTTCACGAAGCTCTCCAGCAGACCCTTCGCGACGACGTAGGTCTCGCCGCCGGAGCGCCACGCCACGTACTCAAAGTCCGGATGGAGGCAGACCGCCAGGTTGGCCGGCAACGTCCATGGTGTCGTCGTCCAGATGACAACACTCGCCTTGCCGCCCCGGAGCGATTCCACCGGCGGGTCGCCGACCAGCGGAAACTTCACGTAGATGGAACTCGAAACGTGCTCGTCGTTATAGACGATCTCCGCCTCGGCCAGGGCCGTCTCGAAAACCGGGTCCCAGTGGACCACCTTAAGACCCTTGTAGATGTGGCCCTTCTCGGCGAGCACACGAAGCGCGCCGAGGATCGCCGCCTCGTAGCGCGGGTCCATGGTGATGTACTGGTTGTCCCATTCCCCGCCGATCCCAAGGCGGACGAACTGCTCGCGCTGGCGCGCCATCCAGTAGCGCGCGGATTCGGCGCAAAGCTCGCGGATCTCCAGCGGCGACTTGGAATCGTAGGTGCCCTTCTTGCGCAGATCCTCGACCACTTTCTGCTCGATCGGAAGGCCGTGGCAGTCGGAGCCGTGGACGTAGTGGACGCGGAAGCCCGTCATCGTCTTGTAGCGGACGATCATGTCCTTGAGGGACTTGTTGAGCGCGTGCCCGATGTGGATGTCGCCGTTGGCGTAGGGTGGCCCGTCGTGGAAGGTGTACTCAGGGCGGTCACGGCGTTCGCGCAGCACCTCCGCGAGACGCATATCCTCCCACTTCTTTGTGCGGATGGGCTCGCGCTCGGGAAGGTTCCCACGCTGGGGAAACTCAGTCCGGGGTAGGTTGACCGTCTTGCTGTAGTCGAACTCTTCTTTCAGTGTCATGAATGGCCGGGCTTCCGTTGGGGTGTTCTCTTGTGCAGGGTGTCCCCGTGCGGGGGTCAGGAGTCCAGTTTCTCGAGCAGGCCCAGGACAAGGGCGCAGCGTTCCTCCTCGCGGCTGTTCGCCACCGCGATGATCTCCTCCACGTGGGCGGGCTTCAGGGCGTCCGGCAGGCACTCGTCGGTCACGGTCGAGAGCGCCACCGCCCGCAGGCTCGCGTGTGCCGCAACGATGATCTCCGGGACGGTGGACATGGTGACCAGGTCCGCCCCGATGCGTTGGAACATGCGGTATTCCGCGGCGGTCTCAAGGTTCGGTCCCGTCACCGCGACGAGGACACCCCGATGGGTCCGGATGCCGCGGTCGAGGCCCACCTGCTCCATCTTCGCGATGAGTTCCCTGTCGTAGGGCTGACTCATGTCGGGGAAGCGCACGCCGAGCCGCTCGTCGTTAGGTCCGAGGAGAGGATTGTCCCCCATCATGTTGATGTGATCCGTCGCGATCACAAGCGACCCCGCGGGCATGTGATGGTTCACCGACCCCACAGCGTTCATCACGATGAGGACCTCAACGCCGAGCTCCTTCATCACGCGCACGGGGAAGGTCACCTGCTCGAGCGAGTATCCCTCGTAGCGGTGGAAGCGGCCCTGCATGACGACGCATTTTTGGCCCGAAAGCTCGCCGAAGCAAAGATTGCCGTGATGGCTCTCCACCGTGGAGACTGGGAAATGGGGAATGTCGTCGTAGGGAACCTTCACAAGGCCCTTCGGCTTCTCCGCGAGACTTCCCATGCCTGTCCCACAGATGATTCCCACGCGCGGGGTCAGGGAGGTCTTCGTGCGAAGAAATTTGGCGGCTTCCTGAATGTTGTCGTAAAGCATCATGACTTTGGTCCTCATCGGGGAGAGTGTCCTGGCTTGGAGATCGCCTCAGCCGGGTGCGCCGCCGGCGGGATGAATGCCTGCAGCTTCGAACTCCCGGCGCAGGCGCCGCGATGCCTCCAGGTCTTCAACAAGGAGTACCTTGCGGCGGGACTTGCAGCCGTGCAACAGCGTGACGCGCGATGGAGGCACACCGCAGCACTTTGCCACAAAGCGGCGAAGACGTTCGTTGGCCTGCCCGTCCACCGGCGGAGCATTGATGGCGACCTTCAGGTCCTCTCCATGCAAGCCAGCGAATGCGGATTTCCTTGCCCCCGGCTGAACGTACAACCGCAACCGGCAACCTGTTGAAGTCTCTTCCAAGTATGGTGTATTCAACGTTCTGCAGATAGACTCCGCCCCTTTAGCGAGCATCCTCCCTCGAGAAGGGACCTTGGTTCGGTCCTTCTCCCCCGGGTGTCAAGGTGAAGTGGCTGAGCCCCGCCCGTGCGATGCGAAAAAACTGACCCGGATTGCGACTTGAACCTTGAAATTCCGGCACCACTTATGCACAACATTCCGCAGGCAGCCAAGAAAAGGCTTTGACCCAAATCCCATCCGGTAAGCGCTATGGCCAAAATCACCTTCTACTGGAAGCCACGATGTGCCACATGCCGGCAGGTGAAAAAGTTCCTGGAGGACAGGGGACACGACCTCGACTGCCGGGATCTGGACGATTATCCGCCACCGCGCTCGTTGCTGGAAACCCACATCGACGCGAAGAACGTGAAGGCGTACCTGAACACAAGGTCCAACGCCTATCGTGAGCATGGCCTCAAGGACGACCCCCCCACGAAGAAGGGGGCCATCGAGTTGATGATGAGGGACCCAAACCTCATCAAGCGCCCCGTCGCCGTTTGCGGCAAGCTCGCCGTCTTCGGCAACGATCCCGAACTGCTCAAGGAGCTGGGTGAATAATCATTCCGCCCCCCACCGGCTTGGTGAGCCTTGACCCCGGCCGGTCTTCTCCGCGAAGACCGGCCTGTCTTTTGGACCAGCGTCCCCAACGGCCGGACACCTCCCTCCTTCCATGATCCTCCAGCGATACGTACTCAAAGAGCTCATCGCGCCGTTCATCGTCGGCGTTCTCTTCTTCTCATTCATCATGCTGCTCCGCCAGCTCTTCCGGATTGCTGAGCTGATCCTGGAAGCCCGGGTGGACCTGCTCACGATGGGCGAGCTGACCGTCATCATCGTCGTCACGCTGCTCATCCTGACCGTCCCCATGGGGGCGTTGCTGGGCACGCTGATCGGCATCGGCCGGCTCACGACGGAGAACGAGATCCTGGCGATGCGCGTGGCCGGTATCTCCCTGCCGCAGATATTCTACCCCGTCTTCATCGTCGCCTTCCTCGGTTCCGTGGGGCTGACATGGACGAGCGTGAGCTTCATTCCGAACCTGCTCAACCGGCTGGAGGAGCGTCAGTCCGTAATCGAGTTCGAACTGCTCACCCGGCTCGAACCCGGCAGAAACTATGGCGACCTGGCACCTCGTGGGGCGGATATCTCGCTCTTCTTCGAGGAGCGCGGAGCCAGAGAACCGGACGATGGGCCCTACACGCTGCGCATGAAGCAGGTGGCCCTGCGTGTGGAAGGCGAGCCACGTCAGCTCACCGGTGCGCAGATCGCTGCCGGGGGGGCGGCGGACGCCACCGTACAGCGCGAAAGCGTGTTCTTCGCCGAGCGCGGCACCATCATCGGCGACTATGACACCCGCAGCGTGCGGCTGATCCTTGAGGACGGCATTCTCCTGCCGCTCGAGCGCCAGAATCCCGCCCGGGAAAGCTCCGTCCGCTTCGAGGAGATGGAGCACGTCATCACACCCCGGCGGGACGAGGAGCGCCTCGACCGGGTTGACCCCCGGACGCTGACGATGGCGCAGATTCGCAGCATCATGGCTGTGGAGCCCACGGGTGAGATGTACGCCGACGCTGCCCGCGGGCGCCTGACGCGCGAGTGGCAGGCCTACCTGAACGCCAAGAACGAGCTTTACCAGCGCTTCACCCTTCCTTGGAGCCTCCTTGCCTTCGTGCTCATCGCCGTTCCGCTGGCTGTGGAGCTGCGCCCGCAGGCAAAGACGGTCTCCTTCTTCATCGCCATCGGACTGTTCACCCTCTACTACGTCATGTTCACCTCCGCCGGGGCGCTCGGGATGATGAACAGCCCGCTCGCCCTCCCGGCCTACCTCGCACCGAACATCCTGATCGGGGCCGCGGGCCTGTTCCTCTTCTGGCGGGTGCAGCGATCATGACGGCCGCCGCGCCCGAGCCGCTCTACAGGTCGGATATTCCCGGGTTGACGGTCCACCGCGGGAAGGTGCGGGACGTCTACGAGCTGGACGGCAAGCTGCTCATCGTCGCTACGGACCGGCTCTCCGCCTTCGACGTGGTTTTCCCCGACCCCATTCCGGAGAAGGGCGCGGTGCTGACCCGCCTGTCGGAATGGTGGTTCCGCCGGACGGCGCCCCTCGTGCCGAACCACTTCATCACCGCGGATTTCGAGGAGTTTCCGGAAAAGCTGAAGCCCCACCGCGCTCAGCTCGAGGCCCGTTCGATGCTCGTCAGGCGCGCCAGGCCGCTCCCGGGTGAGTTCATCGTGCGCGGCTATCTGGACGGTTCAGCCTGGACGGCCTACGAATTCGGCAAGCACATCTGCGGCATCCCGCTTCTCGCCGGATTGCAACGGCGCTCGAGCTTCGGCACCCCGCTTTTCACCCCCACGACCAAGGCCCAGGAAGGGCACGACCTTCCGATAGATTTCGCGGAGTTCAGCCATCAGGTGGGAAGGGCGGAGGCCGCCAAGGGCAGGGAGTACGCCCGCGCGCTGTATATCTACGCCCACAACTACCTGCATGACCGCGGGCTGGTGCTGTCGGACACTAAGTTCGAATTCGGTATGGACGAAGAAGGCCAGCTGATCCTCATTGACGAGGCACTCACGCCCGACAGCTCCCGCTTCTGGCTGAAGGAGAGCTACACGCCGGACTCCGGCCGGGCCATATCGCTCGACAAGCAATACGTCCGCGATCACGTGGAGAAGGAGGGGTGGAACAAGAAACCGCCCGCCCCGAGGCTTCCCCGCGAAGTCATCGAGCAGACGTCCGAAAGATACCGCAAGGCCTACGAGATGATCACCGGCGAACCCTTCCGCCGGGCGTAAGGCGGGGCTTCCTCAATTCCACTCCAGGCCAAGAATCCGCGTCACTCCCGCCAGCACCGCCTTGTGAACCTCCGCACGGGGGAGCGAGGAGTCCACCCGGACAACCCGCTCCGTCACCGGCTCGAGGATGCGCTCGTAGGTGTCCATCACGCGGATGAGCTCCTCGCGCTTCTCGTAGAGTTCGAGCTGCGGCCTGTTGCCGAGCCGGCGCAGCAGCTCGTCCACGGGACAGGAGAGGTACACCACCGCCTCGGGCAGCGGGAAGTCCCTGTTCAGCCGGTCTATCAGCTCGAACTGCTCCGCGCTCCGGGCGTTGTAGGCGTAGGAGGAGAAGAAATACCGGGTGGAGAGCGCCACGGTCCCTTCGGAGACGAGTTTGACCAGCCCCTCGTCCCGGTGGTGGAGATGGTATTGCCGGTCTGCGGCGAACAGGTGGGCCAGGAGGCGCTCGGTCTCACGGAAGTCCGAGCAGGCGGGCTCCTTGCCGCGGAGGATGCGCTTGATGAGCTGGCCGACCGGGCCTGTGGTGGGCTCCAGGGACTCATGGCAGGGGACGCCGCGGGCGCGGAGTGCTTCCGCCAGCAGGCGGGTCTGGGTGCTTGTGCCGGATCCGTCCGGACCCTCGACGGCCACGAAACGGGGCAGGGTGCCGCCGGAGTAGGAAGGGGTTTGCAGGGTTTCCATCGCGGGGGAAAGCTGGGCTTGCCAGCCGGGAGGCGCAAGTGCCAAGCGGGAGCCCGCAGCGGGGCGGGAAAAACGTTGCACCGGGAGGAGCAATGTCTGCTTGCCGCCGTTGAAAGCCCCCTCCTAGCGTCACTCACTGTCAGCCGCGCCGTGCCGTACCCTTCCGGGAAGAAGCCTTGATGCCTGAACTGATCCTCAAACTGGGCGAACGGGTCATCCAGAACTACGCGCTCGACAAGGACGAGCTGCGGGTTGGCCGGGCACGCAACAATGACATCATCATAGACAACATCTCTGTTTCCAGAAATCACGCCCAAATTGTCCGCGAGGCCGACGGCAAATTCTTCCTCACGGACCTCAACTCCTCGAACGGCACGCTGGTGAACGGCGTGCGGGTGACCACCGCGGAACTGCTGCACGACGACCAGATCACCGTCGGCAAGCACACGCTCCACTTTCTCCACCCCGAGGGAGCCGAGGCACCCTCTCACGCGCCGGAGGTGTCCGCCGATGGCGTCCCCGTCCTGGAGGTGCTGAAGGGCAAGCAGCAGGGGGTGTTCTTCCGCTTGGAAGGTGAGGAAATCAGCCTCGGCCGCTCGAGCGAGAACGCCATCCGCATCCACGACTGGTACGTCTCCAAGCGCCACGGCCTGCTCATCCGCTCCGGCGGCACCTACGTGTTACGGGACCTCGAATCCTGGCGTGGCACCACCGTCAACGGCTCGAGCACCCGCGAGGTGGAACTGGCGGATGGCGATGAGATCATGGTGGGCACCACCACCCTCCGATTCCGCTTCGTCCCGCCCGAGGAACTGCCTGCCGGGCAGACCCCTGTCGCGGAGGAGCACTACGAGGAGCCGGAGGAAGAGGAGGCCGGCCCGCCCTCCGAAGCCTCCGACATCTCCCAGCAGGACGACGAGTTCGCTCCGCTCAGCGACGAGGAAATGCGCCGGCTCGAAGAAGAAGCGGACATGCACGAGGGCACACCGGAGGAGGAGGCGGAGTCCCGCCGGGCCCAGTGGGAGTTCCAGCAGGATGAGGAGGAATTCCTCCATGAACAGCAGGATCCACAGACGGCCGGGCGGCGCGAGAGCGAGGAGATGATCTCGCTCGATGACATCATGACCGGGAGGATTGAGGAGGACGCGGAGGAGCAGCCACCACCCCAGGAGGAGGTGGAACGGGTTGACCGCGAGGAGGAGCAGGCCCTCTTTGGAGGAGACGTGCCGGACGAGGACCCTGGCCTCGCCCCGGCTGTGGAGGAACAAGAAGATGAGGACATGGAGGCGGAAGCAGGGGACGGCGGCTCGGAAGCGCAGCTTTGGCAGTGGGCGCTGACGAACCGCAGTCCGATCATCAGGAAATACGCGGCACAAAGGCTAAAGGTACTTACCGGACAAGAACATGACTGGAATTCCGAACCCCACGGACAGTGAAATCGAACAGGCACCCCGGCGCGTAGGCATCATCTCTGATATCCATGGCAACTACCACGCCCTCGAGGCCGTCCTCGCAGTGCTGGACAAGGAATCGCTCGATGCCATCATCTGCTGCGGCGACGTCGTAGGCTACGGCGGTCTCCCGAACGAATGCGTGGAGACGCTCCGGGAAAGAAAGATCCCCACCATCGTCGGGAACCACGACCACGCCGCGCTCATGCTGACCGACATCAGCAACTTTAATGACATTGCACGCGCTGCCGTTCTGTGGACCAAGAAGGTCCTGCGGGAGGAAAACGCCGAGTACCTCCGCCAGCTCCCCCTCACCATCCGCGACCCGAACAACAGCGTCTATTACGTCCACTCCTCACCCAAGGAGCCGGGCGAATGGCATTACGTGCTCACCATGGGGGAAGCGCGGACCAACTTCGAATACTTTACCGAGCAGATCTGCTTCATCGGGCACAGCCACCAGCC
>SLOM01000203.1 GCA_007132505.1 Candidatus Sumerlaeota bacterium
GCACGCAGGAAGCCCGCATCACCGCCACCCGCACGCAGATGCACGGAATTGACCAGGCCATCAAGAACTACGAGATGGACATGGGCACCTTCCCGCGTGATCTGGAGGAGCTGATCGAGCCGCGCAGTGGCGACGAGGACATGTGGCGCGGCCCGTACATTGATTCCGATGTCATACCGACCGACGCGTGGGGTGAGGAGTTCATCTACAAGTACCCCGGTGACCACAACCGCCGCGGGTTCGACCTCTACTCCAAGGGCCCGGACAGGCAGGAAAACACCGACGACGACATCACCAACTGGACAAGGCGCAACTAGCGCCCCCACCGGTTCCCTGTCACCCCGGCCCCTCAGCAGCCGGAAAGCTTTCGCAATTGCCGCGCGGATCGCTCCCCAAGAAGCCCGCCAGACTGCTCAGCCTTGGTGGACCGTAAAGGGGAGCGGTTCCGTTGCGGCGCCAGACCCGCTCCACGGATAGACAGCTATTGAGCCTCTCCCAATCGGCGCAACAACTCGCGGACCGCATCGGCGAAGCAGGAGCCGCCGTGCGCCGGCAGCTCGGTGCCGTCCCACCGCTTCTTGTTGTTACCGGGAGCGGGCTCGGCGCGTTTTCCTCACGGCTGGACAACCAGGTCACCGCGGGATACGAGGACCTGCCGCACTTCCCGCCGAGTGCCGTCGCCGGTCACGCGGGCAAGCTCGTTAAGGGCTCGATCCACGGCCGCGAGGTGCTCGTCATGAGCGGCCGCAAGCACCTCTACGAGGGGGTTGACGCAGCCGATGCCACGCTGCCATTGCGTGCGCTTCTCGCGGAGGGTGTCCGGACAGTCATCCTCTCCAACGCGGCCGGAGCCCTGAACCCGACCTTTGATGTCGGCGACCTGATGCTCATCACCGACCACGTGAACAACATGTTCCGCAATCCGCTGGTGGGGCCGAATCTGGACGAGCTGGGCGGGCGGTTCCCGGACATGTCGGAACCCTACTCGCGGGCGCTGATGGCCACGGCGCGTGAGGCCGCCCGGGAGGAATCCATCCTCCTTCGCGAGGGCGTTTACGTGGGCAACCTTGGCCCAAACTACGAGACTCCCGCAGAAGTCCATTTCCTGCGGCAGATCGCCGATGCCGCGGGAATGAGCACCGTGCCGGAGACGCTCGCCGCACGGCACGCCGGAGCCCGGGTGCTCGGCATCTCGCTTATCAGCAATACTCTCGTCCGGGCCAGCGGACCGGTCACCCACGAGGAGGTGATCGAGGCTGGCCGGCTGGGCGCGGACCGGTTCACCCGCCTGGTGGGCCGCATCGTCCGGAAAGTGGACCCCTCGGGTTGAGTGCAGTCACCGCACAGCCACCCATGATCGAAGTCAACGGCCTGACCAAGTTCTACGGCCCCACGCGTTCCATCGAGGACCTGAGCTTTGGTGTCCCGCGCGGGGACATCCTTGGCTTCCTCGGCCCCAACGGCGCGGGGAAGTCCACCACCATGCGCATCCTGTCGGGCATTTCGCGCCCCACGCGCGGAAGCGCCCGTATTGACGGGGAGGACGTCCAGCAGCCCAGCGAATCGCTCCGCCGCAAGATTGGCTACCTGCCGGAGAACTCGCCTTTCTACGGCGACATGACCCTCGGCGGGTACCTGCGTTTCATGGCGGGAGTGAAGGGCTTCTCCGGACGCGAGGCGCGGCGCGAGATGGAACGGACAACGGAGCTGGTAGACCTTGCCGGGGCGCGGCACCGCCTCGTGCGCAATCTCTCCCGCGGGATGCGGCAGCGGGCCTGTCTGGCGCAGGCGCTCATCGGCAGCCCGCCCGTCCTCATCCTGGACGAACCGACCGTCGGCCTCGACCCCTCGCAGATCAACGACGTGCGCCGCCTCATCCGCTCGCTCGCCGGCCAGTCCACCGTCATCCTCTCCACCCACATCCTGCCGGAAGTCGAACTCGTCTGCACGCGCGTGGTGATCATCGCCAACGGACGCATCGCGGCGCAGGGAACGCCGGAGGAGCTCGTTCACCGGGAGGGCGGCGGCCGTGTTGCCGTGCTGGTGCGCGGCGCCAAGGGTGTATTTCAGGAGAAGCTTTCCCGCTGGCCCGGCGTCCGGGACCCGGAGGTCTCGTCCCAGCCCCGAATGGGCGAGGACGTCTGGCAGGCTCTCCTTCCGATGCCCACCGGCAAGGACCGCGATCCGCGTCCGGAGCTGGCGCGCGCCCTGGTGGAGGCGGGGCTGGACCTTCTTGAAATGCGGCCGGAACAGCTGCGGCTGGAGGACATCTTCCTGCGGGCCATAGGGAAATAAGTCATGACGGCAGTTCTGCGGCAATGGAGCCTTGTCTATAAGCGGGAGCTGGGAGCGCTCCTGTCCCTGCCGTTGTATTACATACTCTGCGGGATCTTCTTCCTGCTCACCTCGCTGATCTATCTGGCCTCGCTGGCCGAGTTTGCCCGCCAGGCGGAGGGCACCACGGTGAACGTCACTGACTCGGTCATCCGCCCGGTGTTCCACGTTGTTCACTTCTTCCTGCTGGTGCAGGTGCCGCTCCTGACGATGCGCATCTTCTCGGAGGACCAGCAGTCCGGCATGCTGGACCTGCTCCAGACGACTCCGATGCGGGACTGGCCGCTGCTGACGGGCAAGTTCGCCGCCATGGTCACCGCCATGGCCGTCTATATCGTGCTGACGGTGTCCTTCCCTCTGGCCACGTCCTTCATGGGCGAGGTGGAATGGCCGGTGGTGGCGGGCTCGGTGCTGGCCCTTCTCGCAAGCGCCTCTGCCTACGCCGCGGTCGGAGTCTTCTTCAGTGCGGTGACCGAGTCGCAGGTGGTGGCGGCGGTTCTTTCCTACGTGACGCTCTTCCTGCTGGTCTTCCTGCAGGTTTTCGCTCAGGCGGCCGGCGTACCCGCGCTGGCGGATGCGGCGCTTCACTTCGCCGTCATGGAGCACCTGGAGGCGATCCTCTCCGGCAATATCGCCGCAATGAACGTCACTTACTTCGCCGGTCTGGTGGCGGTGTTTCTCTTCTTCACGGCGCGCAGACTTTCCATGAGGCGGGCCAGAGCATGATGGAAAGGACCGGACGCACGATGCACAGGACCGCCACGCTGCCGGGCGCCGGCCGGCGCGGCTCCGTGGCCCTGCGGGCCATTCCGATTGTCCTTGGTTTTCTTGGCATCGTGGGGGCGATCGTGCTGGGTGCGTTGCACGGCCGTTTCCTGCCGGTACATTTCGTCACGGCGGGAGTCTCGCTTGCCTGCATCGCGGGGGGGCTTTTCTGGGTAAGCGACGTGCGCTGGCGCGAGACGCTTTCCTCCGTCGTCTATACGTTCTTCTTCGTGCTTTGCGTGGCGCTGGTGTACCTGATTTCGGCGAACCGGCAGGGGAGACTGGACCTGACGGCGGACCGGGCGCACACGCTCTCCCCCCAGACCGTGAGCGTGCTGCAGCGCATTGACCCGGCGGAAACCGTCCGCATGCAGGTCTTCGCCCCCATGGCGGAGCATCAGCAGCTCGAGCGCTTCCTCGCGAACTACCGCCGCGAGACACCCGCCTTCCGCTTTGATATACACGACGCGGCGCGCGACCTCGACGTCGTCATGCAGCTTGGCGGCAATATCTCGAACGGCGACATGATCCTCATCCGCCAGGACGCGGAGGGCAACGTCGTCCGCCGGGAGAGCGGGGAGCTCGACGTCGGCGACCGCCGGCGCGAGCACCACCTCACAAACACGCTCGCACGCCTGATGCAGACGGAGCAGGAACGCATCTATTTCACCACGGGCCACGGCGAGCGCCACCTCGACGGGTCGGAGGGTGGCATGACCCGGGCCGCGCAGCTCCTGGCTGACACCATCCTGCCCGCCCGCCAGGTGCGCCTCATGGAGACGGGCGTCCCGGA
>SLOM01000161.1 GCA_007132505.1 Candidatus Sumerlaeota bacterium
CCGCCCAGCCCCCGCTCAGATCACCTCCACTTTCCGGGGGTCGGCGGGTGGTTGGTCCACTTTGGGCAGTTCGATGATGAGGACCCCGTCCTCGTAGCGGGCGCTCACGCCTTCGGCGTCCACGGGACCGGGGAGGGTCATGGTGCGCTGGAAGCGGCCGCTCTGGCGTTCGTGACGGAGGACGCGGCCGTCGGGGGCACGGCGTTCGACGGTCTCGAGCCGTTCGCCGCTGATGGTCAGCCGTCGCCCGTCCACCCGTATGGAGATGGCCTCCTTGTCCATGCCGGGCAGGTCCACGCGCACGATGTAGGCGTCCGCGTCCTCGGTCAGGTCGAGGTCGGGCGAGAAGCGCTGGTGCATGGGCAGGCCGTGGTGTGGGTGCTCCTGCATGCGCCTTAGCGCGTCGTCGAAGATGCGCTCGGTCTGTTCGCGGATGCGCTCCATTTCCTCGAGGGGATCGTGCTGGCGCAGGACGCGTCCCGGGTCGCCGAAGAAGGGATCGTCAAGGAGGTCGCGGGCATTGTCGCGGTCGAGGCGGAGTCCTGGCGCGGGGACAAGCCGGTCGCGCCAGGGAGGGGCGTGGCCGCGGCGTGCTTCGTCGCGGGAGGCGTCGTCCTCCGCTTCTGCGCGGGCCCAGGCGTCCGCCTGCTCGCGTGCCTGCTCGATGGCCTCCAGGGCGCGGGCGATGCGGTCGGCCTCGGGGGCCTCCTCGTCGCGAAGGATGGTCTCGATGCGGTCAAGGTGCGTGGACCCTGCGGCGGCGGCCCTTTCCGCCACGGGGTGGGCCTCCCCTTGATCCGTCTCCGCGGAAGAGGCCCAAAGCCCTGTTCCCGGCGTCAGGAAGACAGCGCCCAGAAGGAGTGCCGAGCCAATCAGCGCCGCCACGGCTCCGGAACCACCAGACAACGGTTTCATGACGATCAACCTCCGTGAGTCAGCAATGGCGAACATCGGGCGGCCTGCCGCAAGCAGGCCGCTTCCTGTCCATTTCGATTGTGGCTTGCCGCGAAAGGTTAGGCGCCCTTGGCACCGTCCCGGACGCCGGGGATGGACTCCAGCCGGAGCAGGTCGTTCAGGGTCTGGCGCTTGCGCACGAGGTGGGCCTCCCCCCCGTCCACCAGCACCTCCGCGGCCATGGGGCGGGTGTTGTAGTTGCTCGCCATGACGAACCCGTAAGCTCCGGCGTCCATCACCGCCACGAGGCCGCCCTCCGAGGGGATGAACGACTCGCGGTCAAGCGCCAGGAAGTCCCCCGTCTCGCACACGGGCCCGACGAAATCCACGAGCCCGCTCGGCATGGCGCGCTTCTCCACGGGGAGGATTTCGTGGTGGGCGCGGTAAAGCGCCGGACGGAGCAGCTCCGTCATGGAAGCGTCCAGGATGACGAAGGTCTTGGCGTCCCCCGGCTTGACGTACTCGACGCGCGAGAGCAGCAACCCCGCCGCCGCGGCGATGCTCCGGCCGGGCTCGAGGATCAGGCGCAGGCCGCGGCGCTTGAGTTCCGGGAGCAACGCCCGGGCAAAGGGCCGGAGGTCGAGGGGCTTCTGGCCGCGCTCATAGGCGATGCCGTACCCGCCGCCGAAATTCAGCGTCTCCAGTTTTGCCCCGGTCTCGCGTTCCACCTCGTCCACGAAGGCCATCACAGCCGCCACCACGTTCGGGTGGATGGACGAGTCGAGGATCTGCGAGCCGATGTGGCAGTGCACCCCGGCCAGGTTGAGCGCGGGCATCTCCTCGGCGATGCGGCGGGCAAGCCGGAGCGCCCGCTTGAGCGGCACGCCGAACTTGTTCTCCGTCTTGCCGGTGGTGATGTACTTGTGGGTCCTGGCGTCCACGTTCGGATTGATGCGGATGGCCACGTCCGCGCGCCGGCGAAGGGAGCGGGCCACGTCGGCGAGCCGCTCAGCCTCCTGCTCGGACTCGAGGTTGAACTCCATCACCCCGGCCCGGAGCGCCGCGCGCATTTCCTCCGCGCTCTTTCCCACACCGGCGAAGATCGCGCGCTCCGCCGGAATGCCCGCCTTGAGGACGCGCTTGAGCTCCCCGCCAGACACGATGTCGAACCAGGCGCCCTCGCGGTGGAGCAGGTCCAGCACGGCCAGGTTGCTGTTGGCCTTCACGCTGTAGGCCACCATGGGGTCCGCGGAGGCAAAGGGCCGGCGCACGCGGTGGAAGTTCTCGCGCAGCAGCGGTCCGGAATAGACGTAAAGGGGCGTGCCGAAGCGCTCTGCCAGCTTGGGCAGGGGAAGGCCGTCCGCTGTCAGCGTCTTCCCGTCGTAGCTGAAACCTGGCTTGGGGGCGTTGGGCACGGGGACCTCCTTCGCGGGGGAGGGGATTTTTTGCGGTGGCCACGGCGACCGCCGCGGAGGATGCTTCCATCGTGCCAGCCGCGCCGCGGGGGCCAGCAGGAAATTGCCCCGGGCACGGCGGCGCCACCCCCAAAGGGAGGCCCGCACCCCGTGACGCAACGCATCAGCGGCCAGAGCGCCGGACACCGCCTCGCCCGGAACATCGAGCAGGTCATCGTGGGCAAGCGTCCGGTCGTCCTGCGCGCCGTGGCCGCCTTCCTCGCACGCGGACATATCCTGCTGGAAGACGTGCCCGGCACGGGCAAGACCATGCTTGCACGGGCCCTGGCCCGCTCCATTGCCGGGGAGTTCCGCCGCGTGCAGTTCACCCCGGACCTCCTGCCCACCGACCTGACGGGCGTCTCCATCTTCAACCAAAAGACCGCTGAGTTCGAGTTCAGCGAAGGGCCGCTCTTTGCCAACGTCCTTCTCGCCGACGAGCTGAATCGCGCCACGCCGCGCACCCAGAGCGCCCTCTTGGAAGCCATGGAGGAACGCACCGTCTCCGTGGACGGGACGACCCACCGGCTCCCGGAGCCCTTCCTCGTCGCCGCTACCCAAAATCCGGTCGAGCAGCACGGCGTCTATCAACTCCCCGAAGCGCAGCTCGATCGTTTCCTCGTGCGGCTTGCGCTTGGCTACGCGACCCGCGCCGAGGAACGCCGCATCGTGGAGGAGCAGCAGACCGCGCATCCGCTGGAAAAGCTCGAAGCCGTTGTCTCGATAGCGGAGGTCCTGGAGGAGCAGCGCAACCTGCGCGAGGTGACCGTGGAGACCAACGTTATAGACTACATTGTCCGTCTTGTTGGCGCAACGCGTACCCACCCCGAGACCGTCCTCGGTGCAAGCGCACGCGCCAGCCTGGCACTCCACCGTCTCGGCCAGGCGATGGCATGGATCACCGGGCAGCGTATTGTCACGCCGGACCTGGTCAAGAAGCTGGCGCCGTCCGTCCTCTGCCACCGGCTGATGCTGAAACCCCAGGCACGCCTTGCCGGCGTCACCGCAGAACAGGTGGTGGACCAGATTCTCGAATCCGTCGAAGTCCCCGTGGTACGCATGGGCGAAACCGAAGAACTGGAAGAAGAAGTATAGCCTCCACCTATTCGGCCTATTTCAATAATGAACCACAAGAGGCACAGAGGACACAGAGACATTTTTGCACATGTTCTGAACCTCTGGTGTTTTTCCTCCGTGCTCTCGGTGCCTTGTATGTACCAGAACATGGCCGCTGGGGATACTCCTCTCATCACCGTCATGGGGGGTCTGGGGGGTATTCTCTAGCCTGTGGAAATGTGGAAAACTCTCATTGGACTTTCCTCCCGCACGGCCATGTGGGAGGAAGTCGGAAGGGGCGAGGCCGATCTGTGCCTGAGGCGCTTTCGCAGCCTGACACGGAGATGCTGCCCGCCCCTTCCTAACGTGCTCCACCCAAAGACCGGACTGCCATCCTGGGCCCAAGAGCCCGTATCCTGCAAGAACGGTTCTCGCGTGGGCACACCACTCCCTCCATGCCTCACCAGGAG
>SLOM01000097.1 GCA_007132505.1 Candidatus Sumerlaeota bacterium
CGACAGCGGGTCCCGGCCCGGGAAACCGGGCGCACGGTCCGGTGGTTCGGGTGGGAAGGGAGTCTCCGTCGGGGACGCCGCACCGGGTGGGCGATCCGGCCGTGGCGTGGGGGGTTGGGAGTCTGACATCTCTTGGGGTACAGCATCCTGCCCGGCCTCCGCATGGAGGTCGTGGGGGGTGGGCTTGCGTCCCTGCTTGATTCCTTCGTTCAGCCATTCGGGCGGGGGCGGAACGCGCCTGCTCCCCGTGCCCGAGTCTTCCGGTGCGTGGAAAAGCCTCATCTTCCTTTATTCTTACGTCCGCAGGGCGGGCGCTTGTCCCTCCGCTAGGTATCGTCTCTGCTATACTCGTAATCTATTGCCAGTAAGTTGGCAAGCGTTTGCCGCGCCCGGCAAGAGAAAACTGCTTGATGGTCAGCTTGTCATCTTGGTCTGGGTGCCTGTGGCCCGGGCCGCGAGGTTTCGCGCGCGCACCCGGTCACAAAGTGTGCAAGAGTGTGCACTTTTCGATTGAAAGCAGGCAATTTCACGCGGTCCACTTCGCGCATCCCGGTCCTGAAAACGGATACAGGCCTTGTCACTCGTCAGCCGCCAGCGCCGCCAGCACATCCTCTCCCTCGTCCTCGAGCGCGGCCACGTGACCGTCCGGGACCTCGGGGAGGAGATGAGTGTCTCCGAGGCCACCATCCGGCGGGACCTGCGTGGGCTGGCCGACAGCGGGGAGGTGGAGCTGGTCTATGGGGGTGCCACGCTGCCGCGGGCCTCCGACTTCTCCTTCCGGTCGAAGTCACAGCGCAACGTCGAGTCCAAGCGGGTCATTGGCAAGCTGGCTGCCACGCTCGTGGCCGACGGGGAGACGCTTTTCCTCGACTCGGGGACGACCGCTTTCGCCATGGCGCCGCACCTCAAGCGCCGGCGCGGACTCTCCGTCATCGTCAACTCGGCGCGTCTTGCGGCGGAGCTGGGCACCGGCTCCGGGGACCTCTCGCTGATTCTTCTCGGCGGCCGGTTCCGTGCCGACACCATGGACACCATCGGACCCCTCGCGCTGGCCACGCTTGAGCAGCTCCGGGGCTTCCGTCTGTTTCTCGGTGCGGACGGCCTGAGCGCTGAGTTTGGCGTCACCGCGGCCGACATGGAGAGTGCCCACCTCTACCGCCTCGCCATCCGCCACGCGCGCGAGACCATCCTCCTCGCCGACCACAGCAAGTTCCTCGCGCCTTCGCTCGTCAGGATATGCGAGTTCCAGGCGCTCTCGCGCATCGTGACCGACCGCTCCCCATCGCCTGAGTGGCTTGAATTCCTCAACGAGCAGGGAATCGAAATACTTCATCCCGGAAGTCAACCGGCCCCATCGGCCAAGGAGAACTGAGCAATGCC
The DNA here is from genome assembly GCA_007132505.1 of Candidatus Sumerlaeota bacterium. Lineage (GTDB taxonomy): Bacteria > Sumerlaeota > Sumerlaeia > SLMS01 > SLMS01 > SLMS01. The sequence goes on from SLOM01000097.1 coordinate 1,381, forward strand.
CAAGTCCATCGTGATTGACCCCGTGGAACAACGTTCCCCCGGAAAGGTGGAGTTCCACTCCATCCCCATCAACGCCTACAACCGCACGATGGCCGAGGAGCTGAAGGCCAGGCGCTACTCGCGCAAGGACCTTGTGCGTATTTACCGCGACATGACCATCATCCGCGGGTTCGAGGCGATGCTCAACGAAGTGAAGCTCCGGGGGAACTTCAAGGGCGTGGAATACACGCACGCCGGCCCGGCGCATCTCTCGATCGGGCAGGAGGCCGCTGCCGTCGGCCAAAGCTATCACCTCGGCGTGGACGATCACATCTACGGCAGTCACCGCAGCCACGGGGAAATTCTTGCCAAGGGCCTTTCCGCCATCCACCGGCTTGCCGAGAAGGAACTGCTCTCCATCATGGAGGGATATTTCGGCGGCCGTGCCCTCCGCATCGTCGAGAAGGACGAAGCGCCGGAGGACGTCAAGGATCTCGCTGTTGACTACTTGATATACGGCGCGCTGGCGGAAATCTTCGGCCGCGAGACGGGCATGAACAAGGGCATGGGTGGCTCCATGCACGCCTTCTTTCCCCCGTTCGGCATCTACCCGAACAACGCGATCGTCGGCGGCTCGGCGGACATCTCGGTGGGTGCCGCACTCTACAAGCACGTCAACCGGAAGCCCGGCATCGTCGTGTGCAACATCGGCGACGCGTCCGCGAGCTGCGGTCCGGTCTGGGAGGCGCTCTGCTTCGCCACGATGGAGCAGTTCCGCACGCTCTGGGAGAAGGCCTACCGTGGCGGGCTTCCACTGATCATGAACTTCGTGAACAATTTCTACGGCATGGGCGGCCAGCCGTTCGGCGAGACGAGCGGCATGCGCGTGCTGGCCCGCATGGGCGCCGGCTTGAACCCCGAGCAGATGCACGCGGAGCGTATAGACGGATACAATCCACTCGCCGTCGCGAACGCCATGGAGCGCAAGACTGCCGTCCTCAAGAAGGGGCGCGGGCCCGTCCTTCTCGACACGATGACCTACCGCTTCAGCGGGCACTCGCCCTCGGACGCCAGCTCCTACCGGGAAAAGGCGGAAATCGAGGCATGGCAGAAATTCGATCCACTCATTTCCTTCGCGGACGAACTCGTCGAGAACAAGGTGACAAGCGAGGACGACCTGGCCGCCCTGCGGGAGGAGGTGGACGGCATTCTATTGCGCTGCTACAAGAAGGCCATCTGCCTGGAAACGTCACCCCGGCCGGATCTGTTCGTTCACGACTGTCTCCTGGACCGGACAATGTTTTCGAACCAGCGCGTCGAATCCATGGACACATCCCGCAAGCCGGGAGTCCTCCTGCCCAAGGAGAAGAACCCACGCGTGAAGCAGCTTGCGGAGCGCAGCCGCTCCGGCCTGGACGAGCAGGGCAACCCCCTGCCGAAGGGGCGCTGTATCGGAATACGAGATGCCCTGTTCGAGGCGATTCTGGACCGCTTCCACGAGGACCCGACGCTGGTGGCCTACGGCGAGGAGAACCGCGACTGGGGCGGCGCCTTTGCCGTCTATCGGGGCCTCACTGAATCACTTCCCTATCACCGCCTTTTCAATACACCCATCTCCGAAGGCGCCATTGCCGGCACGGCGGTGGGCTACGGACTCGAGGGGGGACGTGTGATCGCGGAACTGATGTACTGTGACTTCATGGGCCGAGCCGGCGACGAGATCTTCAACCAGCTCTCGAAATGGCAGTCCATGAGCGGCGGACTGCTACGCATGCCTGTGGTGCTCCGTGTCTCGGTGGGATCGAAGTACGGTGCACAGCACAGCCAGGACTGGACGGCGCTCTGCGCGCACATCCCCGGCCTCAAGGTTGTCTTCCCCGCCACACCCTACGACGCGAAGGGCCTCATGTATTCCGCGCTTCTCGGCACCGACCCGGTGGTCTTCTTCGAAAGCCAGCGGATATACGACATGCCGGAACTCTTCCACCGCGCGGGCGTGCCGGAGGGACTCTACGAAGTGCCAATCGGGGAGCCGGACGTGAAGAAGACCGGAAGTGACCTGACGATGCTCACCGTCGGCGCCGCCCTCTACCGTGCACTCGACGCAGCAAAGATACTCGAGGAGGAGTACAACCTCTCCTGCGAAGTCGTGGACGCACGCAGCATCGTCCCGTTCGATTACGAGAAGGTCATTGAGTCGGTAAGGAAGACAGGCCGGATCGTGCTCGTCTCCGACGCGTGCGAGCGGGGCAGCGTGCTGCAGACCTTTGCGGCGAAGATATCACACCTCGCGTTCGACTATCTGGACGCGCCTCCGGTCGTCGTGGGCGCCCGCAATTGGATTACCCCGCCGGACGAGATCGAGGCCTCCTTCTTCCCCTACCCGCCGGATATATTGGATGCCGTGCACGAGCACATCCTCCCGCTTCCCGGCTATACGGCCAAACGGGAATGCGATACAGAGAACCTGCTCTGGCGCAGCCGCAACGGTTTGTAGGCGGGCCTGTCACAATCACTCCGGGCGCGGAATAGGCATCCCTCAGCGCCCAGCTCCCTTTTCCCGTCCCATAGCTGAAGCCTGCGCGTGATGGGCCGGCCAGGAAATGGGATTCACAACACGAGGCACAGAGAACACAGAGGCTTGAAGTGCTGGTATTGCTGTTACCGGTGTTAATTTCTCACCAGTTTTCAGAAGGAACTGTCATCGGCGGGAATCTGCGTCATCGGCGGATAATTGTTTTTTTACTCACCGTGCCAACGTGCTTCCGCTGGGTGTTTTGATTCACCACGCGAGGCACAGAGAACACAGAGGCTTGAAGTGCTGGTATTGCTGTTACCGGTGTTGATGTCTCACCAGTTTTCAGAAGGAGCTGACATCGGCGGGAATCTGCGCAATCGGCGGACAATCATTTTTCTACTCACCGTGTCGACGTGCTTCCGTTGGGTGTTTTGGTTCACCACGCGAGGCACAGAGAACACAGAGGCTTGAAGTGCTGGTATTGCTGTTACCGGTGTTGATTTCTCATCGTTTTTCAGACGGAGCTGGCATCGGCGGGAATCTGCGTAATCGGCGGATAATTGTTTTTTTACTCACCGTGCCGACGTGCTTTCGTTGGGTGTTTTGATTCACCACGCGAGGCACAGAGAACACAGAGGCTTGAAGTGCTGGTATTGCTGTCACCGGTGTTAATATCTCACCAGTTTTCAGAGGGAACTGTCATCGGCGGGAATCTGCGTAATCGGCGGATGGTTTTTTTCCCCCTCGGCGTGGCTGTCTTGCGTTCTGCTCCGGGGGCAGGCTATGGTTTGGCGCGGTGCTGCCCTGCTCGCCATTCATCCTCAAGGATGCCCATGACGAGGAAACTGCAATACTCTCCGTTGTGCTTCATTGCTTCGCGGAGAAGGCCCTCGCGCTGGAAACCGGCCCGCTCGTAGCACCTTATGCCGGCCGCGTTGCCCTCCCAGACGTGGAGCTGCACCCGGTGGAGGTTCAGGATTTCGAACCCGTAGTAGAGCATCAGCCTCGTCGTCTCGGTCGCGTAGCCCTTCCCCCATGCCTCCGTGTCCGCAAGGCAGATCGAATAGACGGCGGCGCGGCTGACAAGGTCCACCCGATGGTAGGCCGTCATCCCGAGTGCGCAGTTGTCCGACTTCCTGCATACCGCGAGCGGAATGTAGTCCGCGCCCGGTTTGTAGAACCCCGCAATGATCTCCCGCTGCCGCTCAATGGACACAGGCGTGTGGGTGAAGAACGAGCGGCGCACCTTCGGTTCGTTGTTGCAGGCGGCGATCAGGGGAGCGTCGTCCAGCTCGACGGCACGCAGGTAGAGTTTCTCCCCTTCGATGAACAGGTTACGGATCATGGCGGGCTCCTCCTCTTTCGCGCTCCAAGGGATGCCGTTCCGGGGTGCCGTGGCAAGGGAAGGCTGGCCCGTAAGACCGCTCTTGCCCCCGTCATGTTGCGGAGGAACCCTGCAGGCGTCTGCCACACCGCGAAGGAGGGGCCTTCCCATGCGTCCGTTCGGAATTCTTTTCGCCACCATCGCCACGGCGTTTCTCGCCGCCTGTGCCACACCGCCCGTTGCGCCCGATCCCGGGCCGGAGGATCCGCTCGTTCGCGTGCGCGTGGTCTATACGCTGGACAGCGTGGATGCCTGGACGGCCGGGGGCTACGTCGTCTCTGCCGGAGAGGCCACCCCCGTCGGGCAGAGCCTGCCGGACGGCAGTGAAATCCGCCTCGCCGCCGAGGGCAACAACGTCGTCCTCACCTCCGGCGGCACCCAGATCCTTCGCGCGCCCCAGATTGACTTCGAGCCCCAGGAGGACGACACGATGCTCCACATCGCCTCCGTGCCCTTCGGCATCGGCTGGTGGTGGGAAGGCGTGGAGGACCGCTCCTACATGGGACACATCCGCACGTTCGTGAACGATGACGGGCTGCTGGATGTGGTGGTGACGCTCCCGCTGGAGCAGTACCTCCGCGGCGTCGTTCCGCAGGAAATAGGAGCGGACAGTCCGGCGGAGGCCCTCAAGGCCCAGGCTGTCGCCGCCCGGAGTGACACCATCATCGCGCTGCGCACCGGCAAGTACGAAGGCCCGGGCTTCGACATCTGCGCCGACGTGGAATGCCAGGTCTACGGAGGTGCCGGCAAGCATGCCCCCGGCACCGACGCCGCCATCCGCGCCACCCGCGGCCTCGTCCTCACCTACCATGGCGAGCCCTTCTCCGGCTTCTACGCCTCCAACTGCGGAGGGCACTCCGAAGACATCCAGAATGTCTGGCCGCACCGCTCCGCCAACGGCGAACCCTACTGGAGCGGGTATTTCGATGCGCCCGAACCTTACGACTACGACCTTCGCAACGAGGCCGACCTGCGCCGCTGGCTCGAAGCCAGCCCGGACGTCTACTGCAATCCCGCCGCCCATGATCCCTACCCCCAATGGGCAGCCCGCAATTTCCGCTGGGAACGCGAATTCACCGCAGAGGAAATGGCCGAACATGCCGCCCGCCGGCAGGACATCGGCCGCGTCCTCCGCATCGAGCTGCCCGAGCGAGGAGTCTCCGGCCGGGCCATCCAGGCGCGCTTCATTGGCGAGGACGGTCAGTTCGAGGTCGGCCCGGAACTCCCCATTCGTCAGGTCTGGGATCCGCCGCTGCGTAGCGCTGCCTTCGTCGTGGATACCGAGAATGGGGCGGACGGCGTGCCGGAGCGCTTCGTCATCCGCGGTGCCGGATGGGGACACGGCGTGGGCATGTGCCAGACCGGCGCCATCGTCCGTGCCCATCAGGGCCAGGACTTCCGCCAGATTCTCCAGGCCTACTACCGCGAGTCCGACGTGGCGCCTTATTGACCCCGGTACGAGTGGGACAGGCCGCACGATACATGAACGGGTGGAAGTGGAGAAGGGCCCCGGCTCTCCCCCTGTTGACAGGCGGGGGGGTGGGGGGTGGGAATCCGGGCCGGTTGCCGGCCCGGGTTCCGGGCTGGCGCTGAAAGCCACCCCTACGGATTGAATCTTCCATGCGCCTTTGGGCAGTTGCAGCGATCGCTCTACTCACCGCCGTGGCGCCGCTTCGCGGCCAGACCCTCGTGCCCTACACCGACGCCAACCCGGTGGCGGCGGACCCCCTCACCCGCGAAATCGTGGAGGCGTTCCGCCAGGCGGAGCTTGGCGACGATGCCCGCCTCGCCGTGCACGTCCTCGAGCCCGTGCGCGGGCAGACGTGGGTCCAGATCAACCCGGACGCGCCGCTGCGCCCCGCCTCCGTACTCAAGCTCGTCACCACAGCCGCCGCCCTGGACATCCTCGGTCCGGAGCACCGCTTCGTCACCACGGTGGAGGCTACCGGCCCCATCGTGGATGGCGTCCTGCAGGGTGACCTTGTTATCCGCGGCGGAGGGGACCCGAGCCTGGGGCCCCGCTTTCACGACCGCCCGGAGAACATCACCGGAGTGCTGCGGGACTGGGCGCGCGAACTCCGCTCCCAAGGCATCCGCTCCATCAGCGGCAACATCATCGGCGACGACAGCCGCTATCCACACCAACCGCATGCCATCGGCTGGGAACCGCTCGAGTTCGGTGAGTGGTACTTCGCCGAAGTCAGTGCCCTCAGCTTCAACGAGAACACCGTGGATGTCATCTGGCGTGGCGGACGCAGCGCCGGGGACCGGGCCAGCTATACAGTGCGCCCGGACAGCGGCTATGTGACACTCGCAAGCGCCGTCCGCACCAGTCCCGCGGGGCGGCAGAACACCCGCATCCGCCATTTCCGGTTCCATGACAGCAACGAAATCCGCGCCCGCGGCTCCATCCCGCCTCGCGCCCGCAGCTACCGCTTCGCCTCCGTCCATGACCCCGCGCGCTACACCGCGCACCTGCTCAAGGATGAACTCGAGAATCGGGGCATCAGGGTCAGGGGCTCCGCTCTCAACGCCCGCCACCTGGACATCGGAAGCCCGGCCGGCGGCAACACCCTCAACGGGGACGACGAGCTTCCCCCCGCCGACGAGCGGCAGGTGCTCCTGCGCCACGAGTCCCCGCCACTGCGCGAATTCCTCCCCGTGATTCTCGGGGACAGCCAGAACCTGTACGCCGAAGTGCTCCTCCGCGAAATCGCCCTGGAAATGGGACGGGAAGCGACCTTCCTCGGCGGAGCAGGCGCCGTCACGCAGTGGCTCCGCACGCACAATCTGAACGTGCCCGGCTTCACGATGGTGGATGGCAGCGGGCTATCGCCCCTCAACCGCATGCCCGCCCGCACCGGGGCACGCCTGCTCCGGGATATACACCGCGGTGAACATGCCGGGGCCATCCGGGAGGCGCTTGCCAGGCCCGGGACACGATCGCTGCAGAACCGGTTTCAGGATGAGGAGTTCGAACCCCTCCACGAGAACCTCTGGGCAAAGACCGGGTTTATAGACGGTACCCACACCCTGGCCGGCTATGTTCGCAATCACGAAGGCAACATCTACGCCTTTGTCGTCATGATCAACGACTACGAATTACCCCTCTCGCTCGAGGCCCGCGCGTTCCTCGACCGCGTGGTGCTCAAGATCCACCGGTCCGGTTACCTGCCCTGATGGCGGGGGAGAAGGAGGCCGGGCGCCTTCACGTCGTCCATGTCTATAAGGACTACTGGCCGCCCGTGCTCGGTGGCATCGAGCGGTCCATGAACTGGATGGTGGAGGGACTGGCGGATCGGTTTGACTTCACGGTGCTGGTCAATTCGCGCAGCGGGCGCACCCGCGAGCGCCAGGAAGGGGCCGCCCACGTCATCGAGGTGGGCGAGTGGGGCCGGGCGCTCTCCGCGCCGCTCTCACCGCGTTTTCCTCTCGCCATGCGCAGGCTCCGGCCGGACATCTGGCATTTTCACATGCCCAACCCGACGGGGGACGTGTCCTGGTTGATGGCCCGCCCTCCGGGACCCGTGGTCGCCACCTACCACAGCGACATCGTGCGCCAACGCTGGGCCATGCGTCTATACGGACCATTCCTCCGGGCGTTTCTCCGCCGGTGCCACACGATCATGCCCACGTCGCCACGACTCGTGGAGAACTCGGAGATCCTCCGCCCGTTTGCCGGCAAGTGCCGGCCCGTGCCACTCGGGATGCCTCTCGCCCCCTATGCCCGCACGGCGGAAAGCGGACTGGCCGCCCGTGCCGTGAAGCGCCGTTACAAGGGCTTCCCGCTCCTCGTGTTCGTTGGAATCCTGAGGTATTACAAGGGGCTTCAGTTCCTCGTCTCCGCGATGCGGGGGGTGGAGAATGCCCGGCTCGCAATCATCGGGGAGGGTCCTGAGGGGGAAAAGCTCCGGCGCCTGGCGGAGGAACTGGGCGTCGCAGATCGTATAGATTTCGCCGGGAGGCTGCCGGATCAGGAAGTCGTCGCATATCTGCAGGCGGCGGACGTGTTCGTCCTGCCATCGCACCTGCCCGGGGAGGCGTTCGGCCTCTCGCAGATCGAGGCCATGGCCTGCGGCGTGCCGGTTGTCTGTACAGACCTGCCGACCGGCGTGCCATTCGTCAACCAGCACGGTGTGACGGGGCTTGTCGTGCCCCCGGCCGACGACACGGCACTCGCCGGTGCAATCTCCGAACTGCTCGCGGACCCGAACCGCCGCTTCCGCATGGGGGAGGCTGCGCTGCGCCGCGCCCACGAAATGTTCAGCCAGGAAGCCATGTGCGGCTCCCTGGCTGGGGTCTATCACTCTGCTGTCTCCGGATCGTGAAGCCGGCCGGTCAGTCCAGCATCATCCAGTCGTTCACGCTGGTGGGCTCGTCCCCGAAGAGGACGCGCACCACGCCGTAGTTGTTGTCCTTGCTGGACAGCCAGACTTCCGCCTGCGTGTCGTTGATCTTGCGCGCCTTGATGCCGCGCCACTCCTCCGGCTCGAACTCCGGAGCGCCGGTTCCGCGCAGCACCTCGGCGATTTCGTCGAAGCTGACGGCAAAGGTGCTGGCGGCGCTCAGGTCGCCCGTGGACGCACCGGTCCAGATCACCAGGGCCTCCGATTCCTCGTCAAAACCATACACGTTCGAGTCCGCATCCACGGACAGCCCGTGAATGTCCACCGTGAAGGACCACCCCTCAATATCCAGCCACACCAGCTCGCGCTCGGCCGGGTCCTGGATGTTGCGGATCACGAAGAGCTGCTTGTCATCGTGGCAGAAGACGTACACGTCGTCATTCGTTGGGTCCACGGCGATGCTCTCCGGGGGGAGTTCATCCGCTCCGGCAGGGCCGGCGGCAAGGAAGTCACCCTCATCGTAGATCAACTCGTAGGACGGATCGTCCGGATCAATCAGTCCGACAGACGCCTCCTCTCCCGGGAAGAAGTCCTCGCGTTCCTCCTCCAGGTTGGCCACGATCGTCCCGTCCGAGAGCGTCCCGTGGCTGTTGAGCGCAAAGATATCCTCCGACCGCAGCACCTCGGAGACCTCCTGCGTCGCGCTGCCGACGTCAAGCTTGAGCAGCGCGTATTCCAATTCCGCTCCCGCGATCGAGGAATCCGCGAAGTAGATCACGTTCGCCGCCGGATCCCAGATGAACTCGCTGACGAGAATGGGGAAGTTGGGGGTCGTGTCGTAGGGGGCGCCCAGATCCGCCGCGATCTGCGCGGCGCTCTTCGTGAAGGCGACCGCCGGATCGTCAAGGTCGCTCATGTCAATATGGGCGATGGTCTGGTCTGAGTTGGCGTCCAGATGGACAATGAAAATGGTGGACCCTGGCCCGAGGGAAACACCCTCGATCGCCTGGGTGGTGGCAACACCGAGCAGCGTCTCGATCTGGGAGACAGAAAGCGGCTCGCTGATTGCGTACGAATCGAAGTTGACCTGAGCGGCCGCTGGAACGGCCAGGCCCATGCCCACAGCAAGGGCAGCGGCATGTAGGGCAGTTGTTCTGCGCATATTCGGAATCTCCTCCGTGGGGTTTATTGGCGGCTCTTGTTGCGAACCTGCTCTCAGTAATTCCCGTTGACGCGGCCGGGTCAACTGAATTTGAGTTTGCCTGATCATTAGCGCGGCCATCCACCAGGAGGCCCCGGAAGAGATCACAAAGGACACCCCCATCATCATGAACCACAAGCCCCTCCCCCAACGGGCCTTCACCCTGATCGAACTGCTCATCGTGGTGGCCATCATCGCGATTCTGGCCGCCATCGCCGTCCCCAACTTTCTTGAGGCACAGACTCGGGCAAAGGTCTCGCGCGTGAAGACCGACATGCGGACCCTCAGCGTGGGCATGGAGAGCTACCGGGTGGACAACAACGTCTACCCAATTCCCGCGGACCCGAATGGTGGCTTCATCGAGAGCCCCATCGCCGCCGTCCATGTCTCCCCCTTCGAGACCCGTGTGCCGGTGACCCTGACGACCCCTATCGCTTATCTGGCCTCCCGGCCGGAGGATCCCTTCGCCAGCGTGCGCCATGGCGAATCCCGGCTCTACCACACCATCACGCGCGACTACGTGGACATCCGCCAGAACCACGCCCCGCGCTTCAACTGGGCGCTCGTTTACCGGCGCTACTTCCGACAGCTCATCGGGGAGGATCCACCCTCGCGCATCGAGTATTTCTTCGTCAGCTGGGGGCCCAACATGATTCACAACGCGGCCCTTCCCCACACCGGCACCACGAGCGTCCCCCACGAACACTCCGACGCCGCAATCTACGACCCGACCAACGGCACCATCTCGGAAGGCGACATCGTGTACTTCGGCCCGGGCATCGGCTTCCCGAACTGACCGCGCGCCTGGGCCGCGGGCGTTGGGGGAGGGTCGGGACGGCCTTTCCCCATTATTTTTCAAACAAGTGTTTGGCATGCCAAATAAACGGTTGACACCCCAACCGCCGCGCCCATCCCATGGCCATGCCGCGCGCAGCCGAAAGGCCATATCCGGCCCCGCAGCGCGCGCATCATCCCAACAGAATCCCACTCCTCAAGGAGATCCCTTCATGCGGTCGTTTTCGAAGCAGCGCTCCCGTCCCCGCCGACCCCTCACCCGCTTTCCCCTCCGTGGCGCCGGGGCTTTCACCCTGATCGAATTGCTCATCGTGGTCGCCATTATCGCGATCCTGGCCGCCATTGCGGTGCCCAATTTCCTGGAGGCCCAGACCCGGGCCCGGGTGGGGCGTGCCCATGCCGACATGCGCAGCATGGCCACAGCGGCGGAGGCCTACTGCGTGGACCATGGAATGTACCCGCTGAACGGTGTGCTGAATATGAACGGTACCATGCAGAACCCGCACCACACGCCCCAGGGTCCCCCCTACCACAAGTTCCTCTTCGAGGGCATCACCACCCCCATTGCCTACATGACCTCCATTCCGAACGACCCGTTCATGGACACGGCCACGCCGCCCGAGGCGGGATGGGCGCCATGGTACCGCAGGTATTTCTATACGAACCTGCCGTGGTTTCAGGAGCTGATGGGGCCGAATCCTCCGCCCGTCATCGCCGTGCAGATCGCGCACTACGGCGACTGGGTACTCGCCTCCGCAGGACCGAACCGCCGAAGGCGTGACCTTGGGCAATACATCTACTACGACCCCACCAACGGGACGATTTCCGACGGTGACATCGTCCGAAGCCCGCGCCTGATGCGCTGATACCGCCACCGGCCTTTACCTCGGTCCGCACGCCGTGGCATGAAGACCAATACGCCGATGGAGCTGCAAACGCTCCGCTTGGGTGACCATCATGCAGAGACGAAGGAATGGCAGGACAACACCCTGTGCCCCTGACAGCCGCCGGGGCCGGCGGTCCTTTTGGCTCCGGCCATGGGTTCTTGCGGCCGTCCTGCTGGCGGGGGTTGTCCACCTTGCCTCCGCGTGTGGCGGGGCGGAGGACCGTGCTCCCGCGGAAAGGGTTCTCCGTGTTGCCGTGCCTCCCGATGGCCTGCTGGCGCCGCCGATATTCCGCTTGGAGGAAACTCAGCCACTCGCCGGCGAGGGCCTGCTCATTCAGGTCGTCCCGTGGCGGGGAGCCCAGCAACTGCGCGCGCTTGTCGCCAGCGGCAGCGTGGACTTCGCCGGCCTTCATCTGCCGACTGCCGCACTCTTCTCGGACCGGGACCTCGAGGTGCGATTCCTTGGGGCGTCGCTCGGAAACGTCCTTCACGTGGTCACGGACGACGCGGAGCTGGCTTCCCTTGAGGACCTCCGCGGGCGGACCGTGGCGGTGCCCATGCGGGGGGAGTTCCCCGACATCATGTTCCGCGCGACCCTTAAGGAGGCGGGCCTGACCGGTTCCGTCGAAATCCGCTACGTGGCGACGGCACTCGACGCTGCGAACCTCGTGGCGAGCGGCTCCGTGCGCGCGGCGGTCGTGGCGGAACCCCATGTGTCCATCCTGCTGGAGAAACAGGAACGAAACGCAGCCACGGACCGGCGTCTATACGCTTCGGTGGACATCCAGGCCGCCTGGGCCCGGGCCCGCGGGGAGGATGCACCGATGCCGACCGCCGGGCTGGCGGCCATCGGCCCAGCGGCGCGCGAGGACGCTGTCCTGCGTCAGTTCTGGAGCGCCTATACCGATGCCGTGGCGTGGTGCCTTGAGAATCCCGGCGAGGCCGCCAGGCTGCACGGTGTTGCGGAGCGGGACAAGCCGGCCCTTCGGGGCGCCGCGCGCGCCTTCTCCGCCTGTGCCCGGGTCCCCATCCCCTCCATGCACGAGCGTGCCCGGATGCAGGATTTCCTCGATGTAATGGGCACGTTCGCCCCCGACACGTTCGGTGGCCTGCGCCCCGGCGACGATTTCTACTGGGACCCCGGGCAACCGGGGGGAACGGACGCGCAACCCTGACGGTGGAAACTCACGCGAAAGACACCCTTGCGAAGCAGGCGGACCGGCGCTGGACGTGGGCCGGGTTCGGCCTGCTCATCGCGCTCTGGTGGCTGGTGGCGGTGCTGTCCGGACCGCTGGTGATTTCCACGCCTCCGGACGCGCTTCGTGCCCTTGGCGGGATGATGGCGGGACCGGATTTCTACGGGCACTTCTCGCTCACCATCCTGCGTATTGGTGCGATGGTCCTGGTGGCGGCCGGTGTGGCCGGCGTTCTGGCGGGTCTGGCGCTCTGGGACCCCCGTATTGCCCGCCTGATCGAGCCTTCCCGCCGCGTCTTCGCCACCATCCCGCCCGTCATCGTGGTGGTCATCGTGATGTTCTGGCTGGGGATGGGCTCGCGGATGATCATCGTCTTCGGCGGACTGATCCTCTGGCCGGTCATGTATATCAACCTGCTGGAGGGCAGCGAATACCTCGGCTCGGACCTTCGGGAGACGGCCCGCGTGTTCAACATCTCGCCGTGGAACCGCGTGCGTCATTTCTACCTGCCGGCCATCGCCCCGGCGGCGCTCGCCGGGCTGGTGCACGTGCTGTGCAGCTCCATCCGTGTTGTCGTGCTGGCGGAGGTGCTCGGAGCGGACAGGGGCATGGGCGCCGCCATAGCGGACAACGCCCGGGCGCTCTCCGTGGATCA
>SLOM01000089.1 GCA_007132505.1 Candidatus Sumerlaeota bacterium
AATTCAGCTTCTCGACACCGTGCAGCGGGCGCGCGGAGCGGCGAGGACCTCGCTGCATGGCAGCCCCGGCGACTCGACGCGCAGGCGCAGCGCGTCCTTGCGGACGTCGTGGGTCTGGTGCCCGTCCTCCGTGAGGAGTGTCACTGAGAGCGTCACCTCCGCCCGCAGGAGCGGCCAGCGCTCCACCTCGAAAGCCACCTTCGCGCGGCCGCCCGGTAGCGGCACGGGCGGGGAAAGCTCCTCCGCCAGCAGTCTTCCGTCCTCCCATCGCCAGCGCTGGAAGACGCGGACCGCCCTCGCCGTCCCCTCGATGTCCACCTCCAGCCGGGCCGGCTCGCCGGTCTGGACGCTGTCACTCTCACGCCCCGCAGCAGTGAATCGTATAGACGTCACCCGCGCCGTGCCCGCCTCTCCCGCGTCTGCGGCCGGAAGCGCCGTCTCGGGCATGCGCGCCACCATGGCGCGGGAGTAGGCCATGTGCACGTCATGCGGGCTGCCATCCTCGCGGACGCGGCCCTCGTCTATCCAGATCATCCGGTCGCAGATGTCCCGCGCCGTGGCCGTCTCGTGCGTCACGAGCAACGCCGTCACGCCGCGCTCGTGCAGCTCGAGGAGCTTCAGGATACCCTTCTGCTGGAACTCCGCGTCGCCGACAGCCAGGATTTCGTCCACCAGGATGATGCAGGGGTCCAGGTGCAGCGCCACCGAGCACGCCAGGCGCGAATACATCCCGCTGCTGAAGTGCTTCACCGGTTCATAGAGGAACTTCTCCAGTCCACTGAACGCAATGATGTCCCCAAGGCGCGACAGGATGCGCTCACGCGGGAAACCCATCAGCGCCCCGTTGTAGAAGATGTTCTCCATCCCGGTCAGCTCCGGATGAAAGCCGACGCCCAGCTCCAGCAGTGATGTCACCGGACCGCTGACCTCCACCGTGCCACTTGTCGGCACGGTGATTCCCGCGATGAGCTTCAGGACCGTGGACTTGCCCGCGCCATTCGGTCCCACGAGACCGAGCATCTCGCCCGGCTCCACGTCGAAGCTCACGCCATCCAGCGCCATGAACGGCGTGCGGCGGAAGTGCTCGAAAGCCTTGTTGAGCACCCACGCGCCCAGCCGTGGCGTGGCCCGCTGGATGATCTCGTAGCGCTTCGTGACGTCGCGGAATCGAATTGACCCCTCGGGGAGCATCGGCCTCCTGCCCTTTCGGAGCGAGTGCCGCCGCGGCGGCCCGCCCAACTCCCCCCGCCCCGGCCACGGCGTGTCAAGGCGGCTTCGGCGGCCGGCACTCCCGGTGAAGGACGTCCCACCCCCGTCCCTTGGAGTCCGAGTCAAGGGACCAAAGCGACGAAAGGGACCAAAGGGATGCGGGCTACCACTCTTACTCCTCGCCGAAGAGAAGTTCGCTGAAATGAGTCTGGATGCTATTGTGGAGCTGGACCTTCAAGGCGTTCCGTCCCCCGTCCTCGTGAGTCTCGCGGAGGATGATCGACAGATGGCGCTTGAGGATGGACAGCTGCTCTTCGTTCATGGACTCGGGCACAAAATGGATGCGCAAGAAGACCAGGAGGGCTGCCGTGTCCGGCGGGTCCACAAAGTATCCGATGTCCTTGAGGTCGCGGCGCCAGGCCTCCTCGAGGTATGGACGAACCCTCTCGTGGGTATCGGAATCCCTGTAGTAATCCACGATGGACACTGCGGGGGGTTCCGTCTCCCTTGCCGCTTCCAGTCCCCGTTCGAGCGCCTCACCGGCTCGGGCGTAGTGCTCTGACGCGCACCCTGCCTCGAACGGGGATTCGTCCGTCCCTTGGATATGCGCTTCGAGGGCTTGCAGCTGCTCACCGGTCAGCTTCACGTCCCATTGGGCCGGGTCGGGCTCGTAGGGTTCGAACGGCGGCGGATCCTTCATTGTAAGTGCCACGCCCAGATGCATGTAATACGAAGCCCACTCGTCCAGCAGCGGCAGGGTGGCCGGGTCGGTGCGGTCCAGCTCTGCCAGTTCTCTCTGAATCTGCTCGATCCGCTCGAATCTTGGGTCGGTTTCATCGGCGGCGCCCGCAAAAAGCCGCCGGAGTTCCTCCCCGTGTGGCAGGCCCGGCTCCTCCTCCGCGACCTCCGCCTCCGGCGTGTTTCTCCCGCACCCTGCAGCGAGCAAGGCCATGGAACTCATTGCAGCCAAAATAGCAGCGGCGAGGATCTTGCCACTCAGGGTTTCCTGTACGGACCACATATCAGCCTCCTTGGCGGTCCTGGTAAAGGGATGCGGGCTACTTCTCGTGCTGCTCGCCGAAAAGGAGGTCGCCGTAGCTGGAAACCACTGACGTATGCAGCACCATCTTGAGCGCGTTCTGCCCGCCGTCGGCGTGCGTTTCCCGCAGCATGAGCGAAAGGTGGCGCTTGAACATCGGCATGTCCTCTTCATCCACGAACCTGGACAAGTAGGGCTTCATATAATGCAGCAAGATACTCGTGTCCGGAGGGTCCACGAAGTATCCGATCTCCTTGAGGTCGCGGCGCCAGGCCCCCTCGAGCTGGCCGCGGAGCATTTCGTGGGTCCCATCGCCGTGCCAGTACTTGGTCACGTGGTTGAAGTACTCCGAAGGATCAGGCGGTGAAGAAGCCTCGCGTGCCGCACGTTCACGTGCCTCCCGGCTCTCCCTTTCCAGTTCACGACGCCGCTCGTCCAGTGCCGCACCGGCCCGGGCGTAGTACTCCGACGCGCACCCCTCCTCGAAGGGGAAGTCGTCCGTCTCGCGTATGTACCGATCCACCGCCTCAAGCTGCGAGTCCGTGAGGTCCGCATGCCATATGGAGGGGCGTTGCTCGCCGAGCATGGCGAAGAAATCCAATGGTTCATCAGACGTCCCGGAAAAGATGAGGGACGTTTTTTTCATGTCCAGTCGGAAATGCTCGTCGATGAGCGGGAGGGTCGCCGGGTCTTCCCGGTCCATTTCGGCGAGCTTGCCCTCGATTTCTTCCCTGCGTTCAAAAATCGGGTCGGTTGCCTCCATCCAGGTATCGAAATCCTCGAAGCCGAACAAGAGTTCAAAGTAGTCCGGTTCCTCCTCCGCGACTTCCACCTCCGGGGTGCCACCGCCGCAGGAAGCCATCGCCAGCGGCAACACGCCTGCCAGTATCAGCGCAAGCCAGCGTAACGGGTTCCAGCCTCCAAGGTGGCTGCGTCGGGGTTCCGTCATGGCCGGGCCTCCTTCCGGTCAGCAGGTTGGGGACAAGGATACCACAACTCAGCCATGGCGGCTTGGAGCACTCAAGCGGTTTTGCCGTGGGGCCCGGGGCCGCCGGGAGGCCGGATGCGCCCGGGCCGCAGCGTCCGCGGAGGACATCTCTTGGGGCCCCTTGGGTCCCTTTGGCCGCCTCGGTCCCCTGGGGGACCATGGCCGCCATGCCACGCGGATCGGTCTCCTGCAAAGCCGGGGATTGACAGCCTCCCCCTCCGTCGCGATTGATTCAAGCCGCTTGGCAAACTCCTGATGGAAAGCGATCATGGGCCTTAGCATGCCATACCGTGCCGGACTGCTCCCCCTTCTTCTTGCGGCTGTTATGCTGACCGCCGCCTGCGGGGTGCGCTCCAAGGTCATCGTCACCAGCGAGCCATCCGGTGCCACGGTCACCATGAACGGTGTGCACCTCGGGGAAACACCCTTGGAGCATCCCTTCACCTGGTTCTGGTACTACGACTTCATCGCCACGAAGGAGGGCCACCATCCGGTGGGCGAGCGGCACCGCTTCCGCGCGCCCGTGTGGCTCTGGCCGGGCGTGGATCTGGTGGCGGAGATGATGCCCTTCTACGTGCCGAGCACCAAGCGCGTGCACCTCGAGCTTGAGCCGATAGACCCGCGCCCGCGCCCCGATTTCGCAGGGGTCGAGCGGGTGGGAGGATGACGGGAGGCCTCCGGCGGCGCCCCGGCAGGGCGTCCCCCACCTCACGGCCGGAGCACACCTTGCCACGAAGAGCACCCCACACCCATGCCTGAGTCCCCCTCGAATTCCGTCTCCCTCCTGCTCCGGGTACGGCAGGAGGGCCTGCCGGCCAGCTTTGCTCTCCGGGAGGGGAAGACCTCCCTCGGCCGGCACCCCAGCAACGACATCGTCCTGCCCATGGATTCGGTCTCCCGCTTTCACGCGCAGATCGCCCCCGAGCAGGGCCTCCTGCTCCTCGAGGACCTGAACTCCTCGAACGGAACCTTCATCAACGGCGAGCGTATTGACCGCATGGCCGTCCACGATGGGGACGTCATCCGCCTCG
The DNA here is from genome assembly GCA_007132505.1 of Candidatus Sumerlaeota bacterium. Classification (GTDB taxonomy): domain Bacteria; phylum Sumerlaeota; class Sumerlaeia; order SLMS01; family SLMS01; genus SLMS01. Next base: position 4,268 of record SLOM01000089.1, read on the forward strand.
GCAAGGTGGAGCTGGTCTTTCGCAACACGGCGACACTCTCCGAGGAAAGACCCCCCGACCCCGCCGCCAGCCGCGGGATGCTGAACATCGTGGAGGAGCAGGCCCCGGCGGAGGAGGAGGCGGGACCGGACCGCACCTTCCTCCGTGCGGAGGAGATCGAGGACAAGCGCCGTTCGGCCGTTCTCGTCCCCGAGGAGGCCGCTGGCCGGGACCAGGCGGCTCTCGTCAAGCAGGGCCGGCGCCTCTCGGTCCTTTACCGCCTTTCCGAATTGCTGCGCGGTCTGGACCTCCACCAGGAAAAGCACATCCTGCAGCGCGTGCTGGACCTGCTCTTTCAGGTGCTGGATGCCGACCGTGGTGTCTTCATGGTGCGCTTTCACCGGCATGACGAAGAGCTCGAGATCGCCGCGGTCAAGTACCGTGAACAGCCGATCCATCCGCGCCAGGTCGCCGTCTCCCGCACCATCCTGAAGGAGGTGCTCGGCCAGCGCGTGGCCATCCTGAGCCGCAACGCGCAGGTGGACGAGCGATTCGGGTCGAGCGACTCCATCCTCTCCGCAAAAATGCACTCCACCATCAGCGCGCCGCTTATCGTGGGAGAGGAGGTGCTCGGCGTCCTGCACCTCGACATGGCGAGCGAAGGCCGCTCTTTCGTGCAGGATGATCTTGAGTTCGTGACCGTCGTGGCGGCGGAGGTGGGCGTGGCGCTGGCCCACATGCGCATGCAGAAGGAGGCGTTCCACCGCCAGCGTCTGGCGGCGGTGGGGGAGACCGTGGCAGGCATCAGCCACAACGTGAAGAACATCCTGCTGCTGTCCCAGGGCGGGGCGAACCTGGTGGAGCGCGCGCTGGCGAAGGGCGACCTCGAGGCTGCGCGGGAAAGCTGGTCCGTCGTCTCGCGTGGTATAGACAGGATTGGCGGCCTCGTGCGTGAAATGCTGGAGTACAGCAGCGACAAGCCTCCCCGCCTGACCGAGGTGGATGTGAACGAGCTGGTCACCACCATCGCCACCGAAGTGCACGAGCAGCTAGTCGAAAAGCGAATCGCATTGGAAGTCGAGCTGGATGAGGATGTCCCGCCTATGATGCTCGACGAGGCCGGACTGCACCGCACCCTGTCGAACCTGCTTGTGAATGCTGTCGAGGCCATAGAGCACGATTCCGGAGTCGTTCGCGTCTCCACCGAACGACGCGGGAAACGCGCCGGCATCACGGTAAGCGACAATGGCGCCGGCATTGCACCGGAGAAGCTCGAGAGAATCTTCCTCCCCTTCTATACAACCAAGGGGTCGAGGGGGACCGGGCTCGGCCTTCCCATGTGCAAGAAATACATCGAGGACATGGGCGGTACCATGCAGTGCGAGTCCGAGGAGGGGGTCGGAACCACCTTCACCATCGAGTTGCCGGTTCCCGCCTCCGCCCGGACCGGGGGGGAGAAGGAATCACCGGATGCCTGAAGCCATTCCCGGCGGCTCCGGGCGGGGCGCCGGTCTGCTGTTTGCCATTCTGTTGGTCCTTTTTGGAGTCCTGGCTGCTCCCCGGAACGCCGGGGGCCAGGCGTTCCCACTCTTGGATTCAGACAGGAGCATCGTCGGGGAGGAGGAGCGCGAGACGTGGGTCCTCTGGCCCTTCATTCTCCACCGCTCCTCCGAGGAGGAGTTGCGGGTTGCGCTGCATCCGCTCTTCGTCTGGTCGTACGACAGGCAGTCGGAGGAGCGCGATTTCGATATACTGTTTCCGATCTTCATGCACCGTTACCGGCCCGAACGCGGCCAGTCGGTGGACTACTCCAGCTCCAACCTGTTCCCCATATACTGGGATCGCGGCAGGACTCTGGAGGACGGCCGGCATTTCGACCGGGTTCTGCTGCCGATCCTGTTTCACGGCCATCAGGGCGCACGGGGAAGGTATTTCATCCTGTTCCCCTTCATCTGGTACGCGGAAAACGCTCGGCTTGCGGTGCCGCTTTTTCCCCCCCGGGAGCAGACCATCGGGGCTGTCTTCCCGCTGGCTGGTCAGTTCCGGAATTACTGGGCCCGGGACCGTATCCGTTTCTTCCTCTGGCCGCTTTTCGTACACAGCGAGCAGGGCACGGGCGAGGACTACAACGAAATATATTCTCTGGTCTGGCCGATAACCGGTTACTACAGGGGCCCTCGCGTAAGTGGCTTCCGCCTCTGGCCCCTCTTCTCGCATGTCAGCAAGGAGGACGAGTTCAGCCGCTCCTATTGGCTTTGGCCGCTGGGGCACCGCCGCGTGGGGCAGATGTCCCGCGACGATCCGCGGCAGGAGGACATCACCCTCTTCATTCCCTTCTATGCGCGGTTCCGGCAGCCGAACGTCAGCCTGGACATGGTGTTTCCCTTCTACGGCCGGCTCGAAGTCCACCGGCGCATCTCCACCGGCTACTTTCTCGCCATTTACAATCGGGAAACAAACACACGGGACATGACCGTGGAGGACCGCTTCCTCTGGTTCGTGGTGCGCAGCAAACGAGCGCTCCCGGACGCAGACCCGGAGGAAGTCGCACCACGCGCCATGCTGGGTGGTGGTGTTTTTCCCTTCTATTTGCGGACGCAGGGCCAGAACCGCGTCCGCAAGTCAATCATGTGGCCGATTCACCAGTACCACGAGACCCAGGAGGCGGATCACCTCCGGCGCCGTAGCTTCATCCTGCCATTCTATTCGAACCGGGTGCGGGACTATGAGGACGGGCGGAAGCAGGTCTCCCGGAAATACTTCCCGTTTCTCCGGTACCGGCAGAATGTGGAGGGTGACGAGCAGACAAACGTTCTCCAGCTGCTCCCGTTCGCCGACGTCAGGGCCCTTGGCCGGTCGTGGGCGCCGCTGTGGACCTGGTACGAGGACTTCCGGAACGAGGAGACGGGAGAACGCTCCGTCCGCTGGCTCAAGAATGCCGTCCGCTACGAGCGCGACGAGGAAGGCGCCACACGCCGGCGCGTAAACCTGTTCCTGTTCGACTACGAATCGGCGTATAGCGCGGAAGGCGAAAAGACCGGCCACACCCGCCTTCTGTTCGGGCTGCTTGGCCGGCACCGTACACCCGAGTTGAGGACGGAGATTCTCGGCCTCAGGTTCTGACCGCCTCTACGTTCAGATGATTTCCAGCTCCTCCGCGGACGGCAGGGCCGGGAAGGCTGCGTGCGGCTCGGTCTGGTACCAGAAGGCCACCGAGCAGATGTCGTCCTGGAGCGGCCAGTAACGGCCCACCCCTCCGCGCTCCGGCGCGATCCCCAGCGCCTGCATGGTGATGCGCAGGTCCTCATGAAAGATGATCGGATCGGGAAGGTGCCATCTATACAGCCCAAAGCGGCGGCCCTGGCGTGTCTGGCCGTCGCCACCCACATGCTGGTGAAACCCGAGATAGGGTGTCGTATAGGTGACGTAGGTACCCGGCGGATCCTCGAACGCCCAGGCGCCGCCGAAGTAATCCTCCGTGCCCGTCCCGCAGATGGTGGGGAATTCTCCGTCACCGTCCATGTAGAATTTGAGTTCCCCCTCGCCCCACCATCCGGCATTGTTCGTCTGCCAGCCCACGTAGGTCCCCACGTAGTGCCCGTGCCCCTCCACGCCGTCGAGCAATCTATACACCTCCCTGCGGGGGAGCGGATTGGTGCGGCGGAACTGGGCGTGGAATGTCCCTGCGTCCGGCGGCACGTCCATGAGCGTGTAGGTGATCTGGTAAAAGAACATGCCGAGCCCGTCCTCCGTGAGGTTCTCCACCTCCACGCGTGCATGCCGGCGGAAGGGCATCGGCCAGTAGCAGTTGAGCCCGCCGCGCGGATTCACGGCGACCGGCACACTTGAGACCGCCGCGTGTTCGTTCCACCCCTGGGCGAAGAAGTCGCCCAGGGGCACCTCCACGGAGGGTGTCTCTTCCCCGTCCCACCAGATGCGCAGGGCGATCTTGCGCCAGTTCGGCTTGTCCGTGGTGATCCAAAAGTGCTGGAGGACACCCGGTCCCTCCACGTCCGCGAGCACGGCCTTCTCCCACGGACCAAGGAGGATGCAGGGGGATATCTTCCATCCGTGGCCAAGGTGGCGCGCGGGGACTGCTCCCGGGCCGTCCGTGGCACGTCCGCCGGCTCCCCTCGCCCCGGTGGGGTTTTCCGCGCTTATCGAGCGCGTCTCGCCCTGGCGCAGTAGCGGCAGGGAATGCATTCCGAAACTCGTTCCGAGGGCAAACTGGTCGGCGGCCATGGCGTGAGGGGGACCTCCCGGGTCGTGATGCGGCATCGTTGCCGGGAGCCTGTCCGGTGGGGCAGCAGGAAAGGTGGCCCGGGCAGGAATCCTCCTGTGGAGTTCTCAAAGCGGGGCAAGAGGCTGCGGAAATGAGAACGTCCTAACAATCCGTTGGGCACCTGTCCTCCCTTGCGCCGCTGGGCCCCCGGGTTCCAATGGACATACTTCAACGAGGGAGGTTTTCCGCAATGTCAGGGCTTCTCAGATTTCTTCCGGCCGCTTTGGTGGCTGCTTCGTTTACCACATCCAGCCTGGGCGAGGCTCAGGCTTGGCGTGCCGTCCCTGTGACGGAGTCCCGCTCGGTGGGGGAGGAACCCCGTGCCGTGGAGTTCCTCGACGAGATCGCCCGCGAGGCGGCCTTGGCTGCCGTCGAGGAGGTCGGTGAGGGCAAGGTGGCGCCGGAGGAAATCTGGCTGACGGTTCTCGACGCGCGCGACGCGCGCGACCCCCGGCTGGGCCACTATCAGGGCGAGGCGCTGGTCTATCCGGCCAGCGTGGTCAAGACGGTCTACATGGTGGCCGCCTACGACCAGGTGGCCACCGGCCAGCTTGAGATGACCCCTGACCTGTTCGACGACATCCGCGCCATGATGAGCGTTTCGAGCAACAGGGCCACCTCCCGCATCTTCGACCGGCTCTGCAACACGGCCTTCGGGCCTGAGCTGGAGGGCGAGGCGCTCGAATCCTACGAGCACAAGAAGTACACCGTGTACCGCTACATGCAGGAGCTGGGGCTGGACGGCCTCTTCGCCGTCAACAAGACCTACGCCGCGGGTGTGCCCCTCTACGGCCGCGAGTACGCCTTCCTGGGAGCGCGCGCGGGCGACAATTTCGAGTACTCCAACAAGATGACCACCAACGACACGGTCCGGCTCCTCCACATGATCTGGCGCCGCGCGCTGGTGAGCCCCGAAGCGAGCGAGGAGATGCTCGGCCACATGTGGCGGGGTGAGGGCCGAGGCGGCAGCAGGCTGCGCACCGCGCTGCCGGAGGGCGCCACCCTCTACTCCAAGCCCGGTGGCACGGCGACGTGCAGGCACGACGCCGGAATCTACGAGCTGCCCGGCGGTGGTGCCATCATCGTGGCCGCCTTCTCCTTCGTACGCACTGACGATACCTACCCTCCGGTCATCGAAACTGCCGTCCAGAAGGTCCTTGATGCGTTGCTGGAGCAGCCCGGGGAACTGGATCTGGCCAGCGGTGATCCCGACCGGACCCGGGAGCCGCTCGAAGAGGACGACGAGGAAGACGACGACAGCTGACGCCTCACAGGAAAGCGGTCTCGCGGTCCAAACTGATGCTTGCACCGCCACCGCCCGCGTGCCACAACCACTTTATCCTGAGGGGGGAGCTTCATCGCATGCGCAAACTTTTGAGGGCTCTTGGTGCCATCGCTCTGGCGGGTGGGCTGATAACCGCTGCCCCGGCCGAGATCACCTTCAACACGTCGTTTGAGTCCGGTAATGGACGGGACTTCACACAGGTCAACGACACCACCTGGTCCTTCCGGCTCAGGACAGACACAAACTCCACCAACAACGCCTGGTTCTACTTCGAGGTGAACGGCGCCGAGGGCGAGACGCTGACCTTCCGCCTTCTCGAGACCAACAACACCAACGTGCCTCATCACTGGAGCACCGCCCATCCTGTTGCCTCCTCCGATGGCGGTGAAACATGGGAACACGTGGACGGTCCGACGAGCCATTCCAACAACGTTTACAGCTTCACCCACACGCTCGAAAGCGACAGCGAGCGCTTCGCCTTCCATCATCCCTACACCTGGGCCATGGCGCAGGAGAAGATGGACGAGTGGGCCGGCAGCCCCTACGCCGAGCACTCCATCATCGGCCAGAGCGTCGAGGGCAGACCCATCCGCTTCCTGCAGGTCACGGACGGGGACAAGGGCGCACCCGGAGAGAAGATCGGCATCTGGATCATCGCCCGGCAACACGCCGCTGAGGTCACCGCCTCCTACACGACAGAGGCCTTCATGGACTTCGTCCTCTCCGAGGAGGAGGAGGCCCGGGCACTGCGCGACAACGTGGTGCTCAACGTGGTGCCCATGGTGAACCCCGATGGCGTCGTATGGGGCAACTACCGGAGGAACCGCACCGGGAGGGACCTCAACCGGATGTGGGATGGCTCCGCCACGCTGGCCATCTCCCCGGAAGTCGTGGCCGTCGAGGAGGCCATTGAGGACTGGGTTGACCAAGGCTATTCCTACGACTTCTTCCTGGACATCCACAGCCACTCCGGGGCCCTGCCGCACTTCGCCTTCCACTCAGGCACCGGCGTGCAGCCGCTCCTCTACCATGACCCGCCGAACTACCACGCCCATTCAAGGGAATGGTTGTCGCTGGTAAATGATCACGCACCGTTCTTCCATCCCACCCGTGGAGACACCTCGGGCACGAACCAGCAACTCGCCTATCACCGCCAGCGAGCCCGCTACGGGGTGCTTGCATTCACCCCGGAGGGCACCTACAGCCGCCAGAACTATGGACCAACGCCCAATGCCTTCCAGACGCCCGTGCAGCATCGTCAGGTGGGCGTCGCGATGGCCAAGGCCATAGCGGAATTCTACGAACTGGAAGCCCCCCCGACCGGGTTTGATTCCTGGTATCTTTTCTGACCCCTACCGGCTCGGCCGGCAATCCTGAGGAGGATTTTTCGCAACATGAGGCTTCCCGATCACAACCTTTTCCTCTCTTTCGCACTGACTCTGGGGCTTTCCCCGGCCATCGCCACCAGCCAGGTGACCTTTGACTCGTCCATCGAGTCAGGGAACGGACGGAACTTCACACAGGTGAATGCCAACACCTACTCCTTCCGCCTCGAACCGGACACCAACGCGGTGGACAGGCACTGGTTCTATTTCGTGGTGAACGGCGCGGAGGGACAGACGCTGACCCTCCGGCTCCTCGAGACCAACACCACCAACGTACCCAGTCACTGGAACACGGCCCGCCCGATCGCATCGCCCGACGGGGGTGAAACATGGGACCACGTCACCGGTTCGGTCAGCCACTCCAACAATGTCTTCAGCTTTACCCACACCTTCGAGAGCGACAGCGAACGCATCGCCTTCCACCACCCTTACACCTGGACGATGCTACAGCCGAAGCTGGACGAGTGGGCCGACAGTCCCTATGCCGCACGCACGATCCTGGGCGAGAGTGTTGAAGGCCGCCCCATCTGGTTCTTCCAAGTCACCGGCGAGGACGGCATCGGCGACCCGGGCGAGAAGCTCGGCATCTGGATCATCGCGCGCCAGCACTCTGCGGAGACGACAAGCTCCTACTCGACCGAAGCGCTCATGGATTACATTCTCTCCGAGGAGGAGGGCGCACGGGCCCTGCGCGCCAACACGGTCATCAATGTCGTCCCAATGGTGAACCCGGACGGTGTGATTGCCGGCAATTACCGGCAGAACAGGACTGGCAGGAACCTCAACCGCAAGTGGGACGGGTCCGCCAATGCTGCCACCTCCCCGGAGGTGCTGGTCATCAAGGAGGCAATAGATGAGTGGGTGAGTGATGGGTACTCCTACGACATGTTCCTGGACATCCACAGCACCTCCGGCGCCAACCCTCACTTCGCCTTCCATGCCGCCGCGGGCGTGCAGCCCTCTCTCTATCACGACCCTCCAAACTACCATGCCCACACGCGGCAGTGGCTCTCTCTCGTGAACGACCATGCCCCGCATTTCCACCCCACCCGCGGCGCCTCAACCTCGACGAACCAGCAACTGGCCTATCACAACCAACGGATCCAATACGGCGTCCTGGCCTTCACGCCGGAGGGTGCCTACAACCGCCAGAACTACGGCCCAACACCGAACGCCTGGATGACTCCCCAGCAGCACTACGAGGTCGGCGTCGCGATGGCAAAGGCCATAGTGGATTACTACGAACTGGAGGCACCGCCCACCCGGTTCGACGCCTGGGAACTCTTCTGATACCCCCGGCTACAGCATAAAGGAGGACCGCAGCCATTCGTTTCCCCACCACTTCCGTCACGCTACTGTTTGCCGCCCTGCTGGCCGTATATACCGGCGGCGTGGCCTCCGCCGAAGTCACCTTCGACACCGCCTTCGACTCGGGCAACGGCACGGCCTTCGAGCAGGTTGAGGAGGACACTTGGTCCTTCCGCATCGAACCCGACGCCCACGCCGGCACCCGCATGTGGTTCAAGTTCGAAGTTCAGGGGGCCCAGGGCCGCACGCTGACGTTTCATCTTCTCGGCGCGGGCAGTGGGCACTGGAGCACCGCTCATCCCGTCACCTCTCCGGATGGCGGTGGGAGCTGGACCCACGTGGACGGCCCCGTCAGCCACGATGGCGAGGAGGCCATCCTCTCCTTCACCCACACGCTGGAAACTGACGCAGTGCGCTTCGCACACCATTTCCCCTATCCGCTCTGGAAAGCCGAAGGCAAAATCGAGGAATGGGCCCAACACCCGGACGTGGAGCACACCATCGTGGGTGAGAGCGTCGAGGGCCGGCCGATGCATTTTCTTCGCATCACCGAAGGTGACGTGGGTGAGCCGGGCGAGAAACTCGGCATCTGGGTACTGGCCCGCCAGCATCCCGGAGAAGTCACCGGCGGCTTCACCATGGAAGCCTTCATGGATTACCTCCTCTCGGACGAGCCCCGGGCCCGGGCGCTTCGCCGCCACGCGGTCGTGAACGCGGCGCCCATGATGAACCCGGACGGTGTCTATGTCGGCAACCAGCGCCACAATGTCAAAGGGGTGAACCTGAACCGCGTGTGGGACGGATCGGCCAACACCGAAACATCACCCGAGGTGTACGCCATCCAGGGGCTCATCTCCGAGTGGGTGGACGGCGGGTACTCCTACGATTACTTCATCGATTTTCACAGCATATCCGGCGCCCATCCGCACTTCGCGTACCACCCCGACTCCAGCAAGGAGCCGGAACTATACCACGACCCGCAGAACTATCACAATCACCTGCGGGAGTACCTTGCACTGGTGAACAAGCACGCACCGTATTTCCATCCCACCCGCGGCGCCACCAGTGGCTCGAGGGAGACCCTGGCCTACCACAGCCAGCGCAAGCAGTACGGCGTCCCCGCCCTGACCCCCGAGGCCGGGTACAACCGCCAGGAATACGGCCCCACCCCCGATGCGCTGATGAACCCCGCGGTACACCGCGCCGTCGGGGTCGGGTTTGCAAAGGCCCTCGCGGACTACTTCGAGCTGGAAATGCCTGAGGCGGAGACGGAAGCCCGCGAGGAAGTCATCGCGGAGTAGAACGCAGCCGCCATCCTGACAGACGATCGCCCGCCCCGGCTGCCACACCAGCGGCCGGGGCGGTTTCTGTCGGCCAGCCTTTCACAGGACAGACGCTTACCGCTCCTTTCCCCTTCTCCACCGGCGCGCCTCATCCAAGGGCGAGTTCCCCTGCAAGAGCGGGCCGCCCCATGGCACCGCCGGACGCTGGCTGCATCCCGCCATTTCGAGGAGGCCTGACACGTCGGCGGATGACCGGTGAGGCCGTGACCGCGCTCCCTCTTCGTTGCGTCGTAGCGCCGTTGCGTGCTCCTCTTTCTCATGGAACTCACGCCACGGCGCCACGGCACAACGGTGCCTGTGATGGAACCTTTCGTTCCCTCCGCGGTGAGTTCTTCTTCCGTAACGGTGCGTAAAGGCTGCGACTCCTGCCCGGGGTCGGGGGCAATCGCGCGCCGGTTACCGGTGGTGTCGCTTCGCTCAACCACCGGCTACCATCTTGGACCCCTTGGCGGGGTCCCCCGGGATGAAACGCAACCGCCCCTTAT
>SLOM01000057.1 GCA_007132505.1 Candidatus Sumerlaeota bacterium
CCGTTGTGCCGTGGCGCCGTGGCGTGAGTTCCATGAGAAGGAGGAGCACGCAACGGCGCTACGACGCAACGAACAGGGAGCGCGGTCACGGCCTCACCGGTCATCCGCCGACGTGTCAGACACCCTCGAAGTGGCGGGAGCCCCCGCCAGGCAGGGGCGAAATCTGAGCCTCCCGTTTCCCCGCTTACCCCAGTTGCTCCAGCGCTTCCGCCAGGCGGGCAGTGAGCTCCCGGCGATGGTACCTTGCCAGCCGTGGATTCGGCGGGAGAACCTCCCGTCCGTGCTCGCGCCAATGCGTGAGGGCCCTGTCGAGCCGCCCCGCGATGGCCCTCACGTCCTCCGGAGGGGCCAGATAGCCCTCGCCGATCTCCTCCAGGAAATCACGCGCCGCGCCCTCGGGCACGAGGCCGAGCACCGGGCGCCGCGCCGCGGCGTACTCGAACACCTTTTGCGTCAACATGATGTGGCTGCCCGGCCGGTCCGCCACGATGAGGAGCAGCAGGTCCGCCGCCTGCATGGCCCGGAGCGCCTCGCTGTGCGGGAGATAGGGCTCGACCGTGGTAATGTCCTCCAGTCCGGCCCGGCGTATGGTCTCGCGGTAGGGTTCGATCATGGCGCCAAGGAACCGCAGGCGGAGCACCCTCCTCCATTCGGGGCGTTGGCGCAGCAGCAGCCGCACTGCGCGGAGGAACGGCACGGGCGACGTCGCGCCGAACAGCGTCCCCGCATAGGCAACTGTATAGACGGACGGGTCATGCTCCGGCGCTCCCGGGGGAAAATCCACGTCGTCGAATCCGTTCGTGATGGTCAGAAACTTTTCCCGTGGCTCGGCGGGGTAGCGCTCGATGAAGTCCTCGGTGATGGGGCCTGTGGCACTCACGACGCGCCCCGCGTGGCGCACCACCCGGGCCTCCAGGGCGTGCTGGCGCCGGTCATGCCATGCCGTCGCCGGACGGTACGTCAGGTAGTTCCCCACCCAGATATCCCGGAAATCCGCCAGCATCGGGAGCCCGCTCTCGCGCGAGAGCTTCTCGCCCACCAGGTGCGCCGTGTGCGGTGTGCTCGTCGTATAGATTGCATCGAACTGCGCCTCGCGCAGCCAGCGCCGGCCCGCGCGCAGGGCAAACGGCATCCACCCCACGCGGTCGTCCGGCATAAAGACCCAGGAGCGCAGAAACTCGAAGACGCCACGCAGCCGGCCTCCCGTCACCGGTGGCTGCCCCGGCGCAGTGCCCTTGCCCCGCACGATCCGCCGGCGCGCCAGCACCCAGGCAAGCCGCTGGGGATCGAGCGACTCCGTCCGCCGGACCTCCGTTCCCTCCGGCAGCTCGGCCAGCGGCCCCTCGTCCTCCCGTGGCGAACGCACCGGCAGCACGGTCAGCACCGAGGCCCGCCAGCCGAACTCCGGCAGGTAGCGGCAGAACTTCAGCGTGCGCCAGATGCCAACGCTCGAAGGCGGGAAATCGTAGCTGACCATGAGGAGGCGGCGCACAGCGGAGAGAGCTCCTTCGAAGGGGATCGGCGTCGAACGGAGCGCGATCATCCCGGCCCCGGCGCCCGGCGGAGCAACCGCATTTCCCGTCCGGCGGCCGTTTGCGCGCTCTTCACCCCCGCAACGCCGGCCCGGACGGGCACCCGGCCTCCCCGCCTGAAAAAATCGGTCGAGCCGGCGTTTTTGGCGTTGACCGGGACCCCGCTTCTGGGCGTGACTCCCCATCCCTGAGCGGGACTAGCTCAGTTGGCTAGAGCGCCACCTTGCCAAGGTGGAAGTCGCGGGTTCGAATCCCGTGTCCCGCTCCACAAAACTTTCGAAAAATTGGACTTAGCGATGTCTGCCCGCGGGTTATTTTTGCTGCGGCGCGGGGCGGCTGTTCCGTGCGGTGGCTGCCAGGACGATGCGGGCACAGGCTTCGGCGTCGCTGGCTGGATCGTGGTGTTTGAGGGGTATGCCGAGGTGTTCGCAGACGACGGAGAGGGAGTGCGAGCGGAGCCCGGGAAAGCACCTGCGGGAGAGCCTGCAGGTGCATTGGAGGCGCGGCAGCCCGGGCAGTTTGTAGTGCGCCGCCAGGGCGTTCAGCACTCCCTGGTCGAACGGGGCGTAGTGGGCCCAAGTGTCCGGGGCCGCCAGCAAGGCACGGATCTGGGGGTAGAGTTCCGCGAAGGTCGGTTCGCCGGCAGCCATGGCGGGAGTGATGCCATGGATGGCGATGTTGCGCCTGCTGAATTTCAACTCCGGCGGGCGGATGAGGAAGCTGCGGGTGACAATCCGGCCCCGCGTGACGGCCGAAATGCCGATGGCGCAGGCGCTGGCTGGGTGCGAGTTGGCCGTCTCGAAGTCAATGGCCGCGAAATCAGGCTGCGTGGTCATGATGTGCGGCGTTTCTCCCTCTACGGTGCCGGCCGGCGGGCGGTTACGAAGGCGTGGGCCCAGGTGGGGGAGTAGTGCTCGCTTTCCGGGTCGAGGCTGGTGATGTGGACTTCCGGCGGCGAGGCGTGGATGAAATCCATTCCGCCGAGGGAAATGCCGGAATGGATGACGCGGCCGCCAGTGTCTATAAAATAGAGCACATCTCCGGGCATCAGCGCGTCGAGGTACCATGGTGTGCCGACGATCTGCCCGGTGAGCGACTGCTGGTTGGCATCGCGCGGGAGTTGCACTCCGGCGGCGGCCCAGACCGCACCGCTCAGCCCCGAGCAATCAAGCCCCAGCGTACTGCGGCCGCCGAAAATGTACGGCACGTAGAGGAATTCCTCCAGGGCGGTGCGGGCGGCAATTTCGCCGGGAGAGGTTTCAACAGGCAGGTTCAGGCTTTCGGCGGGCATTTCCCAGGTGGAGCCATCGGCGAGCCGGACGGTTACCGTGTCCCCGCCAATTTCCTCCACCATGACTCGGGACGCGGGCGGGATGCGGAAATCGTCCTTCATCGTGTTTTTCAGAACGCGTGCGGTGGGGCCGGTCATCAGCTCGGTGAATTCATCCCGGTCGAGGTGACGGACGGCATCCTTGCGGACCCAGCCCGTGTAGCCGTCTATACCCATGACATGGAAGTAATCTCCCGCATCGCTCTGGCGCAGCAGGAAGAGCGGCTCGCCGTAGAGAAGCTGCGTCTGCACCCAGGCTCCCTCGCGGGGCGCGCCCCATGTGAGGGCCATCGGGATGTCCACGATGCCGAAGGGCGACATGTCCTCGGGGAGGTCGGGGAGCAACTTGACCTTGTCCTCGATTTCGGAGCCCGCCACGCGGGAAACGAGCGTGGCGGCGCCTTGGCGCAGGTTCGGGTGGAACGCCCAGCCGGTCAGGGCGAACCGGCCGTCTTCGCCCTGTTCCTCGACCTGCAAATCCACGTGCATCGTCGTGCGGTCGGTGATCGTGACGTTGCGCCATGTACTGACGGCATGGCGGAGTTCCGCTGCGTCCCGCGCGGTCCGGTCCAGCCACCATACATTTCCGGCGGGCCTGCCGAGCGGGAAGACATCGTCATCCACCGCGGGGAGCTCCGTCGTCTCAGCCGGTGGGGGAAGAACCTCGTCCCGCAATTCCTCGAGTTCCTGGCGATACTCCTGCCACATGCGGACGACCGCGTTGTAGGTCGCGATGGCTTCGGTCTTGTGCGCGGTGGGGCCGGAGACCCATTCGTCAAATTCTGCGTTGGAGAGGAAGCCATACTCCACGACGGCGGAGGGCAGGTCGCTGTTCATGACGAGGGGATGCTCGATCATATAGTGCCCGAATTCCTCGTTCCAAGGCACCATTTCCATGAGTTCCTCGCGGAGTATATCCGCGAAGGCGCGTTCGAGGGGCTGGTCCTCGCCCTCGCTGTCTGTCGGCCAGATGAGAATCACGACGCCATGGGCCGTCCTGCGAGGCGCGGAATTGTGGTGAATCGAGAGGAAGAGATGTGAGCGTGTTTCCTCGGCCAGGTCCGTGCGGGCCCCGAGCTCCTCGGCCCGCCCCGTATCCCCGAGGGTCACCTTGCGGTCGTCGCGCCGGGTGAGGTGGACCTCCGCACCGGCGTCCCTCAGATGATGATACAGCAGTCCCGACACCAGCATGTTCAGGTCGCCCTCCACCACGCGGGAGTTTATTCCGCGCGCGCTGCCGTGGTAGCCCTCGGAAAAGGAAGAGCCGCCGTGCCCGGGGTCCACCGTGATCACGAGCCCCTCAAGCGGCCGGCCTTCCGGACGGAAGGGTGGCTCGTAGTCCTCCGGGATGGGAATCGAAGCGGCCCCTGCAGCTGTCCAGGTGGCAAGGGTGACTGCCAGCAAGAGGGATGCGGCGCGCATGGGGTGTATTCTCCTGTGATTGTGATCTGAAAGCTGCAGAACCCCGGCTGGGGATTTTCTTCATCGGGGGTTGGCAGAGTGCCACTCCCTTCTTGCCGCGGGACGGCGCCCCTCACGGTTTCTTGCGCATCATTTCCTTCATCAGGCGTTTGTTGAGCTCCTCAGCGGGGTTGAGCCCACGTTCGAGGATGCGGTGTTGAAGCGCCGCGACCTCGATGAGGATCGAGATGTTGCGCCCCGACTCGACGGGTATGCGGAACCGGCGGACCGGCACGTCGAGGAAGGAGGTCGTCCGCTCGTCTATACCGAGGCGGTCCACCTCCAGCTCGCTGGTCCACTTCTCCAGCTCCACGACGACGGAGATGCGCTTGTCCTCGCGCACCGATCCGATGCCGAAGAGCAACTCCACGTCCACGATCCCCAGGCCGCGTACCTCCATGTGGTGTTGGATGTAGCTGGAGGAGGCGCCCATGAGGATGTTCCGGCCCAGGCGCTTGAGGATGACGACGTCGTCAGCCACGAGCCGGTGGCCGCGCTCGATCAGTTCAAGGCCGCATTCGCTCTTTCCAACTCCGCTGCCGCCTGTGATGAGCACGCCCTCGCCAAACACGTCCACCAGCACGCCGTGCACCGTTGCGGAGGGGGCGAACTCGCGTTCCAGCCAAAAGCTGATCATGGCGTTGAAGCGCGATGTCTCGAGGCTGGTGCTGATCAGGGGCACATCGTGCTTGTTGGCCAGGTCCACCAGCTCTTCCGGGGGCGGGTTTCCCGCCGTGACGATGATGCAGGGGATGGAGTAGCGGAAGACTGCGGTCAGGCGCTTGCGGGCCTCATCGTCCGGCAGACTTCGGAGGTATTGCAACTCGGTGTTTCCGAAAACCTGCACGCGATCGTAGGTGAACACGTCCAAGAAGCCCGCCAGGGCCAGTCCCGGGCGGTGGAGTTCGGACTGTGTGATGACGTTGTCCAGGCCCTTCTCCCCGGCCACCAGGGTGAACTCGAAGAGCTTCCCCTGCTCGAGAATCATGCGGTGAATGGGTATCTTCATGGGATATCCGGCGCCCTTGGCGTGCTGTGTTCCATTGACGGGGATTCAACCCGGGAGCGGGGCAAGCTGCCAAGGGAAGCTTTGCCCCGTGCGGCCCTGTCTCATTCGTTCTCCCGCGCCCAAGTGGCGGTGACTGCGAGGGAGCCGCCGGCGTCCCGTAGCTCCAGCCGGCCTCCGCTGATGCGGTAGGACACGGCAGACTCGAGCGCGGCGAGGAACTGTGCCTCCTGTTCCATGATTCCGGGGGGCTCGGAGCAATTCCTCCGGGTGGCGGCAACGGGCGAAAGCCGCAGCTCCCCGCCGGATGCCTCGAAGCCCGCCCCGAAGGTGTTGCACCCCGCGGAGCCGCTCAACCTGCCGTCGAGGTCGAAATTCAGGGTCAGGCTTGTGTCCTGCAGGACGCTCACAACCGCCTGCCGTCCGCTGTTGTAAGCCGTGACTTCCCATGCGGTGCCTGCAAGCTCCTGGAGCTCCTCCCTGAAGGTGGCCAGCGGAGTTCCCTCCTCATCCAGCAGGAGGAGCCGTCCCTCGGCGATCTGGTGGATGGCGGCGCGCTCGAGCGCGCCCCGGTACTCGTCCGCCTGCCGCATAATTGCCGCCTCGCAACTCATCATGGTTGCGGCCATTCGCTGCTCCACGGTGAGGCGATCGCCATCCACGCTGTAACTGCCGGTGTAGCGATTGCAGCCGTCGCTCCCGAAGGCTCTGCCCCCCTCGAACTGCAGGGTGATCAGCGTCCCGGGCATGGGCGGTTCACCGTGAAGCTCCTCGAGCAACCATGCCGTGCCGTCAAGTGCGTCGGAACCCTGCTCCTCCGGGACGTGGTCCGGGACGATGGGTCTCGCGCATGCCGCCAGCAGCAGGGCGACGGCCGAGAGGATGCAGATCGAATACCGTGTCGCCATGGATGGTCTCCGTTGGGGGGAATTGTTACGGCGTGCAAGCCGGTTGAGGCAGTTGGTCCCTGTCATCTTCGGTGTACCCTGCGGGACTGACATCCTCCTCGAATATTCGGGAGGCGTAGTTCTCGAAATTACTCACCAAATACGTGATGTGTTCGTCCGAGCGTCCCCGCTCCCGAAGCCATTCCGCAAACTCCCGGTACTCACCGGTGCGCATGAATGCCTGGTACTGCGCCGTCCTGAACTGCCGGAAACCCTCGTGGTCAAGCTCGGTCCGGCCGGTTAGCCGCCCCTCCTCGATCCTGAGCAGGATGTAGTCGCTGTAAGTTGAGCCGTACCCCATGTGGACGTATTCCACCAGCTTGCCGTGAGGGATGATCAGCCAGCCGGTGAAGCAATCAAGCACCAGCGGTCCGGCGTCGAGATCCAGGTGGCCCCTCAGGCGCGTTCGGAGGATCCCGCCTCGCGCGTCCAGCTCCTCCACGTACCCATCGCTGCCGACATCCCTGAGCAAAAGCATGCCGTCCACAATTTCAAATGTCGCGACGTATCCTCGCCAGAGGGCACTGGACGTGAACCGGACGTTGGGCCTGCTCCGCGGATGAGCCTGGAAATACGCCTCAAGTGGGTTCGTGTGGAGCATGTGCTCCTCGCCCTCATGGATGATCTTGTCAGGGAATTGGGCCGTGGCGAATGCGCTCGACACGGTGAACTGCCAGTGCAGGCAGATCGCAATCAGGAGCACACACTGGCTGAGGGACCTATCCATGGCTGCCCGCACGGCACACTGACCCCACCTGGGATTGCTGCCACGGCAGCGGAGCACCACCTGACTGTCCGGTCAACGGGTTGTCCTCGTTTCCTGGACCGGAGTGGGTGGTGCCTGATTAGCCCGACTTTCCCGACCGGCATTGTAAATAATGCTTGCCCCGGCCAGCTCGCCCCTTTTTTCCCTTCCACTCGATGGGCGGGTTGCCCATGGTACCGCCCGCTATCGCGAAGCCACCAATCTCTCACCGACGGGGAGAAGACCTACATGAGCAACAACGGCTACCGCCTGGAAACCCAGTGCATACATGCGGGGCAGGAACCCGACCCCACCACCCTCTCGCGGGGAGTGGCTGTTCACCGCACCTCCTCCTACGTGTTCAAGAGCACCGAGCACGCGGCGAACCTGTTCGCACTCAAGGAACTCGGGAACATCTACAGCCGGATCATGAATCCGACGACGGCTATCCTGGAGGATCGCTGCGCGGCCCTCGAAGGCGGGGCCGCCGGTCTCGGGCTGGCCTCCGGCACCGCGGCGATTCACTACACCGTCATCAACATCTGCCAGACGGGGGACGAGATCGTGTCCGCCAACGACCTCTACGGCGGCACCTTCACCATGTTCGACGCCATCCACCCCCAGCTCGGCATCAAGACCAACTTCGTTGATCCGCGGGACCCGGAAAACTTCGCGAAGGCCATCACCCCAAAGACGAAGATGCTCTTCGTGGAGTCCATCGGCAACCCGGCCCTCAACGTGCCCGATTTCAAGGCCATCGCGGACATCGCGAAGGCACACAACCTGCCCCTCGTGGTGGACAACACGTTCGGGACGCCGGCCCTCCTCCGGCCGCTCGATCACGGGGCCCACATCATCTGCGACTCGCTCACGAAGTGGATGGGCGGGCATGGCAATGGCATCGGCGGTGTCGTCGTGGACAGCGCCCGCTTCGATTGGACGGACAAGAAGTTCGCCCTCTACAACGAGCCGGACTCGTCCTATCACGGCCTGCGCTTCGGCCATGATCTTGGCGATCTTGGCCCCCTGGCCTTCATCCTTCGCATGAGGGTTGTGCCGCTGCGGAACCTTGGCGCGTGCATCTCGCCGGACAACGCCTGGATGTTCCTGCAGGGCCTCGAAACCCTGCACCTGCGCATGGAGCGCCACAGCGAGAACGGCATGGCCGTGGCAGAGTTCCTCAAGGATCACCCACTGGTGGAGTGGGTGCGCTACCCGGGCCTCCCGGACGACCCCACCTATCCGACTGCGAGCAAGTACTACAAGAAGGGTTTCAACGGCATGGTGGTCTTCGGCATCAAGGGCGGCGCCGAGGCCGGCAGCAAGTTCATCGAAAGCCTCGAGCTCCTGAGCCACCTGGCCAACGTGGGCGACGCGAAGAGCCTGGCCATCCACCCGGCCACGACGACCCACAGCCAGTTGAGCGAAGAGCAGCAGCGTGCTGGCGGCATCACCCCGGAGCTGATCCGCCTCTCCATCGGTATCGAGCACGCCGACGACATCCTGGTCGACATTGACCAGGCGCTGCACGCCGCCGCAGGTGGCAAGTCCGCTCCTGCCGTCTGAGGTCTGGCCCCCTTTCCGGTTGTCCCGCACAGGCGGGGAGAGTGGCATCGTTCTCCCCGTCAGTGCGGAATCTAGACGGCACGTGGGCGGGAAATACGACATCGGCGACCTCTCCACGAGATGACAAAGCAGGAACTCCCACAAGTCCACACACGCTTCCTCGAGGTGGCCACGCCCTCCAATCCCCTCCACTTGGCCAATGGTGGGGTGCTCCCGAATGTGACGCTGGCCTACGAGGCCTACGGGGAGCTGAACGAAAAGAAGGACAACGCGATCCTCGTCTTTCACGCCCTCAGCGGCAGCCAGCACGCGGCAGGGCTCAATACCGAGGGCTACCCCCCCGACCTCTGGACGCCGGAGCTGCACCCGGGTTGGTGGGATGCCTTCGTCGGCCCCGGCCGGGCGTTCGATACCACCCGCTATTTCGTCATTTGCGTCAATTATCTCGGGAGCTGCTACGGCTCGACGGGCCCCTACTCGAAGAACCCTGAGACGGGGCGCTACTGGGCGAGTGCCTTCCCCACCATCAGCGTCGCCGACATTGTGGACAGCCAGGTGCGGCTGCTGGACAAGCTTGGCATTGAGACGCTCCTGGCCGCCACCGGCGGTTCGATGGGCGGGTTCTGCTCCATGGATCTGGCGGTGCGCTATCCGGGGCGGGTGCGCTGCGTCATACCCATTGCCACGGGCTTCCGGGCCACCGTGCTGGCGAAGGCTCTCAATTTCGAGCAGATCTTCGCCATCCAGGAGGACGCGGATTTCCACGGGGGAGAATACTACGACGGGCCACGGCCCGAACGCGGCCTGATCCTCGCCCGCATGATCAGCCACAAGACTTTCGTGTCCCTCTCGCTCATGGAGCAACGGGCCCGCTCCGAACTCATCCAGCCGGAGAACCTGCTGATCGGATACAAGCTCCAACACAAGATCGAGTCCTACATGCTCCATCAGGGGCGCAAGTTCGCCAAGCGCTTCGACGCGAACAGTTACCTGCGGATCATCGGTGCATGGCAGGACTTCGACCTCCCGATGCAGCACGCTGATGGTGATCCGGTCAAGGCGCTCGCGCCCTGCCGCGGGCAGGAGTGGCTTGTCTTCTCCATAAGCTGTGACGTCTGCTTCTATCCCGAGGAGCAGGCGGAAATTGCCGGGGCTCTGAAGGCCAACGGCATCAACTACCAGCACATCACGGTGCATTCGGAGAAGGGCCACGACTCCTTCCTGCTGGAGCCAGAGCTTTATGCGCCGTATATCACCTACAAGATCGGACAGGTCGAGCGATCGTCCACCTGAGCCGGACCATCACCCGCGTGTGCGGAGCGCCCCCGCGAAGCTGCGTCTATACGGAGGACGCAACACGCCGGCTTCGGTCACGATGGCGGTCACGAGCCGCGCCGGCGTGACATCGAAGGCGGGGGAGAAGACCCGGGTGCCGGGAGGAGCAACGGGGGTGCCGCCGAAGCGGGTCACCTCCTCCGCTCCCCGCTCCTCGATTGGGATATTCCGCCCGGTCCGTGTGGCCGGGTCGAGCGTGCTGAGCGGGGCCGCCACGTAGAAGGGCACCTTGTAATACCGGGCCACAATGGCGAGCGGCATGGTGCCGATCTTGTTCGCCACGTCGCCATTCGCTGCGATGCGGTCCGCTCCGACCACGACGGCCCCGGCCATGCCGCGCTGGAGGACCGTGCCAGCCGTGTTGTCCGTGATCAGCCGCACGTCGAGGCCGGCCTGCCGGAGCTCCCATGCGGTGAGGCGGGCTCCCTGGAGGAGCGGCCGTGTCTCGTCCACGTACACGGTGAAGTTCTGCCGGCGGGCAGCCGTATAGAAGAGCGAAAGGGCCGTGCCCTGTCCGGCTGTGGCCAGGGCACCGGCATTACAGTGCGTGAGCACCCCACGCAGGCCCCGGAGAAGCGGCGCACCGTTCCGGCCGATGGCCTCGCAGGTTTCCTCGTCCTCGCGTTCGATGGCCCTTGCCTCTTCGAGAAGGCGGTCGAGCGCCGCTTCGGCGTCCGTATCCCCGGGCAGGCTGTCCAATGCCGCCGCGCAGCGGTCGAGCGCCCAGAAAAGGTTCACCGCGGTTGGGCGCGATCTGCCAAGGTATACCGCGACACTGGCCGCGTGGCGGCGCACCTCGTGTGCGGTGCGGCACCGGCGGTTGCGCGTTCCGAGGTAAAGGCCGTAGGCCGCAGCCACCCCGATGGCGGGAGCGCCCCGGACCCGCAGCGCGCGGATCGCCTCGAACATCGCCTTCTCATCCCGTATGGACAGGTAGCGGACCCTGCGGGGCAGGAGCGTCTGGTCGAGCAGGCGCACGTGGCGCCCGGTCCACTCCAGCGTGAAGAAGGGGCGGGCGGCAGTCTCCTTCGCGGTACGTTGTGAACGTCTTGCTGGCATGATGAACTCAGTCCTTTCCGCCGGCCGGACCGGGGTGCTCTTCAGCCGCGGTGGCCGCACGCCACCATGGTGTAAGCCTCGGCGCCTCGCCCTGCAAGCCCTGCGTGCCGCCTTCCTGCCAGAGCGTCACGGCGTATAGACGAAGATGCAGGTCGTAGGCGGCGGAAGTGTCTCCCGGCGGGGAGAGCATCAGGCTGACCAAGTAACGCCCCGGCATCAGGTGGTAATCCTCCAGCCTGAGCTCCACCGTGTAGCTTCCCGGTTCGAGGGGCTGTTCGGGAGTGGCGAGTACCTCCGTGGACCAGAGTGCCCGGACTGAATCCACTGTACCGAAGGCGGTCAGCAGCTCGGCGCCCTCCAGCCTCTCCGAAACCTCCATTCCGATGCGCAGGACGATCGGCTCCCCCGCGCGGAAACGGCGGGTCTCCTCGCCGGCCTCTGTGTGAAAGGACACCTCCTGCATTCGGGCCTTCTGCGCGGAGAAGCGGCCCGAGGGGACGGCGGCCGTCCGGCGGAGAGTCGTGCCTGCCTCCATCCCGTGCGGTACCGCCGGGCTGGCTCCATTGCTGAGCGCGGCATAGTACCGCGGCAGCACTTCCTCCGCCGGGCCGAATGCGGCCGCCCGGCCCTCGGTCAGCCAGAGGACGCGCTCTGCCACCGACTCCACGTGATCGGTCGAGTGCGACACGAACAGGATCGTCTTCCCCTGCTCGCGCAGCTCATGGATTTTCTGGAGGCACTTCACCTGGAACGTCTGGTCGCCGACTGACAGCACCTCGTCCAGCACCAGGATGTCGGCGTCCACGTGCACCGCCACGGCGAACCCCAGGCGCACGTACATGCCGGAGGAGTAGCGCTTCACCGGCGTGTGGATGAACTTCTGCAGTTCGCTGAACTCGATAATGGCGTCCAGCCGTTCAAGTGTCTGCTGGCGCGAGAGGCCCATGATCGAGCATTGCAGAAAGATGTTCTCCATGCCGGTGAATTCCGGCTGGAAGCCCGCTCCGAGTTCGAGCAGGGCCGCCACGCGCCCGTTCACTTCCAGCGAGCCGGATGTCGGCTCGATGATGCCGGTGATCAGTTTCAGGAGCGTGCTCTTCCCCGAGCCGTTGCCGCCGATGATGCCAAGGCTGGTTCCCGGGGGCAGCTCGAAGTCCAGCCCGTCCAGCGCGCGGTGAAGGAAAGTGTCCCCCCGGCGGAAGAAGTTCCGCACGGCCAGCTCCTTGAGCGTCGTGGCCTGCTTGCGGTGGACGCGGTACTCCTTGGTCAGGGCGCGGGCGCGGAGCACGGGCGTGTCGGCGTTCACTTGTCCGGTTCCATCCCCAGGGTGGCGTGGGCCAGATGGATGAGTTCCTCGAGCGAGAGCGTCTCGGGCCGGCGCTTCGGGTCCACGCCGCAGCGTGCGAGCACCTCCTCCGCTGCTGCGCGGTCGGTCGTCAGCTTTCCCATCGCCATCGCGTTGCCGAGCGTCTTGCGGCGGTACTGGAAAACCCGCTCCACAAACCGATGGAGTGCGGCGCGCTCCTCAGGACTCCCGTAGGCCGGGGAGGGCAGCGGGTCCAGCACGATGACGGCGCTGTGCACCTTCGGCGGGGGAAGAAACGCCTCGGGGGGGACGGTGAACTCCCGCCGCGCCTCGTATTGGAGGGCGATCTTGTAGGTGAGGGCCCCCGCGCGCCGCTCGCCCGGTTCGGAGCAGATTCGGTCCGCCACTTCCCGCTGCACCATGAAGACAAGCCGGCGGAAGGGCACAGGAGCCTCGAGGAACCGGAACAGGATACTGCTGGTGAGCTGGTAGGGGAGGTTCCCGACACCCACCCACGGCAACCCCTCCTCCGCTCCCTCTGTCAGCTCCTCCCAAGGCCGGGCCAGAAAGTCGCCGTAGAGGAACCGGATCGGTCCGTAGGCGGCCGCAAGGTACTCGTGCCACTCGCTGAAGCGCTCCTCCAGCTCCACGGCAGTGACCGCGTGGGCCGTGCGGGCCAGCTCCACCGTCAGGTTCCCAATCCCCGCACCCACCTCCAACGCGGCATGGGGCTCGGCGAGGGCAGTGAGTTCAGCGATCCGCCGGCAAACCTCGCGGTCACGCAGGTAGTGCTGGCCCTTGGAGCGCTGCAGGCGGACACCGAGCCGCCGCAGGAGCTCGCCCAACGGAGGGAAGGGGACGGGAGATGGTTCCGGCGGCGGGATGGTCATGGCGGGTGCCTCGCTGGCGGGGAGGAAACGCGCCGGGGGGCAGTGAGTCGAGGGAGAAGTCCCTTCACTGTGCAGTTTCGAGCCGGAGGAGCGGATTCTATTGACCCGCCTGTGGCTCGCATGGATACATGGGCCAAAACGGCGCAGGAGGCAGCCATGAGCCGCCGCATCATGATCGTGGACGACGAAAAAAATACGCGCGAGGGACTCAAGTGGGCCCTTGAGAGCACCGGCGCGGAAATACAGCTCGCCCAAGACGGCGAGCAGGCGCTCGTGCGCCTCGGAACCATCCCGGTGGACCTGGTCATCACGGACCTCAAGATGCCCGGAATGGACGGACTGGAGCTGCTCACCCATGTTCGCGAGGAGTTCCCCGAGACCGAAGTCGTCATCCTCACCGGCCACGGCACCGTCGAGTCCGCGGTTGAGGCGATCAAGGAGGGTGCCTTCGACTACCTGATGAAGCCGGTCAACATAGACGAGCTGCAGATGCTCGTGGACCGGGTCTTCCAGCAGAAGGATCTCAAGCAGGAGAACGAACGGCTCCGGCGCGAGGTGGACGACCGGTACGGCTTCGAGTCCATCATCGGCCGTTCGCCCCAGATGGAGAACATCTTCGAGAAGATCCGCCAAGTCGCGCCCACCCGCGCCAGTGTTCTCATCCAGGGAGAGACCGGCACCGGCAAGGAGCTGATCGCCAAGGCCATCCACTTCAACAGCCCCCGCCGCAGGAAGCCATTTGTGGCGGTGAACTGCGGGGCGCTGACCCAGACGCTGCTCGAGTCGGAGCTTTTCGGCCACGAGAAGGGCGCCTTCACCGGGGCGGTGAAGCAGAAGCCCGGGCGCTTCGAGATCGCCCATGGCGGCACGATCCTGCTCGACGAGATTAGCGAGACCACCCCGGAACTGCAGGTGCGCCTCCTGCGCGTCCTCCAGGAGCAGGAATTCGAACGCGTGGGGGGCACCCGGCCGGTCAAGGTGGACGTCCGCGTCATCGCGGCCACGAACCGCGACCTCAAGAAGGAGGTCGAGGCAGGCCGCTTCCGCGAGGACCTGTATTACAGGCTCAACGTGATCCGTATAGACATCCCGCCCCTGCGCGACCGGACCGATGACATCCCCATCCTCGTGACGCATTACCTCAAGGA
>SLOM01000252.1 GCA_007132505.1 Candidatus Sumerlaeota bacterium
CTCCCCGGTCGAGCGCCTGCCCGGGGTTCTTGGGAGAGGGGAACACGTACTCCTGGCCTGACTCGCGGGGAATCGCCTTCAGGAGACGAACCGCGGCCGCCCCGAGCACCGCCACTCGCCAGCCTGTCTTGGTGTTTTCGAGTGTGGCTGTGCCGCGCCCAAGGTCCAGGTCCCGCCAGCGCAATCCGCAGGCTTCCGAGAGCCGCCAACCCGAGAGGAGTAGGAAGCGCACCACCCGGAAGGGGGCACGGCTCTCCGGCGCTGCCGCTGCTTCCAGCCCCTTCAGAGCCTTGCCTACGGCTGCCAGCTCATCTTGGGACAGCAGCCTCTCCCGGGGAGATTCCCGGAACTTCGGCGCCAAGCTGGCTGGATTGGCCCGGTCCGACGGAAAGTGCCCCCAACGCTGGGCCTTCGCGAAGAGGGTCTGGAGGAGGGCGCGCACCCGGTTGCAAGTGGCTCCGCTCTTCTTGCCCTCCTGCTTGATGGCCAGCAGGCGCCGCTCGACGTGTTCGAGGGTGATGTCGCCGAGCGGAATCGCCCCCAGTTCCGGCGCAAGGTGCTTACGGAAATTCTGCTGATCTGTCTCCAGGCTGCGGGGAGCCTTCAGCGGACCGTGCTTTTCGACGTAGAGGGCGAAGAACTCCGACAGCGTGAGCTCCGGCGACTTCTCTTCCGCCTCCGCGGCTGCCTCCGGGTCCAGCCCCCTGTCGAGGAGCTGACGGGCCGACTTCACCTCTTCGCGGGCTGTTGCCACGGGTGTCTCCGGCCACCGCCAGGTGAGCCGCCTCCGTCCGCCTGCGAACCAGTAGCGATAGAACAGAGAGGCGCCCCGCCTTCCCACCCGCGCCCCGAAGCCCTGCATGGCCCGGTCCCAGAATTCCTCCCGGCTTCCCGGCTCCATTGCCAGTCGCTTCCGCTCCAGGAAGCTGTCCGAGATGGTGACGGTCCGCCGGACCTTTGCCTCCCGGGGTCCTGCTCCTGCTTCCCCCTCCATGTTGGTGGCCCTCCCTCTGGGGTCCGTATCTGCTTTCTGGGGTCCAATTGGGGTCTGGCTTTGCAGAACTCAAGGGGTTTTGAGGGGAATTGGGGGGAAATGAAGGGAGAGTGACCCGGGAGCCTTGCCAGCCTCCAGAAGTCTGATTTTGCCGGTTTTACTGCGGGTTTTTGGAGGTTTTGGATGGTGGACGGGGTTGGATTTGAACCAACGTAGGGCTCTCGCCCGCCGGATTTACAGTCCGGTGCATTTGACCGCTCTGCCACCCGTCCACGGAGCGGGCCTCCGGCGCTTTGCCGGGGAGCGGGACGTTAGGGAAGCGGGGCTTTGCGCTGCAAGTGAAAAACCGGGTGATTTTCGCCGGAAGACGTCCCTGCGGAGGACCAGACGGACGGGAACAGCGGCAGAAGTCCCGGCGGCCGGGTGGAGGAGGTGGCTTGCAGCAAATCGGCCCGTCTCAGCAGGGAGACGGGCCGTGTAGCCGGGTCATTGGGATGAAGAAGCGAAGGGTCCTACTCGTCCTCGTCTTCGCCGTTCTCGTCGCCGTTGTCTTCTTCTTCTGGCTCGGGCTCTTCTTCCGGCTCATCGTCCGGTTCGTCTTCGGGTTCCTCTGGCGGAGGTGGCTGCCGATCCAGTTCTTCAATGGCCGCGTCGGCCTCCTCTTCGGTGATCCATGGATCTTCGCCGGGTGCCGGGGGTGGTGGTGGGAGCTGTCCCATTTCCGCGAGCCGTTCCATGGCGGCGCGCTCTTCCCACTCGCCGATGAGGTCGTCGAACTTTTCGCGGCGGTCGCTGAACGGTGCGTCCTCCTCCACGACCGGGGGGGTGCGGGGGCGCGCGTAGGGCGGTGGGCTCTGGCGGAGCTGGTCGTCCCGGTGCATGTCTATGGTGAAGATGCCGAGCGCGAAATCCAGGGCCTCGGTCGGATAAACGCCCATGTCGAAGGCGATGAGGGGGGTGGCGATCTCGAATCCGACGCTGAGGGGGCGCTTCCGTCCGTCATCCCAGTGCGGCAGGTTGCGGATGATGCGGCGGTCGGCGACTTCGTGCCAGAGCATGTCGCCCTTGAGGAAGGAGTTCCCGTGAACCGGCTCCATTTGGTTGAGCGAGCCGTAGAGGAGGGAGACACCGCCCTCGAAGCGCTTTTCGTCCACGACGCCGAGCCCGCGGCGGTCCATGCCGTAGTAGGTGCCGTCGAAGTACATGTATCCAGCTTGGGCGAGGGAGGTGACGCGTGCCTTGACGCCGACGCCCTTTCCGCCTTTGGGAAGGCCCGCCCGTACGCGGAAAATGTCGAGGAAATCGTGCACGCGGTCCTCTGCGTAAGTCAGCACGGGGTTGGCGGTGGCCGGCGCGGGCAGTGCAAGGCCTCCCGCAACGAGCGAGGCCAGAAGAAGCAGTTTGCCTGAGTGTTTCACGGCGGGAGGACTCCTCCGGTAAGCGTCTGGGCTGGATTTAGGCCGGTGCGTGGGTTGTCATGCAAGCTCCGAATCACTGGACTCTGGAAAAACGGTCCCCGGTTTGCCGTGGTCAGTCCGCGAGACCTTGGCGAACCAGGTAACGCTCGACCTCAAGGGCGGCCTTGCAGCCGAAGCCAGCAGCGGTGATCGCCTGACGGTAAACGTGGTCGTGAATGTCGCCGGCGGCGAAAACGCCTTCCACACTCGTCTGTTGTGCCCCGGTCACGGTGACGTAGCCGGCGTCGTCGGTCTCGAGGGCCCCCTGGAGGAACCCCGAGTTGGGGATGTGCCCGATGGCGAGGAACATGCCGTCGGCCGCGAGGGTGGACTGCTCGCCGGTCTTGCGGTTCTTGAGCTTGAGGCCCGTCATCTTGGGAAAGGGGCCGCTTTCCGTGTCGCCGAGCACCTCCTCCACGACGCTGTTCCAGACGAACTCGATGTTCCGGGTCGCCATGGCCCGCTCGGCCATGATGCGGGAGGCGCGGAGTTCGTCCCGCCGGTGCACGACATAGACCTTCTCGCAGAGCTTCGCCAGGTAGGTGGCCTCCTCCATGGCGGAGTCTCCCCCACCGATGACGGCCACGGTCTTTCCGCGGTAGAATCCGCCGTCGCAGACAGCACAGGTGTGGACTCCGCGGCTCCAGAAGGTCTTCTCGCTCTCGAGCCCCAACATGCGGGGTGAGGCGCCAGTGCTTATAATGACGGCATGGGCCTTCACGGTACCGCCTCCGGCGCGGAGCACGAAAGGCCGGGTGGAGAAGTCCACCCCCTCGATTTCCTCGTAGACGACGCGGGCGCCATAGCGCTTCGCCTGCTCCTCCATGTCGGCCATCAGCTCCGGCCCGTCCTTGGCATTGGGGAAGCCGGGAAAGTTCTCGATCTCGGTGGTGGTGGTGAGCTGTCCGCCGACCTCCGCCCCGGTATAGACGATTGGGGAGAGGTTGGCCCTGGACAGGTAGATCGCGGCGGTCCAGCCGGCGGGACCGCTTCCGATGATGACGGCCCGTTCCACCTCGCGCTTTGCCTCGTTTTCGGCCATTGAAACTTTGCTCCTCACGGAATTGTCACTCCAGGTAAGCAAAGGAGCTGCCGGGCCGCGGGGGCAACCGCGGTGTGTGGCGGAGGCGGAAGGCGCCGGTGGAGAGGCTCAGGCCCCGAGTTCGCGGGCGTAATGTTTTTCGAGCACGCGGATCGGTGCGGCTTCGGGGGCCATCCATGCCTCCGGCGGGATGAAGAAGGTCTGCTCCAGGGCATACTTCCCGGACATGACGGCGTGTCCAACCCCGTCGGTGTAAACCATCCAAGTGGTCATCGGCTGGAAGTCATGGCTCTCGGCCGCGGTGTTCTCCTGGAAGCTGGAGTCCTCCTTGAGCAGGTCATGCAGGCGGAGCATGATGGCGTC
>SLOM01000242.1 GCA_007132505.1 Candidatus Sumerlaeota bacterium
GAGCTTGAGCTTGAGGTCGTTGTGTGACTCAGCGTGCTGGAGCGCGTCGGCCTCCGTGACCAGACCACGCTTGCACAGGCGGTAGAGGGACTTGTCGAAGTTGACCATTCCGTCCTGGTTTTCGGCGGCGAGGGCGGCCTTCAGCCCGGCCATCTCGCCCTTTGCGATCAGGTCCACGATGCGTGGCGTGTCCAGCAGCACCTCCACGGCCGCCACCCGGCCGCCTTTGACGCCCGGGACAAGGCGCTGCGAGATGATCGCCTTCAGGTTCAGGGAGAGCTGTGTCTGCACCTGTTCCTTCATGGAGCCGGGGTAGAAGTGCAGGATGCGCTCGACGGCCAGCGCCGCGTTCGTGGAGTGAAGCGTCGCGAAAACAAGGTGCCCGGTCTCCGATGCGTGCATGGCGAACTGGACGGTCTCGGCGTCGCGCATCTCGCCGATGCAGATGACCGAGGGCGCCTGGCGGAGCGTGTTGCGCAGCGCCGCATGGAAGCTCTCCGTGTCTATACCCACCTCACGCTGCGTCACGATCGCGCGCCTGTGTCTGTACACGAACTCAACCGGGTCCTCGATCGTGACGATGTGTCCGGCGCGGATGTGGTTCCGGTAGTCAATCATGGAGGCAAGGGTGGTGGACTTGCCGCTGCCGGTGGAGCCGGTGACAAGGACGATGCCCCGGTCGGCCAGTGCAACATCCCGCAGAACCACCGGAAGGCCGAGCGACCGCATTGTCGGGATGTCCATGACCACCCGCCGGCAGACCATCGCCACCGACCCGCGCTGCACGAAGACGTTGATGCGGAAGCGCCCGGCCATCTCGGTCATGAAGGCGAGGTTCATCTCGCGCGTGTGCTCGAACTCCTCCCACTGGCCCTCGGTCATGACCTGACGGGCGAAGGCCGCCGTGTCATCCGGCGTAAGCCGGCCCCCTCCCGAGGCATCGAGCGGCCGGTACACGCCGTCGTCGTTCATGCATGGCACCGCACCTGCCACAAGGAACAGGTCCGACGCCCTCGCATCCGAGACTTCCTTCAGTAAAGTTTCCAGCTCCATCGGGTTTGCTTGCCACCGTTCCGGCTTGCCTGCGCGGCACGCCTGCCGTTGGTTTCGTGGGCAGCAGGATTGGCGCTGGAGTGCTCCGGCTGCAAGGGCTTCCCCATGACGAGGCGTGCTCACCTCCGGTTTTGCGGCCTTATCCGCCGGGCTCTCCCGGTGGTGGCGCTCCCCTTTTGGCTGGTGGGGGAGGGGCACACATCGGGCACGGAGCCGGAGGAGGCGGCTGCCACACCTCAGGCAGCCGGTACGCTGCGGCTCTCGGACATCTTCACGGGTGCTCCCATCCCGGAGCGCCCCGGTTCTTGGGACCCGGCGGGGCCGGTCCTCTTCTTCCCGGACACGGCGCACTGGCGGCTTCCGCCCCCGGAACCCACTCCCACCCCGGAGCCGTTCCCCCAGATCCCCGAAGGCTTCGACATCCCCTACCTTCCGCCGCTCATCGCCGCGGACGACCCTTTCCGCGACCACACAGGCCGGCCGGCGTTCAATTTCAGGGGGCTCTCACCCGGCTCCATGGAGGAGGGACACGCGCTGGTGCGTGTGGAGACCACGCATTCGCAACTGAGGAGCGAGTACCGCCTGGTGCCGGTGCCCGCGGAGGAGGGGGAGGATGGCTCGTCCGCTGAGCCCTTGGTCTTTCTCCACGCCCCGCGCACGAGCGAGGAGTTCGCGGTTCCGGAAGGGCGTTACCGGTTGGAGCGGCGCCTGTGGCGGGCGGACTTCCCTCAGCACCACCGCCGTGAGGTGTACGATGTCCAGCGGCTCGAAGCCCGGGGGATCTACGAGTTCAGCACCGCCCGTGACCCGGAGAGCCGCTGGATGACCGAGTTGCGCCGCCCACCACTCCGGCGGACTGATCCGGGCGAACCTCTGCCTCCGGCCGGCGAATGGTTTAGCGGCGACGGGGCGGAGTGATCCGCCCCGCAAAAGCTTCCTACTCCATTTCGCCGAACACCCGCGCCTCGTGGCTGTGGATGTATTGCTGGAGTGTCCGGAGCCGGTTCGGATCGAGCGGATCCTCCGCGGCGAGGCTGAGCAGGCTGTTCGCCACGCTGCCTTCCTGGCTCACCTCGGCGTGGGTCAGCACCCCCGGGTAGAAAAGCGGCACGGACGTATAGTCAGCCTGCGCGTCCCCCACCGGGCCCTCTGCATAGACGGCTTCGAGGTGCGCCTCCTCCTCTGCCCCGAGCGACAGCCGGAGCGGCATGCTCACCTCATGGTAGCGCTCTCCCACGCCGCCGCTGTGGACGGCGAACTGAAGGTTATAGACGCCCTCCCGCTCGAAGGTCTTGCTGTCGAGGGGGTTCACCGCCTCAAGGGCACGGGTGATGGTCACGTGCCAGGCGCCGTCCTCATACCGGCCGCTGGCGCGTGCGGCCCCGCGGGAGCCGTCCGGCTCGCGCAGGTAATGAGCGGGCAGGGTATCACCCTCCTCCCACTCATGATCCGGGTCGAAGGGCACCATGTGACCCTCCGTCAGGTAGTAGTAATCGTCCTGCCCGTAGCGCTGTTCCTTGAGTCCTTCGAGGTCCAGCGCGGCATGGCCAGCCACTTCCGCGTCGAACATGTAGAGCGGGCGGTTGTTCTCCGAGTCCCAATTGCTGGTGTAAGGTCCGGTCCCTTCGGCGGTACTGCGATAGACAAGGATGTAGCCGGGATCACCATACCCGACCGGATTGCTTCGATTGGACCGCCACTGGATCGAGGAGATGAATCTTCCCTCCTCTTGGAGGGCTTCGATCTGTTCCTCTGGGATGGGATGCTTCCAGAGTTCCTCCCGCCCGGCGTCCTCGGGGAGTTCCCGGGTGTCGGCGAGGAACTTCCGCACATCGCTTCCCAGCCCCCAGTCGGCGATGAAGCTGTCCGCCACTTCAGCCGAGGTGGGCTCGCCGGGCATGGAGCGCACCCCCGGGTGCGCCGTCAGGTACCCGGCGTAGTCGGGAAACCCGGGCACGCTGCCATCATCTATCATGACAGAGATGCGGTCCTCGTAGAAGCCATACTCACTGGCGCGGCCTTCCGAATCGTCCGGGTTGGTCCACTCTCCGTCCCGGTACGTGCGGTAGGTATGATACCAGGAGGCGTTTTCCGTCTCGAAACGGTAGCGGAACTGGATTTCCTCGTCGTTGTGGACGATGGCGACGTCGAGTTTGGCGAATTCCTGGCGCTCCACCTCCTCGGTTTCCCGGAGGTCCGTGTGAGGTGCCGGCTGGGGGGGTGTCTCCGGAGCTGGAGGCGGTGGCGGTTCGATGGGTGTCTCCGGCGCAGGGGGTGGTGGCGGTTCGACCGGGGTGATCGGATCGGTGCGCCGTGGGTCCTCAGGGGGGTCCTGGGCGGCGACGTTCCCCGCCAGGCCGGCCGTCAGGGCCAGGGCCACAATGGCGCTCAGCCAGTGGCCCGGGGTGTGCGGATATGTCACTCTCATGTCGTTCTCCTTTGATGGGATTGATAATCAGCGGGCCGTGCCCCGGGGGCAGGTCACGCGGTGGCGGGACGGGGTGCGCAATCTGCAGAACCGGCGGTGCAAATCGGGTGCCGGGTTGGGGTTGGGGTCCCCTTTAGTGCCGAAGTGCCTCGCAGGCAATCCCGCACCGGCTGCTCGGGGTGCATCCCGCCGGTTCGAGGGTGTCTGACACGTCGGCGACCGATGAGGCCGTGACCGCGCTCCCTGTTCGTTGCGTCGTAGCGCCGTTGCGTGCTCCTCCTTCTCATGGAACTCACGCCACGGCGCCAAGGCACAACGGTGCCTGTGATGGAACCTTTCGTTCC
>SLOM01000248.1 GCA_007132505.1 Candidatus Sumerlaeota bacterium
GCTGCAAAGTTGTGCTTCGGCGGGCCGGGGCGATGCAGGGGAAAAAATGAGCGTTTACGACCTGCTCCGCCCGGGCGCCCTTCTGGAAATCCGGGTTGCCTTCGAGGAGCTGGCAACGAAAGAAAAGTGAAAGACCGCCACGAATTCCTGCTCCCCGGAGCCTGAGCCATGCCGCCACACGAGAAAGCCAGCCGGTCCCTTAGCCCGTTTCCCACCGGACCGGGCGAGAGTGAGGTGGAGAAGTCACTCCGCCCGCGGAACACCAGTGAGTTCGTGGGCCAGCGGGTCACGATGGAGAAGCTGCGCATCTTCGTGCAGGCTGCGCGGGGGCGGGGTGAAGCGCTTGACCATGTGCTGCTCTATGGACCGCCGGGCCTCGGCAAGACCACGCTCGCGCACATCATCGCGGAGGAGATGGGGACGACGCTGCGGGCAACGAGCGGGCCGGTAATCGAGCGGAAGGACGACCTGGCGGCGATCCTGACCGAGCTGCAGGCGGGCGATGTCCTCTTCATTGACGAGATTCACCGGCTGAACCGGGTAGTGGAGGAGTGCCTCTACCCCGCGCTGGAGGACCGTAAAATTGACATCCTGATCGGCGACGGTCCGCACGCGAAGTCCATCAAGCTCGACCTGCAGCCCTTCACGCTCGTGGGGGCAACCACGCGGGCGGGTATGCTGGGCGGGCCGCTGCGGACGCGCTTCGGGATCACGCTGCGGCTGGAGTTCTACTCCCCCACGGAGCTGGAAACCATCGTGCGGCGGAGTGCCGGCATCCTTGGCGTCCCCGTGGAGGGAGACGGTCCACGCCTGATCGCGGCGCGCTCCCGTGGGACCCCGCGGATCGCCAACCGCCTGTTGCGGCGGGTGCGCGACATCGCGGAGGTCCGCCACCAGGGTACGGTGGACGAGCCCGTGGCGGCGGAGGCGCTCGGGCTGCTCGAGGTGGATGAGCTTGGGCTGGACGGGCAGGACCGGGCGTTCCTGCAGGCGCTGATCGAGAAGTTCGGCGGCGGCCCGACGGGGCTGAACACGCTGGCGGTGGCCCTCAGTGAAGATGAGGAGACGCTGGTGGACGTGGTGGAGCCCTTCCTCATCCAGGCGGGGCTGCTGGCGAGGACACCGCGTGGACGCTCCGCCACCCCGGCGGCCTACCGGCACCTTGGTCTGCCGGTGCCTCCTCCTCCCACGGCGGATGGGGACATTTTCGCCGAAAACCCGTGATCCGCGTCCCCCCCGGCGGCATCCTGCGGGGCGGCGGCGCGGAGGTTGAAGGCTCCGGCCCCATGACACGGTACCGGAAACTTTTGCCGTGACCCCGGCGCTGGGGCAGGCGTGGGATGGATCCGGCAGAGCCGGGCCTTGACACGGTCCGCATCAGCCCGGGAGGCATCAGACGAGTCGCGATATGGCAAGGAAGAAGGAACAACCGGCAGAGGATGCCATTCCGCTCGAGCGCCTGATCGCCCGGTTGGAGGAGATCGTGGCGTCGCTGGAGGCAGGCGAGCAGGGCCTGGAGAAGTCCATTGAGCTTTACTCGGAGGGCCGGCGGCTGGGCAGGGAAGCCCTGAAGCGGCTGGCTGCGCTGGAAGAGCGCATTCAGTTGGTGACGCGCGACGAGGAGGGTGAGGAGCTTGGGCTGGAGCCCTTCGATCCGGACGAGGAGTAGCCGGTCCGGGTTTTGCCCCCAGTGTGATGGCCTGCCAGCGGTTGGCGGTTTGACCAGGCCCCGGGCGGGCAGGGATTTGCACAAATTGGGAGTGCCATGAGTTCCCACGCGGAGAGGTTGGCCCGTTCGGGCCTCGGCAGAACAGAAAACAGGACGGCGCACGCCGCCGCAGGAGCGAGGAGCACCCCGCTGCTGGAGTCCTTGGCATTGCCAGAGGGCATTGCAGCCCTCAGCCCCGCAGAGCTGCTGGAGCTCGCCCAGGAGACCCGCCAGCGCATCATCGAGGTCATTGCGGTCAAGGGGGGGCACTTCGGGGCGCCGCTTGGAGCAGTGGACATTGCGGTGGCACTGCTGCACGTCTTCAGGCCGCCGGAGGACCGGATTGTCTGGGACGTGGGGCACCAAGCCTACGCTTGGAAGATCCTGACCGGGCGGAACAAGGAATTCGAGACCATCCGCCAGCACGGGGGGCTTTCGGGCTTCCTGAAGCCGTCGGAATCACCTTATGACGCGTTCGGTGCCGGGCACGCCTCGACCTCCATCGCGGCGGCGTACGGCATGGCCGAGGCGCGCGACGTGCAGGGCAAGGAACACAAGGTGGTGGCCGTGATCGGCGACGGGGCAATGACCGGCGGGTTGGCTTACGAAGCGCTCAACAACGCGGGGCTGCGCCGCACCAATATGATGGTGGTGCTGAACGACAACGAGATGTCCATCAGCAACAACGTCTGGGCGGTGCCGAAGGGGCTCTCCAGCCTGATCACGAGCCAAGCTTACAACCGGGCCAAGGCGGAGTTCAAGAAGGTCGTCCGGACGCTGCTGGGCGAATCGGTCATCCACGCGGCGCACAGCGTGGAGGGCGCGCTGAAGGGTGTCCTCGTGCCGGGGCTCTTCTTTGAGGAGTTGGGGTTCCGCTATGTGGGACCGATTGACGGGCACAATTTGGATGAGCTGGTTCCCATCCTGCGCCGCGCGAAGGACTTGGACGGGCCCATCTGCGTCCACGTAATCACGCGCAAGGGGAAGGGTTACAAGTACGCCGAGGACGACCCGATCAAGTACCACGCCGCGGGGAACATGAAAATTGAGACCGGCGAGATGGCCAAGTCCACCGCCCCGCCGGCCTACACGAAGGTGTTCAGCTCCGCGCTGCTTGAGCTGGGACGCGAGACCCCCAACCTGGTCGCCATCACGGCAGCCATGCCGGGCGGCACGGGGACGGACCAGTTCGCAAGGGAGTTCCCCAAGCGCTTCTACGACGTGGGCATCGCCGAGGAGTGCGCCGTGACCATGGCGGCTGGGATGGCAGCGGATGGGCTGATCCCCGTCTGCGCGATCTACTCGACGTTCCTCCAGCGCGCCTACGACCAGATTATCCACGACGTGGCGATTCAGAAGCTCCCCGTGCGGTTCGTGCTGGACCGTGGCGGGCTTGTGGGAGCCGACGGGCCAACGCACCATGGCGCGTTTGACCTCTCCTATCTCCGCATCGTGCCGGACATGGTCGTCATGGCGCCGAGGGACGAGCAGGAACTGCGGCGCATGCTCCGAACCCAGATCGAGTACAATGCCGGCCCCTCCGCGATGCGCTACCCGCGGGGAAACTGCGCGGGCAGGATCGAGCTGGATGGGCTCGACTGGCCGGCGCTGGAGATCGGCAAGGGCGAGGTGCTGCGTCAGGGCCGGCATGTGGCGCTGCTGGGAATCGGGCGCATGACGATGACGCTGCTGGAGGCGGCGGACATGCTGGAGGCGAGGCTGGGCCATCCGGTAACAGTCGCGGACGCGCGCTTCGTGAAGCCGCTGGACGGCGAGCTGGTGCGTGCGCTGGCCACGGAGCACGATTGGCTCTTCACCGCCGAGGAGAACACCTTGCGGGGTGGCTTCGGGAGCAATGTGAACGAGTTCCTGGCCGAAGAGGACATCGCGCGCCGGGCTTGTTGCTTCGGGCTGCCGGACCGTTTCGTGGACCACGGGCAGCCGAAGGAACTGCTGCGGGAGTGCGGTCTGCTCCCCGGCCAGATTACCGAAAGCATCCTTGCCAGGCTCGGCGAAACCGCGCAATCTTCCGGGGTGACGGCCTCGGAGGGCCGGGCATAGTTCTGGCTCCCTGAGGCTGTTGCATGGGGGATGGTTGGGTTCTGCCGTTACTGAGTTCGCACCGGCCGGCGCCAGCCTCCGAGACGTCCGGGATAGCCGAGGAGACCGCTCAGCAAGAGGCCCATCATGACCATCAAGAATCCCATCTACATGGACAACCATGCCACGACACGGACGGACCCGCGAGTGGTCGAGGCGATGCTTCCGTACTTTACCGAGGTTTTTGGAAACGCCTCCTCACGCAACCACCTGTTCGGTTGGCAGGCGGAGGATGCCGTTGAGTCGGCCCGTGCGCAGATAGCATCCGCCATCAACGCCGACCCCAAGGAAATTGTCTTCACCAGCGGTGCCACTGAGTCCAATAACCTGGCCATCAAGGGCATCGCGGAGATGTACGCCGAAAAAGGCAATCACATCATCACCTGTGTGACCGAACACAAGGCGGTGATTGATCCGTGCAAGAAACTCGAGCGCATGGGCTACAACGTAACGTGGCTGCCCGTGCAGAAGAACGGGCTTATAGACCTCGGTCAATTGAAGGAAGCCTTCACCGATAAGACCATCCTGGTTTCCATCATGCATGGGAACAACGAGATCGGCGTGATCCAGCCCATCGCGGAAATCGGCAAGCTCTGCCAGGAGCGCGGTGTGGCTTTCCATACAGACGCAACGCAGACCGTCGGCAAGATTCCCGTGGACGTGAAGGAGCAGAGCATCCACCTGCTTTCCTTCTCCGGGCACAAGATATACGGGCCGAAGGGCGTCGGGGTTCTGTACGTCCGCCGGCGCAAGCCGCGCATCCGCGTGACTCCCCTGATAGACGGCGGTGGCCACGAGCGTGGGATGCGGTCCGGCACGCTCAACGTGACGGGCATCGTCGGCCTCGGAAAGGCCGTGGAGCTTTGCGTAGCGGAGATGGAGGAGGAGAGCGTGCGCCTGCGCGGGCTGCGGGACTACCTCCGCAAGAAGCTGTTCGACAACATCCCGGAGATATACGAGAATGGCGATCCGGAGCACAAGCTTCCCCACTCGCTCAACGTGTCCTTCTCGTTCGTGGAGGGCGAGTCGCTCCTGATGGGAATCAATGACGTGGCGGTGAGTTCGGGCTCGGCTTGCACGAGTGCGAGCCTCGAACCAAGCTACGTACTGAAGAGCCTCGGGGTGGGTGACGAGCTGGCCCACAGCTCGATCCGCTTCGGCCTTGGGCGGTTCAACACGAAGGAGGAAGTGGATTACGTGACGGACAAGCTGATCGCCGTCGTGGAGAAGCTTCGGGCCATGTCCCCGCTTTATGAGATGCACCAGGAAGGCATTGACATCACAAAGGTGGAGTGGGCCCACCACTAATCCGACCCGCCTTTCCGGAGTGACCTTCCGGAAGCCCCGCAACCGGACCAAGGAGCACGAAGATGGCTTACAGTGAAAAGATTATCGAGCATTACAACAACCCGCGCAACGTCGGGTCCTTCGACAAGAACCAGGACAACGTGGGCACGGGCCTTGTCGGCGCCCCTGAGTGCGGCGACGTGATGAAGCTGCAGATTCAGGTGAACGAGGAAGGTGTCATCACCGACGCGAAGTTCAAGACCTTCGGCTGTGGCTCGGCCATTGCCTCCAGTTCCCTCGCCACCGAGTGGCTCAAGGGCAAGACGCTGGACGAGGCAGCGGCGCTCAAGAACACCGCCATCGTGGAGGAGCTGAACCTGCCGCCGATCAAGATCCACTGTTCGGTGCTCGCCGAGGACGCCATCAAGGCGGCCATCAAGGACTACGCGGAAAAGAAGGGGGTCGAGGTCCCCGGAAGCCTGACGGCGCACCACTGAGACTGAAAGATGGACATTGGCACTGCCGGCAACACCGGTAGTGCCCGGACCAAACGGCGCCAGACGACACGGAGCATTGGAGGTTGAGCACCATGATTGAAATCACGGAAACTGCACAAAAGGAAATCAAGCGTCTCCTTGCTCAGGAGAAGAAGGAGGAGTGGGGGCTGCGGGTCGGAGTGGTCGGAGGTGGCTGCTCGGGCCTCAGCTATACGCTCGCCTTCGACGAGAAGCCCAACGCCAACGACTCCGTGCTGGAAATCGAGGATATCAAGGTCTTCGTTGACCCCAAGAGCTACCTGTTCCTGAACGGCATGACCCTGGATTACTCCACGGAGCTGCTGACTGGTGGCTTCAAGTTCGTGAACCCGAATGCAACGCGGAGCTGCTCATGCGGCAGTTCCTTCTCCGCCTGACCGGACGGGCATGGCCGCGCCATCCTCCTCACGCGCACTCGCTGCGCCCTCCATCTATACGCCCGCCGTCCAGGACGCCGAGGCGTTGCACTTTGAGAAGGGGGCCCTCCGGCCTCTCCCTTCCCCCCCACCGGATCATTTCGCGGTATTCGGCCTGCCGCAGCGCCTTCGCATCAGCACGGAGGCGGTGCGGGATCTGTATCTGGACCTGTCGCGACGGACTCACCCGGACTACTTCGCCACGGCGGACGAGGCGGCCCGTGAGGAAAGCCTGCACCGGGCCTCCACGCTGAACAACGCATGGAAGGCCCTCCGCGATCCGGTCCGCCGAGCCGAGTATTTCCTTTCTCTCCTCGCCCCCCACATCGAATCAAACAAGCAAGCCGTTCCACCCTCCCTGCTCGAGGAAATGTTCGGGATTCAGGAAGCGGGAGAGGATCTGCGGGAGGCGCGGCTGTCCGGTGACGGCAGCCGGCTGGACGCGGCGGAGAAGAAGGCCGCCGGTCTGCGGGGAGAGGTGACGGAGGCCCGGGAAGCACTTTACCGGACGCTCTTCGAGCAGTTCGGGCGCGTTGACGAATTGCTGGACGCCGGGGAGGACTCCGGCTCGGGAGCCGTTCAGGAGGCCCTGAAGGAGATGCGCCTCACCCTCGACCGGATGAACTACCTGCGCACGGTGCTCCGCAACCTGCGCTGAAGCTCCCGCCTACTCTTCCACCTCCAATTTGTGAAAGCTGACCTTTCCGGCGGCCTCGGAGAGGGCCACCCAGCCGCCGGGAAGGAATATGCCTTCGCGCACGTCATAGCCGGCTTCCGCGGGCCAGTTCTGGAGCACGGTGGTATCCCAGCTCTCGGCGCCCTGCGCGTCCACCGTCTTGTCAAGACGCACGAGCCGGGCACCGGAGCGGCCCTCGCTGACGAGCAGGGCGCCTTCCGGGCCGTAACGGACCCGCTGAACCAAGCCGTCCAGAGGCGTGGTGAGCTGAAGGAAATGGAGGAGCTCAGGTTCCTCCGGGTCGTTGAGATCGAAGAAGGCAACGCCACGCCGGCGCAGGCCGACCGCCGCGACTCCTTCATAACCGTCCACGGTATCAATGAAATCGCCGGTGCGGTGCACGATGTACTCGGGCCGTTCGGGATCGGTGAGTCGAAGCAACTGCACGCCGTAGTCGTAGTTGTCGGCCAGGAGCAGGATGTCGTCCCAGATGGGGACGACTTCCTTGGTGAAGTCCACGATGGGATAGCGGGCCCGGAGATGGAGTTCGAGGTCCTCCCCCGGCCAGTCGTAGACGAGCAGGCCGGAGGGCCCCGCGGCCACAAGCAGGAGATCATCCCTCCGGACGAGCTGCGTGGGCATCCCCTCGGTATCCCATTCCTTGATGGTCTGGATGGTGAGCGGGGGTTCCTCCCCGGCATGGAAGCGGGCCTCGACGAGTTCCAGCGTACCGAATCGCCTGCCCAGAAGGAAGCGGCCCTCGCCAAGGGAGAGGGCATCCAGGGTCGGGCGGTCCGGGTCATGGAGCACGGCCGGCGCGGCACCGCCTTCCGGCAGGTGCACGAAGGTAACGCCGGAGAGGGAATGGGAGGCGGCAAGCAGCCTGCCATCCGCTTCCCAGGCAAGGGAGCGGGCCGGGCTGTTGAGGGGTACCTCGGCAGGGAAAGCCGGTTGGGCGTCCCCCTCCGCAGCACCGGCCGGACCCGAAATCGCGGCAAAAAGGGCGATTACAGCGGCCAGCAGGAGCCCGCCGGGGGCTTTGCGGTTGACGAACTGCGGGCGGGAAACGACCAAAGACCCCCCTTGCGGGAAAACCCGCCTCTTCACCGGCTCTTCATCGTATCGCATCAGGCGTGACTCCTATTCAACTTCCCCGCAAATCCCCCCTGCAGGCCCTCGGCTACTGCGTGGTGAACTGGCTCATCCCGGGGGCTGGCTTCCTGCTGGTCCGGGATTACCAGCGGGGTGTCACGCTTTTCTTGGCAATCAACGGCTGCTTTGCAATCGGACTTTTGATGGGCGGATATGTGCTGGCGCCTGCCAGCTTCGATCCACGAGCGGAAGGCTTCAATCTGGTGGGCCTGCTGACGTACCTGGCGCAGGCCTTCCACGGAGGCGGATGGCTGCTGCTGCAGGGCGCACAGAGCGCCGCAGCCGATAATCCGGAAGCCTTCTTCAACCTGCACCGGTTGGCAGCCCGGACCTACTCGGACCTTGGGGCCTTCCACCTTGTAGTGGCGGGTTGCCTTAACTACTTCGCGACCATGCGGCTTTACGATC
Organism: Candidatus Sumerlaeota bacterium; assembly: GCA_007132505.1. GTDB lineage: Bacteria > Sumerlaeota > Sumerlaeia > SLMS01 > SLMS01 > SLMS01. Next base: position 8,284 of record SLOM01000248.1, read on the forward strand.
TGGTGGCCGGGACACCGGAGCTGACGGAAGGCTCCCCTGGCAGCGCCGACCCCGAGCGTCTCCGTCAGCGCACCGACGGAAATTCCGCCTCCTGAGGGCCCAATCCTGCATGTACGGCACCCCTTTTCTGGTCTCGCTCATCTACCTCACGCTGCTCGTGGCAGCCGTGGTGACGGTGCTGGAGCGGGGCTACGATGAGCGGTTCGTGCGCGAAACGGTGCGCAGGTGGGTAAAATTCTTACTGCTTCTGCTGGCCTTGGCGGCGGTGGTGCAGGTTCTGACGATGTTTGCCCCCTGATTTCTGCGGGCGCGGTTTCGGGACCGCTCCTTTGACCTTGACCCGTTCCCGCCCCCCACCAACGTTCCAAGGACCCTCAAGAGGCAGAACCCATGTGGGCTGCCCCAATCCCAACCCAGAAAGGAGGGAAAACGCAGTGAAGAAACTCCGCGGTTTTACCCTCATCGAGCTGCTCATCGTCGTGGCGATTATCGCCATTCTCGCGGCGATCGCAGTTCCCAACTTCCTTGAGGCGCAGACGCGCTCCAAGGTGTCCCGTGCACGTTCGGACATGCGGAACCTTTCGACGGGAATCGAAGCGTACTTCATTGATTACAATCAGTATCCCGCCGCGACCGCACAGGCCGATCTCACGCACGACTGGGACCTCCTGCAGGACGCCACCAACCCGCAGTACCGGGGTTCAACCTTCGCCCGGAAGAACTTCCAAAGCGTCGCGAACCCGGGCCCGAACTCCCTGACCACCCCCGTTGCGTTCCTCAGCTCCATCTTTGATGATCCGTTCGCAGCCACGCGCGGCCTCAGCTTCCGCTACTGGACGGACGGACGCGGCTGGATCGTCGGCTCCTACGGCCCGAACAGCAACGAGAACCAGGGCGGCAACCTGCGCTGGGATGACATCCAGATGCAGAACGGCTATGCCCGCCTCGTCGGCCCGCGCCGTGACGGCGGCATCGAGACCGTCTACAACTCCGCAGAGTCCCAGCCCTCCCAGCTGCTCCTCGCCGGCGCCTCCACGTCCGGCGCTGCCGGTGGACCCGGCGGAGCATTCACCTACGACCCGACCAACGGCACCACCTCTCCTGGTGACCTGTGGCGCGTCCGTCAGTAAACGTCGGGCTCTGAGCGAGCCAGCGTTTTTCTCCAAGCTTGACCGCCCTCCTTCGAGGGCGGTCAGCTTTGTTTTATGAACGGCATGACCCGCAAACCCGTCGTCATGCGGGCCATTACGTGGCTCCCGCCCGGCGGAATCGAGCGCCGGCTGCTGGCCGTTGCCCCGCGCCTGCGTGAACGCGGCTGGGACGTGAAGGTGATCTGCCTGCGCGAGGAGGGGCCTCTGGCAGCCGGCCTGCGCGAGAGGTGCATCGAGGTGAACGTCATTCCCTTTCCCTCGCGCCTCTCCCCCACCGCCTTGCGGGCGCTCTCCCGGCACTTCCGGGACAATTCCGCCGCCGTGGTGCATTCGCACATGTACCGCTCGAATCTGCCCGCAACGCTGGCGGCCCGCATGGCCCGTGTGCCAGCGATCTTTGCCCAGGTGCACAACGTCGGGACGTGGGAGAGTTGGCGGCAGGTGCTGACGGACCGGATTGCGGCCAGGTTGCGCACGGGGACCATCGCCGTCTCCCGCGCCGTGCAGCATGACGTTGTCAAGACGCTCCGCCTTCCCCGCGAGCGGGTGCCCATCCTCTACAACGGCGTGGATCTGGAGGAGTTCCGGCCGGACGAGGCAGCACGCGTGGCCCTGCGCCAGCGGCTCGGCCTTGCGCCGGGACAGCTCTTCTTCCTCGTTCCCGCCCGGCTCCATCCGAACAAGGATCCGCTGGGGACGCTGGCCGCCTGGGAGCGCGCCATCCCCGCGGCGCGCGAGCCTCATCCCGTGCTCGGATTCGCAGGGGCGGGAAAGCTGGAACCGGACCTTCGCGAGGCCATCGCCAAGCGGGGGCTGGAGGGCTCCGTCCGCCTTCTCGGCCATCAGGACAACATGGCGGAGTGGTACAACGCGGCCGACTGTGTGGTACTGGCGAGCCTGAAGGAGGGCTTCTCGAACGCGGTGGTGGAGGCACTGGCGTGCGGCCGGCCGGTCATCGCGAGCAACGTGGGCGGCAACGCGGAAGCCCTCGACCGGGCTGGAGCCGGATGGATTCACCCGCCGGGGGACACGGGAGGCTTGGCCGCGCACCTGAAGGACGCCATACTTCTTGGGGCGGAGGTACTCGCGGAACGTGCCGGCGGTTGCCGCGAGCGAGCCCAAGCTTTCAGCCTCGATGCCCTTGTCGAGCAAACCCACCGGCTCTATGCGGAGGCGCTGGGCCATGAGCCCTGAAACAATCGAACAGTATCACGAGCCAGTAGCCCAGGAGCCGCCCCCGCACGCATCCGGCGGAACCGAGCCGGGACCCTTCCCGCCCGAGACCGTGGCCTACCTGCAGTGGCTCTTCGCCTTCCACCTGCTGACGGTCAAGCAGCAGCTCATCGCTATCGCCCAGCGCTACTATGTGTTCGACGAGGCCGGAGCCCCGCGCTTCTACGTGGTGCGGCCGCCAAAGCTGGGGATGACCACCATGGCGCGTTTTCTCCGGCTCGTCACCCTGCTTGCCGGCTATGTGCTGGCCGTGATGACGTTCTTTCAGACGCAGAGTATCGTGCTGGCCATCGTGGTGTTCCTTGTGGGGGCGAACCTGGCGAAGCTGGTCCGCGTCCTCCTGACGCCCTACAGGGACATCCGCGTCTATACGGACGAGACGGAGCAGTGGCAGGTGCTGCTGATCTCCCAGGACAACAAGTTCGGGCTGTACCATTGGTACACCGTCCACGACGCGGCGGGCCAGCCGGTGGCACGGGCGAAGCGCCACCTGATCAAGGCCATCTGGCGGCGCGGCTGGATCGCGGAAACCCTGGACGGCCGGCCGATCTGCCGCGTGCGGGAGGATTCGCTCCTGCTGGCCATCCTGCGCCGCTACCTCGGGCCCCTCTGGGGACTGCTTCGCACCAACTTTGATCTGCTCTTCCCGGACGGCACGCCGTTTGGCGAGTACAACCGCAAGTTCGCCATCCGTGATCACTACCTGCTGAACCTCTACGGGGACCCGGAGTACCTGGTGGACAGGCGGGTCGTGCTGGCCATCTCCATCCTGCTGGACACCGGGGAGGGGCGCTGAAATGCCCACACGACAAGGCTGCCCGCGGATCATCGCGATCACGAACCGGGAGCTGACGGGCGGGGAGGACGGACTCCTCCGCCGGTGCAGGGAACTTCTGGACCTGGGCGTTCCCGCCATCATGTTGCGGGAGAAGGACCTCCCCGCGCGGGTGCTGCTTGGGCTGGCGGAGGCGCTCCGGGAGGAGACCCGGCGGCGAGGCGCCATCCTGATTGTGAACGACCGGGTGGATGTGGCTTTGGCGGCCGGAGCGGATGGGATCCACCTTGGCCAACGGAGCCTGCCCGCGGAAGCGGCCGGACGGATCATTCCGGGAGGGATGCTGCTCGGCGTCAGTTGCCATGGTGTGGAGGAACTGCGCGCGGCGGAGAACGCCGGGGCGGATTACACGATGCTGGCACCGGTGTTTGATCCGGCGAGCAAGCCGGGCGAACGTCCGGCGCTCGGGCTGGAGGGGCTGAGGAGCGTGCGCTCCCAAGCCACCCGGCCGGTTCTGGCGCTTGGAGGAGTTTCGGCGGAGAACGCGGAGGCCGTGCGGGAGGCAGGTGCCCACGGCGTGGCGGGCATCGGCTGTTTCTTCGGGCCTGAGGCGGAGCGAGCCAGAGTCCAGGGGCTGCTGGAGGTCTTCACCTAGGCGACCCCCAGCAGCACTGTCCGTCAGCCGAGCATCTCGAACCGCCGGGCCACGCGATGCCAGTTGATGACCTTCGGGAAGGCCTCCACGTAGGCGCCGCGGTTGTTCTGGTAGCGCAGGTAGTAGGCATGCTCCCAGACATCGTTGCACATGAGGGGGACGATGCCCCACTGGCTGAGGAGCTGCTGGTTCTGGGCCTGGAGGATGACGAGCTTGCCAGCGGCCAGCGAGTAGGCGAGGATTCCCCACCCGGACCCCTCCACCGCGTTTGAGGCGGCCGCAAAGTGGGCCATCATCTTGTCGTAGCTGCCAAAATCACGCTCGATCGCATCCATGAGGGGGCCTTCGGGCTCGCCGCCCATGCCGCCATCCCCCGGGCCGATGCAGTCCCAGAAGACAGTATGAAGGAAGTGCCCGCCCCCGTGAAAGGACGACTGGCGGGACCAGTGCTGCACGAGGGCAAAGTCGCCGCTCTCGCGGGCCTCGGCGAGCTTTTCCTCGGCGTTCTTCAGCCCGTTGACGTATCCTTGATGATGGCGGCTGTGGTGGAGCATCATCGTTTGCTCGTCAATGGCGTCGTCCACGTCACCATACTCGTACTTGAGTTCGGGGAGGGTGTACTCGCCCTGCTCGTTGACGGCGCCGGGGAAGAGTGCCCGGAGCATGGCGGGCGTGTGGATGGGTGCATCCGCATGGGCGCGAGAGCCACCCATGGCTCCAAGGCCGATGGCGGCGCCTCCGGCTGCGACGGCTCCGGTGGCGAGAAAATCGCGGCGGTTCAGGTCTGTCATGTTGCATGCCTCCTTGCGGGGGTGATGCCCACTAGTGGGTTTCGGGAATTAAGGCAGAGAAGTTCGTGCCGGACGGACTCGGTGAAGCTGGGTTTCGGCGCGTTCTGGCCTTGCCGTTCCTCGGGGCCACGCGGGAGCAAGCTAGCATGACGATCCCGTGGGACGATATCAACGCATTCCTTCAGGCGGCGGACTGGCTCCCGCTGGCAGTGGGAGTGGCGCTGCTGCTGTTTGGGGGCTTGCTCTACTGGATTTCCATCCATGCGGCGGGCGCCGGCATCGTTGGAGGAGGGTGCCTGCTGATCGTCGTGCTCGTGGCGGACGCGGAGGAGTGGACGGGGGGTGGAGCACTGGCAGCCAAGGCCGGCGCCACGCTGGTGGGTACTGCGGTGGGGATCTTTCTGGTCCGGCAGGTGCACCGGGTCCTGTTCTTCCTTTTCGGCGCGCTGACGGCGGGCCTGCTGGTCTTTCTCGGTCTCCAGTGGCTGCGCACCAATGTGGAGGAGCTGCCGGGCTGGCTGGAGGGCGACCTGGTGCTGGCGTTGGTTCCCCCGCTTGCCGGACTGGCAGGGGGCGTGCTCCTGCTCGCGGCGAACCGCCTTGTGATCGCAGGCTCGACGGCGCTGCTGGGAGCCGTGCTGGCGTCACAGGCGCTCGGCATGGGCACGGGGGCCATCCCGGTGGTGCCCATCGCGGCGTCCGGCTTTGTCTTTCAAATGGTACTGGGTAAGATCCGAAGAGAGCGGAGGCGGCAGAGGGCCGCTGTGGTGGAGGAGGAGGCCGCCTAGCCGGTATTGCGGGTCAGAGCGTGGTCTCTGCCGCGCCGGACTCCTGGGCGGCCTCGATCTCCTGGAGCTTGAGCTTCTGCTTGGCCGTGAGGCGGCCGAGCATGCGGCCGAGTGCCTTGTTCATGTCTATGAAGGTGATGTGCCAGTCAATGAGCAGGCGCGCGTAGGTGGCTTCGGGGATCTTCTGCGTGATGTCGAGCGAGGGGGTCTCGACGACGATCTTCAGGACGGCGCCTGCGTCTCCCATGTCCGGGCCGACGAGCTGTTCGAACTTGTAGTGGTTGACGGAGATGAGGCTGAGGACGTTCTGGAACTCTTCCTCTTCCTCCTCGGTGATTTCCTTCTCGTGGAACCCGTCCTCGCCGATGAAGTGGAAATAGGTCTGCCACAGGTCTGCATACTCGCGGCAGACGAGGATGCGATTGGTGAGTTCGAGGTGCGGATTCTTGGCCATAGTGCTGGAAGGCGGAGGGGAGGCGGACCGGTTTTCCGGCGGGCGCCGTGTTCCTGTCCCACCCTCTCGCTTAGCTTTCCTCCGTTACTGCTTCTTTTTCAACAGCCCGAGGGCGTTCAGCACAAACAGGATGAATACGGCGATGGCAAGGACGGCGATGCCTTGCATCAGATAGACATGGTTTACGTTCTCCAAAAACCCAAAGAACACGGTCAGATACATCTCCCTCGGTGATTAGGGTGCCAGCAGCAGCAGGGTGTTGGTGTCACGCCAGACTCCGGGGAGGGTATCAGTCAACAAGGATGGACGATCCGGCCTGCACGAGCCGGAAACGCACCTTGTCGGCGAAGAGTTGCTCCTGCACTGCGCCCATGAGCCTGTTCGAGCGGTTCTGGCGCGCGTAAGCTTGCGATATCAGGTTGTCCGCTTCGTTCTTCGACACCATGTCGAGGATGACGAGCTTCTCGAAATGGATGGCCGCGAGACGTCCTTCGGCGAAGGTCTGGATGACGGCGTCGTGGACGTCGGCGAGGCGCTCCGGATGCTCGAGACCGGCCGCGCGTGTGTACAGTTCGTCGAGCTTGGCGCGGTAGTCGTTCGGCGTGTACCTTGCCGAGATGGCGATCCCCTGCCGGCTGCCGTCCGGGCCGGTGACAGCCTGACGGAGCATCGGCGCATCCATGCCCAGCACGTTGCGGAAGCGGTTCTGTGCTTCCAGGTACTCGTCGAAGAGCTGGACCACGTCCGCCCTGTACCCTTCGGCGCCCTTGCGGAACTCTGCCTCGTCCACGAGGGCGAAGGCCTGGTGCAGGTTGCGGTGTGCGGAGCGGAAGTTGCCCCGGCGAAAGTCAATCCGGGCGTGGTGAATCTTGGTGCTGGCGGAGTTGAGTTCCTGTTCAGCGAAGTCCCGTGCGCGTGCCTCCCTGAGGCTTTCGATCCGGCCTTCGAGGTGCTCGGCCAGTTCCATGACCCTCTCGTCGGTCTGGTCGAGTGTGAAGCGCAGACGGGCTTCGAGGCGCTCCACGCGGTCCATGATCCTCTCGTACTGGTCGTCGGAGTACTCTGCGAGCAGGGTGTTGACCTCGCGGCGGATTTCCTCGGACTCCTCACGCTGGAAGAAGTTGATGCCCTGATCCGTGCCCTTGTCGAGGTTCCGGTTCACGTCCCTGATGCGGTCGCGGAAGTTGGCGCGGCGGGACTGGACGGCGAGGCTGGAGGCGATGCTGGCGGCACGATCGGCGCGCCGGGCGCTCTCGTCGTAATGGCCTTCCTCGAGGAGGGCGCGGGCTTCGCGCACCATCGTGTTGGCGCGGGCGAAGCGCGCACTGTCGCGGTCCCAAGCTCCGACGGCGCGGGCACTGGCGATCTCCGCGTCCGCCGTGTTGATCTTGCGGAAGAGCGCGTCGTTGGCGCGGCGCTCGGAGATGGCTCCGAGTTCCTCCGCCTTGAGGTAGTCGCCCGTGGCGAAGAGTGTCTGCGCTGTGGAGAGGAGGCGGCGTGCGTCCTCCAGCTCACGGCCGGCGTAGAGCTCGGCCCGGGCGTCCTGCGCGCGGGTGATCATGCCCGTGGCACCCTCGATCTGGTTCTGGGCCACCTGCCGGTTGGCTTCTTCTTCCGCGGCCCGTGCCAGCTCCATGGCCCGTTCCGCCTTTTCGACGGCGATGCGGAGGCGGTCCTGACGCAGGTCCTCTTCCGCTTCCTCGATGAGCTGGCGGACTTCGCCGAGCTGGGCGGAGGTATAGCGGCGTGTGCGCTCGGAGGTGACCTCGCGGAGGACTTCGCGGGCTTCGCGGATGTCCTCGCTGGCGCGTCCGGCGATGGCCTGGGCCATCAGTTCGACGTCGGCGCGTGCTTCGGCGGCCTGCTGGACGGCGCGCAGGTATTGGCCGGCAGCGATGGAGGCCTTCACCTCCTCGAGGTTCTCCCGGGAGCGCACGAGGTCGTCCGGGGCGTATATCCGGGCCCCTTCACGCTCGTACCGGGTGATGAGCCTTGCGAGTTCGATGGAGGTGTTGTGGGCGACGACGTGGTAGACTTCGTTGAGGACGACCTGGGCAGTTTCCTGAGCCTGTTCCGCCAGGATGATCGCCCGGCGGAAGTTGTCGTCCTGCAGTTGGAGGTCTGCACTGACGAGGTTGTTGGATGCTTCTTCGAGTTCCTGGCCGAGGCGGATGCGGCGTGAGTCCTTCTGCGCCTCGAAGGCCCGTTCTTCAGGGCTCATGTGCTCAAAGGAGATCGGTTCGAAGATGGCTTCCATGCGGTCGAAGACGGCGCGTGCGCTGTCCACGGCGGTGCGTGCGGAGCGGATTTCGTCCTGGGCGAGGTCGCGGAAGCGGCCCCTCTGGCGCTCGTACTCGTCCTCGGCCTCGATGCTGATGTCCTTGATTTCGTCGAAGGCGTCCTCGGTGTCCTCGGGGCGAAGCTCCTCGGCCTGCGCGAGGAAGTTGCGCATGCGGTCGAGCGCGGCGGGGAGATACTCCTCGATGCCGCCCTCCTCGAGGTCGCGGATGTTGCTGCGCATGGAGCGGATGCGGTCGTCGCTGGCGTCGCGCTTGGTGTCGATGACGAGGGCCTGTGCCTGGGGCCGAAGGGTGTCGGCGGCGTGAAGCACGTCGCGGTAGCGGCCGTCCTCGTAGTCAACGTTCATGCTTTCGAGGACGCTTGCGGCGCGCTCGTATTCCTGCGGCCTGTAGATTTCGACCTGCTCGAGGAGTGCCTCGGTGAGAAGCCGCTCGATTTCCTCGATACGCTCGCGGGATTGCTCGCGCAGGACGAGGACGACGCCTTCCTCTGCGCGCAGGCGTGCCTCGTTGAAGCGGTTGGCGGCGAGGACGTAGTCGCGGTCGCGCTCGACGATGTCCAGTGCGGCTTCGAATTCGGCTTCGACGGAGGCGACGACCTGGGGCGCGTAGACGGGGCCGCCCTCGGCGCGCAGCTCATTGATGGCCTGTTCGGCGTCAATGCGGGCGCGGTTTGCGGCGTTCTGCAGCGGGGAGAGGCCGGTCTGGACCTCGCGGATGATCTCGTTGCTGAGCTGGATGACCTGATCGTAGCGGTTCTCGGCGCGTGCCTCCTCCGCTTCGCTCCTGACCTCGCGGATGCGCTGGTAGCGCTCGGCGTCGCGCCGTTGGAGCTCATTGACGTCGGCGACGGCGATTTCCTCGATGGCCTCGTTGTAGATCACGTCGGCGTGGCGGGGGCGGACGGCTTCGAGGATCTGTTCGGCCTCGGCGCGGGCCTGGCGGGCGAGGGTGCGTGCCTGCCCGGGGTCGGTGGCCAGGACCTGGTTGGCCTCACTCATCAGCTGGCGGACGGATTCGATCCGGTCGGGCTCGTACTCAAGTCCGCGGTAGTTCTGCTCGATGTCGGCGAGCAATTGGGCCGTGCTGCTGAGGGCGCGTTCCGCCTGCGGCCTTGCGCACGACGAGAGGCCGAGAGCCACCACGGCCAGAAGGATCATTACCCAGGCAGTTCCGTATCTTGCGCGCATCCGAAGAGGAGCCTCCAAGGAGTTCTTGATTATGACCAGTCCCGATCCTGCAAGGCGCCGGGGGCAAGGATTGGCTTCAAGTCCGCTCAATGCTCCACCTGTCCGGGCGGGGGAGGGCAATTGAATAATCCCCCGGAGGGGGGGTGGATCATTCGAAACGGACTTGGTCTCCAACGGGCCTAACTACAGGAACAAGTACCACCCGGCCGCGAGCAGGGCCGCAACAAGGATGATGATGCCCCATGGGAGATTCTTGATCTGATTCGCGGGGCCTTTTGCTTTCTTCTTCCTGGGTCCCGGGGGGACGTAGCCTTCGTTGAGGAACTTCAGCGCTCCCATGGTCCGGCTGATGTGGACCCGGCAGAAGTGCCACTGCTTGTGAAAGACCATGCGGTCGTAGTCCGGCAGTTGGCGGAAGTAGGCGACGGAGGTCGTGCTTCGGAGGAGCGATGCCACTTCCTCGCGCTTGATGGAGAAGACCCGCTCGTTGAGGCGCTGGCCCAGCTTGCGGGCGTTTTGTGCGATGGTGCTCGTTGTCTCGAGGAACTCTTCCTCGTCCTCGTCGGTGATTTCCGCGTCGGAAACCGCCTGAAGGTAGTACTCACGGTAGCGCAGCCATTGCTCGAGGAGTGTCTGGGACAGGTCCAGCAGTTCGGGGATTTCTTTCCTTTTCATGGCACCTTATCGGAGAGCGCGGAGCCGCCCCTGAAGGCGGCTCCGCGCCGAAATGAGAGCTTACCACGACCGCGTGGGGGGTGGTGGGGTGCCGGGGACCCCCCTTTAGAATATCGCGCCGCCCATGCCACCCATACCGCCCATAGCCGGATCGAAGCCGGCCGCTCCGGCGGCACCTATGCCCTGCATGAACTGTTCTGTTTCCTCGGGTTCGGGCATGTGGGGGGTGAAGTTGGCGGGCATCGGGATGTTGGGAGCGCGGGGCGGGACGGGGAGGTAGGTCATGTACATCTCGCTGTCCAAGTCCCCCGGCTCGATGCGGTACTCGCGCAGGAAAGTGTCAATCCAGTTGCGCAGGCGCATGTCCTTCTCGATGGCGAGGTCCTGCATCTTGGGGAAGGGGTTGCGGGGCTCGGTGGTGGCGATGGGGAGGAGTGCGAACTCGCGCTCGTCGAGTTCCTCGGCGAGTTCGAGAGCGCGGATGAGCCGCGTGCGAACGAGTTGCGCCTCGGGGCTGACCCATTCGCGGGAGATGGTGATGTTCGTGTAGATGTTGTCGCCCGCCACGGCGTCGTGGCCCGTTTCGCCGTCGTCGTAGTAGGCGCCGGCGTGCTCGGCGAGGATGCGGATTTCGCGGGCGTCCTGGAGCATGATGCCGGTGCGGTGGCAGAAGATGCGCTCACCACCCCATGCCACGAGCGTGTCCGGTTCGGGCTCCGGCATCATGTCCTGTTGCTGGCCGAACTGGCCGAAGCCCCAAGGGTCCATGCCGAACCCGCCCATGGCCGGATCGAAGCCGCCCATGGCGGGGTCAAAGCCGCCCATGGCAGGGTCCCAGGCACCCATGGCGGGGTCCTGAGCGACACCGCGCGCCCGGTCCAGCGCGAGCTGACCGGTGCCTCCGGCGCCGGTGCCTGTGCCGGCGACCTCGTCCATGGCGTCGAACGGTGCGTAGAATCCGGCGCCCACCTGGGCGCTCGCGGAGGAGGTGGCGAAAGCCATGATGCCCGCCACCGTCAGCCCGGATATCGTCTTGAGAATGGTGCCTTTCATGATGCCGACTCCTTGGGTCCCATCAGCTGGGTAAAGACTGCTCCAAATGGCGGGGGCATGGCAAGGGAATGATGGAGCGGGACTACTCCAACATTCCGGCTTTTCTCGCGTATTCGAAGACGTTTCCCGCTTCGAGGATGGGAAGCACGTCCCCGAGCGGCGTCAACCGCGTTTCAGTGCCCCGGGTGTGGTTGATCAGCCTGTTCTGTTGAAGGTCCACTTCCACGTCGTCGCCGGTGGCGACCTTCTCGATCAGGCTCTCGGGGGTCTCGTAGGGGACAAGGTATCCGCCGTTGATGCAGTTGCGGAAGAAGATGCGGGCGAAGAACTCCGCGATGACAACGGTGGCGCCTGCCTCCGCCATGGCGAGGGGGGCGTGCTCGCGGGAGGAGCCGCAGCCGAAGTTCTTTCCGCCGATTACTATTTTGTAGTCGCTCTTGTATTCGTTCTCGCGCGTGAAGGGTATGTTGCCCTCCGGGAGGCCGGAGTCCGCCGGCGGGACGCCACAGAGGGCGTACCGGCCGAACATCTTGCGCTCCTCGGGGTCCGAGGGGTTGTACACAAGGTGCTCGGCGGGGATGATCTGGTCGGTGTCAATATTGTTTCCGACCACAAAGGCTTTTCCGCGTATCGTCTTTTCCATGCCTTGCCGGCCTTTCTCCTTTATCTCTTGATTCGGAAGCTTGGGTCCGCGCGGCGGACCTGCTGTTCGACTGTTTCCACCTGCCGGACGACGTCGCGTGAGAGGTTGCGGGCCATCTCCGTGAGGGCGGAGATCTCGCGGTCGCGGGACGTCGCCGTCAGCGTGGCAAGTTCCACCCCGTGCTGGTTGAAGGCCGCAAGGCGTTCCTCAAGGGATGCGAGCGCGTCGCGTCCGCCATGCTGGTCCATGGCTTCCCGGAAGGGGGCCTGAGCCAGGACGTCTGAGAACGCCCGGATGTCTTCCTGCACGGCGAGGCCGGAGCTGTGGAACCCACGCGCCGCCTCGACGGCACGTTTGCGCTCCTCGCTTGTCTCACGGAGCGCGAGCACAAGGTCCTCCTCGATCAGGTGTTCCTCCGGGAGGGCGATCTGCAGGGGATACGCGGCGGGGCTTCTGCGGCCTTCGGGACGGATCTCAAGGCCGGTCACGGCCGACTGCGTGTTGGCGAGGACGGCGAGGAGTCCCGGGGCCGCCAGCACGTCTCCGTCGCGCCTGCGGTAGGTGCGGGGAGAGCTGATTTCCGCGACTTCGAGCCGCTGCCGGCGGGTCTGGGTGACTCGCTCGGCGAGGGCGCTCTCCCGGCGGTCTCCCGTCACGCTGACCACCCGGAGGCCGCGCAGGCGCTCACGTGTTTCGCCGCGGGGGAAGGTGTAGTCGAGGCCGACCACTTCGTCGAGCTTCCAGTCATTGATCTCGAAGCGGTATCCTTCCTGAATTTCCGCGGACTGGAAGGTAACGTAGGCGGTCCGCCAGTGGATGCCGGAGGAATTTTGGATGGCGATTTCGACGTTGATGGTGTCCGCCGTCGGATAGGTGCGGCGCGCGACGCTGAAGGGATAAAGCTGGGGGAGGGGGGCCATGTGTGTCTGCGGCTCGGCTTCCGGCCCGACGGGCCGGCCCTTGCGCGAGAAGCGCACCCGCGTGGTGTCGGCCTCCCGGCGCTCCATCTCCTCGCGCGTGGGCGGACGGCGCGTGGTGTCCGGCTCGGCGGCCCGCCGGCGGTCGAACCCATCTTCCGATTCGGGGGGTGCCTCAGCAGTTTCGGTGGCTTCCGGCTCGGCGGACTGCACGTTGAACCACTCAGCGGCAGCAGCCGGGTCCCGGATGACATACAGAGCCCCCGCTCCCACGATGAGGATGAAGACTACGGCAAGGGCGATAAGTGCTTTCTTCACGGGCGTGGCCCCCGGGGATCAGGTCTCGTTTGGGGATCCCCATTTTTTCCGGCGAAAGGCTCTTGGTGCGGACGCCACCGCGCAAACAAAAACGGCTCCGCAGCGGGGTTGCACACGGGATTGCACACCTTGGCGGAAGTCCCTCCTACACGAAGGACCCGATCAGCTCCCTCGGATCGGTGATGACGCCGCGGATGGCGCTGGCGGCGACGGTCAGGGGCGAAGCGAGGTAGACCTGCGCCTGCTTGTGCCCCATGCGGCCGGGGAAGTTGCGGTTGGTGGCCGAGATGCAGACCTCGTCCGCCTTGTTGAGCCGGCCAAGCGTGTCGGCCGGTCCGCCCAGGCAGGCCGCGCAACTGGCCGGACCGATTATTGTTCCGGCGTCCTGGAAAACCTTGCGCAGGGGGGTGCCGTCCACCTGTTCGGTGTCGAGCGCTGCGTCCACTTCCGTGCTGGCGGGGACGACGAAGGTCGGGATGCGCACCTCGGTGCCCTTGAGCAGGCGGGCAGCCGCGACAAAGTCGCTGATCTTGCCGCCCGTGCAGCTCCCGATGTAGGCGCGGGTGAGCTTCGTGCCCTTCACCTCGCTGACGGTTGCCTTGTTGTCGGGCGAGTGGGGCTTGGCCACCATGGGCTCGAGCGTGTCGAGGTTGTAGGCCTTCTCGAAGATGAATTGGGCGTCCGGGTCGTTGTCGTGGAACGTCATGGCCTGTGGTGTGCCGGCGCGGGTGACACGCTCGAGGACGTACTCGCGCGTCAGTTCGTCCGGCGTCACGAGGCCGTTCTTGCCGCCCGCCTCGATCACCATGTTGCAGAGGGTCATGCGGTCCTCCATGGTGAGGCGCGCGACGCCGTCGCCATCGAAGTGCATGGCGCGGTAGGTGGCTCCGTCCACGCCGATGTCCCCGATGATGGCGAGGATCATGTCCTTGGCCATCATGTAGGGCGGCAGTTCGCCCTCGAAGATGAAGCGCATGGTTGGGGGGACCTTGAGCCATGTCTTGCCGGTGCCGAGGACGAAGCCGGCGTCGGTGTTGCCGATGCCGGTGGCGAACTGGCCGAAGGCGCCGGCAGTACAGGTGTGCGAGTCGGTTCCGAGGAGTATTTCACCCGGGCGTGTGTGGCCTTCCTCCGGCAGGGCGATGTGGCAGACGCCCTTGTAGGAGGTGCGCTTGGGGTCCGCGTAGGGCGAGGGCATGCCTTCAGCCTTCAGGAAGTCGGGGTCGTAGTAGTACTTGAGCCCATGCTTCTTCACGAAGGCGCGCAGGATGTCTATGTTGCGGTGCGCCTGCTCGTTTGCGGTGAAGATGTAGTGGTCGGGAATGATGACGACGCGGTCGGGGTCGAAGACCTTGGCGTCCTTGCCGAACTCGCGCTCGAAGATGCCGATGGTGCCCGGACCGCAGACGTCGTGGGTCATGAGGATGTCCACGTCCACCCAGATGTTCTCGCCCGGCTGGACGGAGTCCCTGCCCGCGTGGGCGGCCAGGATTTTTTCGGTGATGGTCATGCCCATTGTGTGATCGCCTCGTATCCTCGTATAGCCTGATTAGCCTTGGTGAGGCTAGTTGCCTCGCCCGGAGCCGCGCAAAGAGAATCTCCCCCTGCCCGGACAGCCAGGGGAAGCCTCACCTGGAGGGATTAGCGAAGACGGGACCGGATGGCGGGGCGGGATCAGAGCCGGGAGAGCTCCCGGGCAGCGTTGGTGTCCCCAGGGTTTTGTTCGACGACGGTACTGAGGTGCCGGCGGGCGGCCTCGCGGTCCCCAGAGGCCCGGTACCACTCCGCCAAGTGGCCGCGAATCCAGTGCCGGGGGTGCATGGTGAGCAGTTCCTCCGCGGCGGCGCAGGCCTCGGTGAGGGAGAAATCCTCCATGGAATGGATCAGGCGGCGGGCGACGACCTCCGGGTGGCGGGGGTCTGAGGCCTCCTCGCTGCATTGCCGCTGCCAGTCCCTGGCCATGGATGAGAAGGCTGAGACCGGGTGCAAGGCCTCCGGGAGGAAGGTTTGGAGTAGCTTCGTGTCGCGGGAGAAGAGCCAGTTCTCGAGGATGACACGGCCCTTGCGCGGCCCGGCCGGCCGCACGGTGACAGGCATCCCCTCCTCCACGCGAACACCAAGAAAACCGAGGTCCTCCAGGAAGGCGGCAAGGTGCCCGGGGGAGTAGCCGTTATGGGCGAGCAGGCCGGAGTGGCACTCCACGAGGACGGAGCCGACCATGCCGGAGGCGAGCAGACGCCGTGCTCCTTGGAGTGCGCGGAGTTCGTGCCCCTCCACGTCGAGCTTCAGAAGGTCCACTGTGGCGTCCAGGTCGCCGAGCACCTCGTCCAGCGGGGCGAGGGGGACGTGTGTGGTGGGCGCAGCGCGGCCGTCGCTGCCGTACACGAGGCGCGCATGGCCAATGGACTTGTCGAGGAGCAGGCGGAGTTCCCCACGCCGGCCCGAGGCGGCGAGTTCATGCACGCTGACGTGCAGACCGCGGCCATGAAGCTGCTGGGCATGGTCACGAAGCTGGGAAAGCGCCCTGGGGTCCGGTTCGATCAGCACGAGCCTGCCGCCCGGCCGCAGATGCCGCGAGGCCATGGAGGCGGTGAACCCAATCTGTGCGCCCACGTCCACGAAGGTCCCCCCGGGAGAGAGCGTGGCCTCGAAGACCTTCTCCATCCAGCGCTCGTAACAGTCGAAGGCCATGAAGAGCTGAAACGGCATGGTGCCGTTGTAGGTCATGCGCATGCCGTGCTGGCGGACGCGGAGCCAAGGCGAGGAGCAACGGTTCGCCATCCACTGCAGGGCAGGGACGAACCGGCCGCGTCCTTTTGGAAGCAGGCGGATCAGACGGGCCAGGGTGGAGAGACAACGGTCGTGCTTCAGCGGCGATCCTCCCTTTGACTGGGCGAGACTATGGAGCCAATCCAACTCCCATTCTGTGATCTGGGACAAGGACACTTGCTGAGCGCGTGCGTCCTGCGTGGCGGAATCTGCTTGCCGCGGGTGTAACCGGTTGCAAGATGGACGAAACAATCCGGGGGAGGTACGCACACCAGATGCGCACGATCTGCAGGGCGGCAGGGCTCGCCGCGATCGCCACGATGGCCACCGCCACGGCGGCCAGCCAGAACGAAACCCCGCCAAGGTGGGAAACGCACTCGCCCTTCGGCTCCCAGACCGTCTGGGCGGTGAATCCGAACGCGGACTTCTACGCGGACCGGCTCCAGGAGGCAGGAGCCGGGTGGGCGCGCTCGGACCTGATCTGGTGGAGCCTGGCCGAGGCAGAGCCGGGAGTGTTCAATTTCACACATCCGCCCTTCCCGGACTGGGAGAACTGGAACACCGACCGGGGCATTCAATTGCTGGTGGACCGGGGCATCGAGCCGTTTCCAATCCTTTGCTATGGCAATCCACACTACGACGACGGCACGGGACCCTCCACGGATGCCGGCCGCGCCGCCTTTGCCGAATACTGCTATCAGGCAGTCAGCCGTTACGCCGACTCGGTGACTTACTGGGAAATCTGGAACGAGCCGAACCTGTCACAGTTCTGGGGGCGCACGCCGCACCCGGAGGACTACGCGCTTCTGGCCCGCGCCGCCGCGCCGCGCATCCTTGAGGCCAACCCGGACGCGGTCATCGTGGGTGGTGCCGTCGCAGGCATTGACCTGGCGTTCCTCGCCACGTCCTTCCAGCATGGGCTGCTGGATGTGGTGGACGTGATCAGCGTGCACCCCTACCGCATCAACGCGCCGGAGTCCATCAACAGCGAGATCGCGACGCTTCGCCAGATGATCTCCAACCACACCAATCGCGACATCCAGATCTGGACGGGCGAGTGGGGCTACAATACGTACTGGTCGAACCTGACCCCGCTCGGTCAGGCGAAGATGCTAACGCGCATGATGGCGAACAACGCGGCCATCGGCATCGAGGTCTCCATCTGGTTCTCGGTCCATGCGTTCATCGAGACGCAGGGCAATCCGGGCGACCCGGAGTGGGGGCTTTTCGACTTTGATCTGCAGCCGCGGCCGTCCTATCACGCGCTTGCAGCGACGACGGACCGCCTCCCGCCACCGGTGCGGCTGGCGCGGGATGCGTTCGAGGTGGACGTCCCCCAGGCCATGGGCGGCGTGAACACCCACACGGCGATCTTCGAACTGCCGGAGGAGAACCGCTACGTGGCCGCGATATGGGACGCCACCTGGCCCGCTCCCGACACCTACACGGGGCGGACCGTGACGGTGGAGCTCTCCGGCCTGCCCGAGCGCACGGAAATCCGCGCCTACGACGGCCTCGACGGCGGGGAGATCACGCTGAGCGCGGCGAGGAACGGCACCGGCTATACACTCTCCGGATTCCGTGTGCGGGACTACGTGACGTGGATCGAGGTGGACGTGCTGCCCGAGGTCAACGAGGCGTGGGTGTTGTTCTGAGAGAGCCCGGCAGCCAGGCCGCTCTTGCAGGGGCTATCCGCCGATTACACCGATTCCCGCCGACAGGGGTCTGGAACCAATAGATGGGGAGATGGACGGAGACCGCCGCGTACACGCGAAGGAGAAAAGGTAACTCCACCCGCGTTCTGATCCTATGTTGGAAAGACAGGCCCTGTGCGATGTCTATCGGCGGGAATCTCTGTCATCGGCGGATGGATATCGTCCCCCGGGTAGGGGACTGCGGGGTACCATGCGGGCCCTTCGAAGTTCCTGCCCCTGACTCCGGTGCTGCCTACCTCGCAAACAGCAGTTGCCCGAGGCGCTTTGCTCCGGCCCGGGCGTAGTTCCATGTGTTGCGGGGCGAGCCGGCACGGGTGAGCATGCGGGCAATGTAGCGCGGGCGAAGGTACATGCGCAGGAGTCGTTCGCGGCGCCACTTTTCGAGGAAGGCATGGTCGAGGCCGCTGAACGTGCGGATGGCACCGCTGGCGTAACCGGCGCGGGAGGGATCGTAGTCCTCGATGAAGAGGTTCTCGCACACGGCGATGTCGTGCAGCTCGGTGCCGGGCAGCGGGGTCGCGATGTTGAAGTCGAAGAAGTCCGGGTCGAGTTCCTGCACAAAACGGTAGGTGCTCTCCAGCGTCTCCTCGGTTTCCCAGGGCAGACCGATGACGAAGAAGGTATGCACGCGCAGGCCGTTGCGTTTGACGCAGGCGACGGCCTCCCGGGCCTGATCCACGGTGGCGTTCTTCTTCATGTGCTCGAGCATGGCGTTGTCGCCCGTTTCGATGCCGAAGGCGACGACCCAGCACCCGGCTTCGCGCATGGCGGTGGCGCGCTCATCGTCAATCGTGTCCACACGGCTGTTGCAGCCCCACCGGATCTTTTCCGCAAGTCCTTCGTTGCGGATCAACGCACAGAGCGAGAGAAGCCATTTCTTGTTTATGGTGAACGTGTCGCCGTGGAAAAGGAACTCGCGCACGCCGTGGCGCTCGACGCATTCACGCAGCTCCCGGACGATGCTTTCGGGGCTGCGGAGCCTCACCGTGAAGTCGGTCAGCACGCCGGCCGGACAGAAGACGCACTTTGCCGGGCAGCCGCGGTTTCCGTGAATGACGGTAAGCGGGTTGCCGGTCTCGGGCGAGCGGTAGATCTCGTTGCGCAGCAGGTGGCGGGCGGGAAGCGGCAGGCTGTCGAGGTCCTGCTGCAGGGGACGCCTGCCGGTGAAGTAGAGCCGCTGAGCGGGGGGCAGTGATGCGCCGCCTTCCGTGGATGGGCGGGGCGAAGCCGTGCCGTTTTCCGCGGCACGGGCAAGCTGGCGCGCGCGGATGGCGGAAATCTGGGCCTTGCCCTCGGGTTCGGTGAGGTGGGGTGCGGGCTCCTCGCCGAAGCGCTCCAGCAAACTGCCGCGGAAGTGCATGCCCTTGATGGCTGAGAAAGGCTCGCCCCGGGCGAGCTCCTCCACGGCCTCCTCCGGCTCGTTGGGGAGGATCAGGTCCAGTTCCGGGTGGTCGCGCAGGACAGAGACGGCGTTGACGACAAGGGTTTCCCCTTTGGCGGCGGTGACCACGCCTTCGAGGTGTTCGCGGGCAAGCTGGCAGGTCTGGAGGTCGCCCTGGAGCGTGGCAGTGGTGGAGTTGAGTACGAGGAGATCGGGGCGGAACTCGCGCAGATCGTGAAGGAACGTTTCCCAGCCGCGGCCTTCCGCCGGGTAGTCGGCGATGCGGCATTTGGCCCCGGCGCGCTCAGCGCATGCGGCCGACATGGCAAGGTCCATCGGAGGGAAGACGACCTGGACGGTCTGGTCCTCCACGGTGCACTGGCAGCGATCGTCCCGCCGGTAGAGGCCGGTGGGGGGATTGATGAGGAGGATTCTGCGGAAGCGAGGGGTCGTCATGCGGGGGTGCTTGCCGGGCCGTGTGGCGGGAGTGAGCCGTCCAAGGCTGCCAACCTACGTGGAGATGCCTTGCTCATGCCAAAGGAATTTGGCGGTGGACTCGAATGGGCAGCTTGCAGTCGTCCCTGGCGGGTCAGTCCTCGTCCGGCGGGATGTAGTAGGGCCCGTCCTTGCCGTAGAGGCGCTTGTCGAGTTCGATGGTCCGGCGGATGTCATCCACGACCCACCTCCATGCGGCTTCGACGCCGGCGGCGAGTTCGGGGTCCGGCGCCCATTCGTCCTGGGGGGTGCCGGGCAGGCGGTTGAGGGCCTCCAGGAGGGTGGTGTCCAGCCCGCCGATGGGGAAACGGAAACGGCTGACGATCCGGTCGAGTTCGTGGTCCTCGGTGAGCACAAAGATGGCATGTGTCTCCGGCCAGCCGACAGCCAGCAGCCCGGGGCGCTGGGAATGCGGCATGATGGACATGACACGGTAGAGGCGCTTGGGTCCTTCCTCGTCCTCAAGGTGATAGACCATGGGACGGGCGACGCTGGTGAGCTCCTCGATTCCATCGGCCTCCATGCGGTCCTGCCGGACGGCGTCCGCGCTGACGGAGAAGAACTGCCGCATGACCGAGTCGAGGTTCGTGATGGGCAGGCCGATGCGCGGGGTGGGGTACTTGACGAGGTCCTCGGGCTCGATGCCGGGCAGGAGGTCGAGGCGTTCGAGGGTGGGCTGCTCGACGACCTCCTCCTCGCGGAAGCGGAATCCGACGAGGTGGACGTGTCCCATGCGCGGGACGGGGACGCGCCAGACGCCGTCCCGCAGGGCCGGTTCGGAGTCGGCGGGCAGGCTGAAGTCGAGATAGATGTGCACGGGGGGGCGGGTGTTGGCGGAGAAGAACTCCTCCCATTCCTCGTTCGTGAGGCTTCCTGCGGCGATGACCGGGCCGGTGTGGTCCCGCGCGGCCTCCCGGAGGCGCTCGCGGATGTCCTCCCATTCATCGGGCTTCAGGAGGGCCAGACGTTCCCCAAGCCCCTGGGCGGTGCGCATGGAGGCGAGGTTGAGGAAGATGGCCTCCTGCCCGTCGTCATTGGCGGCCTTGCGGAGCGGAGGGATGTCCAGCGGGTCCGGTGTTGTGGTGTGGACGTTGGTGACGATCCGGTTCTTGATTGAGTCGGGAGAGTAATGGAGCCCGGTGGTACCGATGGTTGTGAAGGCGGCATCGCGGGCGCCGAGGTGGACGGCGTGGTAGTCGAGCTGGTCGAAGAAGTTGAGACTGCGGGAGTTGTAGGCGGTTTCGAGGACGGCGCCGAAGGAGGCGAAGTGGCCGGCCTCGGCGAAGAAGGCGCGGGGGTGTTCCGCGCGGAGTTCGCGCACGCCCTCCTCGAAGGTGCCCGTGGGGTCCTCGACCGGCGGCTCGTCCGTATGGACCGGGTAGAGGGGATGGTTGTTGGCCGTGATGGCGAGGATGTACTCCTCGGGGGTTTCGGCGGCGCCCCTTGCAGCAGGAATCAGGAGAAGCGCTGCCAGCAGAAGGGCCGGGAGTGCCCCGCGGGCGGGTACTGCTGTGAGCCTCATCGCCATTGTTCGCGGCATTTGGCCAATCCATCCATGAAGTTGGTGGGACGCCATCCGAGCGAGCGGAGGGCGCCGCAGCTGAGGGACACATCCGCCAGGCGTGGCACGGGCCCGGGAACGGCGGACCTCTTGACGGAGCGAATGGTGTCTCCGGGCAAGGCGAAAACGCGGCAGAAGGCGTGTCCGATCTCCACACGGGAGAGGCGTTCCGGGCCGCCGGCATGGAAGACACCCCGGGCGCCCTTTACCAGCAGGGTGTGGACGGCCGCGGTCAGGTCGTCCACGAACACGGGCGTGCGCCATTCGTCGAGGAACAAATTCAACTCCGTGCCCTTGGTAAGGGCGTCGTACATCCAGCCAAGAAAGGATGCCCGGTAGCGGCCGGGCGGTCCGTAAACAAGTGCGGAGCGGAGCACCGTCCCTTCGCGGATTCCGAGCGTAATCTGCTCCGCTGCGCACTTCAGACTGCCGTAGCGGTTGCGCGGTTTGGGATCGGCGTCCTCTGCGTAGGGTGCGGATTCGCCATCGAAAACCTGGTCGGTGGAGAAGAGAAGGAGGGGTGTGCCGGGGGTTTGGTGTTCGATGGCGGCGCGAAGGTTCTCCGTGGTGCCGAGGATGGCGGCATGTGCCTCTTCGGGTTGGCGTTCGCATTCGGCAACGTTGGTCATGGCCGCGGCATGGACGACCGCCCAAGGGCGCACGTCGCGGATCAGGCGGAAGGCGGCCTCCCGGTCGGTAAGATCCACCGGCACTGTGTCCGCATGGTCGAGAGTGATCGGGTTGGTAAGATAGGTTCCGGCGGTGGACCATCCCCGGTCCGCGAACCGGCGGACGAGCCGTTCGCCGACGTATCCGCTTGCGCCGGTGACGAGCAAGTGCCTGTTGCGGGGCGGGCGGAAGTCTGTCTGCATGGCAGTGCCTTATGACGTGGATGGGCTGTAGGAATCTGTCCCGATGGCCGGCCCGGGAGTCCTGTGCGGGCACCGATCCGTCCGATCCCCCGGAAAGCGAGGCTCTGAGCTTCCATGGTTCCCAAGCAAGCGGTGCTTAAGGTACAAGGCATGGTCTGCGACAATTGTGCAAGATCGGTGCGGGAGGCGCTGGAGGAGATCGAGGGTGTATTTTCCGCCGCCGTGACGCTCGAGCAGGGGGAAGTGCTCGTCACCTACGACGCATCGGCGATCCCGGGACACGCGTTGCTGTCCGCAGTGGAAGGCGCCGGTTACAAGGCGGAGTTCGAGGGCAATCCGCACGAGGCTCATGACGGATAGAGTCCGTTGGTCTTGATGTAACGCCAGACCTCCGCACCCAGCATTTGCCGGGCGGATTGGCCGGAGCGCAGGGCCTCGCGGACGCGGGTGCTGCTGATGGCGGGGAGGAAGATGCCCTCCTGCGCGGCGGAATCCCGGGAGGCGGCGCCGGGCCGGGGGAGCTCGAGGACCGGGGCAAGCTTGAGCAGCTCGCGGCCATTGCGCCACTTCGGCAAATCACCAACGACATCGGATCCGACAATCAGCCGGAAGCTCGTTCCGGGGCGCTCGTCCATCAGCGCCTGAATCGTGCGGTATGTATAGCTGACACCGCCGAGCCGGGTTTCAATGTCTGATATTTCCACATGGTGTTCCAGGCGGCGGAAGGCGAGCCGGCACATTTCCATGCGGTGTTCGCATGGGGCGCCGCATTCCTTCCCGAAGGGGTGCGTGGCGACGGGGACGATGAGGATCCGGTCCACCTCACCGGTCTCCAGGGCCCAGAGGGCGGCAAGCGTGTGCGCGAGGTGCGGCGGGTCGAAGCTCCCGCCAAAGACGCCGGCGCGGGAGGGGTTGCTCAACCTTGCCCGCCTCCCTGCTGGCGAAGCAAGAAGGCGTGTTCCAGGGACTCGATGACCTCGCCGAGGAGCTGCTGCTCCTCGGCGTCAAGCTGCCCACTTGTCTTGTCCCGCAGGATGTTGAGCAATTCGATTTCGAATCGGGCGCGGGACAGGTCCACCGGGATGGTCTCGCCTGATTCAGGCTCGGGGAGCAGCCCGAGGTGGAGCATGGCCTGAATCTGATGTATCTGCACGATGGCGAGGAAGGATGGTTCGGGCATCTGCGCTGACATGGGAGGTTTCCTCTTGAGGGACCCTGCAAGGGCGTGAGGATAAGAAGATGATGGCATCAGACAGGGCAGACCGGGGCTGGGTCAAACAACTGTTGGCGGCGGGAGGCGTTCTGCTGCTGGGACTTGCGGTGTGGCACGGCCCGCTGCTCGTTGGCACGCAGGTGCTTTGCGGCGGGGACCTCACGAACCAGCTCTACCCGATGCGCCACGGGCAATTGGAGCACGGCTGGTTCTCCGGCTGGGCGCCGGAGACCTTTGCCGGCCGGCCCGGGCTGGACGACATCCAGACTGGCGCGTTCTATCCGCCGAACTGGCTGCATCTTGTGCACGGGCCGGCAGAGCGGACGTTCACGCTGCTGGCGCTCGGGCATCTTCTGTTCGGAGGGCTGGGGTTCTTCCTGCTTTGCCGGGAGCGGTTCCGTTTCGCGGGGGCGATAGTGGCCGCCTTTGTGTGGACTTTTGGCGGCTACCAGATGCTGCGGCTGACCGGCGGCGTGCAGGTGTTCATTTACTCGTTCGCGTGGATTCCCTGGATGTGGTTGGCGGCGGAGCGGCAGATGCTGGAGCGCGGCCCCCGGCTGCGGTGGGTGGCGGCGCTCGGGCTCCTGGGGGCACTGCAGATCGCCGCCGGGGCTCCCCAGCTCGTGCAGATCGCGTGGGTGGGGCTGGCTTTCTGGACGGCCGGGCGGATGGTCTGGCGGCAGAGCGGCGAGACAGCGCTCCGCATTGGCGGGGGGTTCCTGCTGGCCGGGACGATGGCGCTGCTGTTGGCGCTTCCCGCCTTGTTGCCGGCCCATGATTTCCAGTCACGGGCCTTCCCGCGAGGCGTGGAGGACCCATGGGCCTTTCTCGCGGACGGGTCGCTTGAGCCCCACCTCCTGATCACATGGGTCTTCCCGGACTTTTTCGCGGCGGGGAACATGGAGGAGGCCTACTGGGGCTCGCGGGTCGGATTCCACGAGACCAATCTGTTCCCCGGCGTAGCGGCGCTGATCCTTTCGCTGTTTGCGCTGCTCCACGGAGGGGTGCGGCTGCACCGGGAGGTGGACGCGCAATTCAACTACCGCAGCAACCTGCGTTGGGGAGTGGTGTTGCTGGTGCTGTCCCTTTTCGGTTTTCTTGTGGCGCTTGGGCAACACGGCTTCCTTTTCCGGCCCCTGACGGCGCTGGTTCCGACGTTCGACTTTTTCCGCGTTCCGGCCCGTTGGATTCTGTGGCCTGCAGCAGCGCTGGCGATCGGGGCAGGCTGGGGGATCGAACTGCTGCAGCGCGAAGGGAAGGCGCCGGACCGCGGAGGCAGGCGCGAGGTGCTGGTGGCCTGGCTGGTGGCGGCGGGGGCGTTCGTGCTGCTGGCCTTGGTGTTCCGGGTGTTGCTGAGTCCGGTGCTGTGGCTTCTGGGACTTGAGTCAGTGCTGGCCGGTCATGCCCCTGCTCAGCAGGAAGAGGGCAGGGAGCTGCTGACCGGATTCGCCCGGGCCTCGGTGGAGTGGGGCCTTGTCGTGGCGGCGGGCACGGGCCTGCTCGGGGCCGGGATCATCCTGCGGCGGGTGGCACCGCCGGTGTTGCTGGGTGTGATTCTTCTGCTTGGAGCATCGGACCTGCTTCGGTTCTGGCAGCCCTTCACCGTGACCATCCCTGCGGAAGCGGAGCGTCACCAGCTCGTGACCGAGGCACCTTACCACCGGATTGCTTCTGAAAGCTTCCGCGAGTGGTTCTACCCAGACACGGACATCCTGGTCTGGCTGCGGGAGGGGCCCGGCCGGGGGCGCGTTCATTATACGGACACGCTGACCGGCTACACGCGGGATCACCTCCAGCGGGAACTCCTTATGGAGCGCCCCGCCGTGGGAGGGCTGCCGGTTACGCGCGGGTACCAGCAGATGATCCTGCGCACCTACGTGGAGGAGTACCACCATTCAATGGAGCCGCGAGGGGAGGCACCAAGGAGCCCTTTCCTGACTCATTGGCGCCTCAGGAACCGGGCGTTCTTCGATGCTTACAACGTGACCCACCTGCTGACTTATCCGGTGGGTGCGTTCCGGGAGGACTTGGAGGGGCTCGGGTTCGAGCGCGAAGAGGCACCCGGACCGGAGGACCTGCAGGTCTGGCGCAACCCGGGGGCACGCGGCTGGGCGTGGGTGTCGGCGGAGGAGGACTTCCTGGAGGCGGAGCCGGATGCAGAACTCGGGTCGGTGGAGTTGCTGAAGCGTAGAGCCGGCCACTGGCGCGCGAGAGTCGAGGCCAGGCAGGCGCCGCTCCATGTCCACTTCTCGATGCCCGAGCACGGTGACTGGGCGCTGGCGGTGGACGCTGGGGCCCCGATCGAACGGGTGGACGGGCGGACGGTGCGCGTCGGGGAAACAGGGACGTGGGAGTTCGAGCGCCGCTGGAGACCCGGCATTGTGCCCACGGCCGTGTATCCGGGCTTCCTTGTGGGGTTGATCGCCATGGGCGGCTGCCTTTACCTCGGCGGCTTCCGGCGGGAAGCTGGCCGGAAGAAAGCCAAGAAGGAGTCCCCCGCCACCCATGGCAACTAACTTCTCCTTCATCATCCCCGGAGTGCTGGCGGGCTCGGCAATGCCGGGCATGGGAGGAGCGCTGACCAACGAGCTGGAGGCCGCACACCGCCAGGGCATCCGGGGGGTGGTGTCGCTTACGGAGGACCCGCTGCCGCGGGCGGCACTGCAGGAAGCGGGACTGCGGTACCTGCACCTGCCGGTGGTGGACTTCTCTGCGCCGGCACTGGAGCAGATGGGCGAGTTCTGCCGGTTCGTGGACGAGGTGCGTGCGGATGGGGGTGCCGTGCTGGTGCACTGCCGGGCGGGCATGGGCAGGACGGGGACGATGCTGGCCGCGTATCTGATCCGTGAGGGGGCGGCGGCGGAGGATGCAATCAGGGAGGTGCGGCGGCGGCGGCCGGGAAGCATCGAGACGGGCCCGCAGGAGGACGCGCTTTACGATTTCGAAGCCGGGCTGGCGGACGGGTGCGAGTGATGGTTGACACCGGGGTGGTGTTTGGACCGGTCTTGTAATCGGTTACAAACACGGAGGAAGATCATGAGCCACCACCGGATCACCCACAAAGCTGCCACACTCGTGGCGGCAGCCGCCGCAACCGCTTTCCTCGCAACCACCGCGATGGCGGAAGTCCCGAACCGCGCCGTCGTGGACTGGACCCGCAGTGCCGAGCAGATCAACCGCGGCCTCTTCAGCACGCAGGGTTTCATGCAGGTCTATGTGGAGCCCAATCCGCTCGTGATGGAGACCTTCAAGCTCACCAACCCCAAGGGCACCCACACGCGGCTCGAAACCTACATCCACAAGATGGAACCGGAGAACGACGACGACGATCCGGAGCACTTCAACTGGGACGGCTTCCATCCGGACCGGATGATTCGGTTCATCACCAACAGACTGGCGTTCGAAGAGGTGGTGGACGACCTCGGAATGGAGCGGCTCTCGCTGCTCTGCTACAACGTGGACTGGCTGAAGTCCGACGACCCGGACGTGGAAGTGGCCGACGTGGACGAGTGGGCAGAGTTCGCCGCAGCGGTCGTCCACACCTACAACATGGAGGACGATGAGTACTCCCCGAACCTGCGGTACGTGCAGATCTGGAACGAGCCGAACATGCCCATGTTCTACAGCGGGAACATGGAGTCCTACTTCGAGCTGTTCGAGGCCGCGGCACAGCGCATCCATCGCGACTACCCGGGGGTGCTCGTGGGCGGACCGACGATTTCCCACGCCTGGCACACCGAACCCCAGGAATGGATGGATGCCTTCCTCGAGCGCAGCGCCAAGTACGCGGACTACATCTCCTGGCACCACTACGGGCCCATGGGCGAGGGAACGGATATCCTTATAGACGACGTGGTGGACCGGGTCGGGCGCTTCCGCGAGATCCCCGGCAAGGAACAGGGCCGGGCGAAGATCACCGAGACGGACGCGTGGTTCGTGGGATGGGAGAAGATGCAGTTCCTGATGGAACGGCAGTTCCGCTTTCTCCAGATCAGCGATCTGCTCATTTCGGTGCATCACTTCTGCTGCATGGCCTACGGGGAATCGGGCAACTATACGTTCGGGCTGGTTGGCCGGCGCGGTGACATAATTCCGGGCAACTTCTGGCCGTACTGGCTTTTCCGGAACCTGATCGGAAACGAGGCCCACACGCTCCGGCAGGGCCCGCGGCAGGGGGACTTCTTCCTGGCGGGTTCGTATCACGAGAACGAAACGGGGTCTCTCCTTGGCAACGCCATGCTGATGAACAACAGCGGCGAGCCGCTCTCCCTGGACCTCGAACTGTACTTCCCGCCCAGGGATGAGGGGCGCCTGCTGGTTACGGAGGCGCTGCAGGAGGACTTCCAGGGCGTCGTGAACATCCAGGAAGTGGCGGCCGGTGCGGTCCGGATGACCGTGCCGATGAACATGGCACCAGGAGAGAGCTACTCCGTGCGGCTGCAGGACCGGGGTGACCGGCACTTCCACTTCCGTGACATCAACAATCAGGAGGAGCCGTGGGTCGGGCTCCGCGCCAGCAGGAGCACGCTCGCATTCGGCGATGTGGTGGACCTGACCGTGACGGTGGCAAACACGCTGCCGGAGCCCGTCAGCGGCACCATCGAGTGGAACCAGTTGCCCGAGGGCTGGACGATCGAGCCGGGAGAGGCCGGTGCAGAGGTGAGTGAGCTGGCACCGGGTGAGATCGTCTCCATGCCATTCACCCTGCACGCCGGGGCGCTGCTGGCGGAGGAGATCGCGTCGCCCTACGCCGTGCTGGCGGGTGTCTCCGCGGAGAACCCGGTGGGGAGCCCGTACGCCATCCCCCTGCGGCTGGAGTTCGAGTCACCCATCCACACGATTGTGCTTCCCCAGCCGATCTACGCGGTGGCCGGGGAGCGCAACTCCCTGACGCTGCAGATTGAGAACGAGTCGGACGGCCGGCTGACGGGCGGGCTGCGGCTGGAACTGCCGGGCGTGCTGGCGGAGCAGCGGCGCGACCTCTGGGCCTACAGCGTGGAGGCGGGCGAGCGGGCGCGCTTCGACCGGCCGGTGCTCGTCTCGGAGGACGCAACACCCGGCAGGCACGAAGGCGCAGTGGTGCTGGAGTTCGCGGGCGTGGAGACGCGGATTCCCTTCGCGGTCGAGGTGGTTCAGCCCTTTGCCGAGGGAAATCCGGTCCCGGTGGACCTTTCCGGTGATCTGAACTTCGATCCGGTGGCTTTCCGCGACAACCTCGATGGCTACGACAAGGACATCATGGGCGGTTTCTCCTACCCCGGGGACTTCACGCCCTCAGGCAAGGTGCAGCGCACGCGGGGGATTCCGATCCTGATGCCGGACTTGGAAGCGGAGGGGCCCACGGCGCTGATCGTGGAAGGGCAGACGGTGGAGCTGCCACCGGGGAACTACACCGGAGTGGTGTTCATCAGCTTCGGAATTGACGGGAAGCACCACGGCGAGTGGGTGCTGCACTACGCGGATGGGAGCAGCGACACGGTGGTGTCGCAGGTGCCCGAGTGGTGCAGCCCGGCGCCGGAGGGTTTCGCGCGGGCCTTCACGGCGCCGCACCGCTACACGCCCCACGGCATGGCGCTTCCGGCCACGGAGCTTTGGATGGGCAAGTGGCCGGCTGATCCGGAGCGGGAGTTGACAGCGGTGGAGTTCCCGTCGCTGCGGAGCGCGTACATCCTGGCGATCACGCTGCTCGAATGACCGCACGGCCGGGGGAGGCGGCCGGAGCCCAGGACCTCGGACACGACCTCCCGCCCCACCGTTCGCCCCTCCCACATGCCGGGGCACGGCGGGGTGGGAGTTTTTCGTTGGCCCGCAGGGGGCTGTCCCAAGGATCGGGAGCGGCATACCAGACTCCGTGAAAAGGACCGGATATGAATTGGCTCCGGCTGTTCCGCCCGCGACGAGGCGCCCTGGCGCCGAACCTGATGTTGGCCGCGATGCTGGGACTCGTGGCGCTCCTGGCCGCAGGATGCGGCAACGGAGCCGAACCACCCGAGAGAATTCCGACCATCAACCCGGAGAACGTCCGCGGCGCGCGCAGCCAGACCGTGGACACGGCGGTCGCCGTCTCCGACCTGCCGGCCGGAATGGCCACGGCGAGCTGGACGATTGATTTCCGCCGCGATGACGTGAGGAACGTGCGCATGCGCCCCGGGGTCGCCATGCCGACCGGGACAGCGACACAGATCATCCCGGACGAGGAGAACCCCAACCGGTACACGTTCGTTGTGGAGGTGCCGGAGGGGCAGGAGCTGCCCCGGGCAGGGCAGATCGCCCAGATTCGCAAACAGCTCCCCGGCAAGATTGTCCACCGGATGACCTTGCCCGCCGAGGACGGCAGGGTGATCGCCCCGGATGGGACCGAGCGGCGCGTCAGCATGGGCACGACGAGCCTGGCCGTCTCCCTGGTCTTTGAGCCCGCGATGCTCTTCGCGGTTCTGGCGGCCGTGGTTGCGGGGATTTACATGATCGCCCAGTGGGCGCCGCTGGCGGGGTTCTTCCGAATCTTTCCGCCGCTTATCTGGATGTATTTCGTGCCGATGTTCCTCACCACAGGTGGCATCACCCCGGACACCTCGGTGGTGTACAGCTACCTGATGATGTCGGTGATCCTGCCTGCGGTGCTGGTGCTGCTGCTGATTCCGTCGGACCTGCATGGGCTGGCGAAGCTGGGCGGCAAGGCCGTGCTGATGATGCTTTTCGCGACGACGGGCATCGCCGTGGGGGCGATCACCTCCTTCGCC
>SLOM01000241.1 GCA_007132505.1 Candidatus Sumerlaeota bacterium
AGATTCTTCTCGAAATTCCCCAGCCCGCCACGAACCACAACGCCGGGTGGATAGCCTTCGGGCCGGACGGAATGCTTTACTACGCGATGGGGGACGGCGGAGGAACCGCCTGGGACAACGCTCAGGACACGACGAACCTCCTCGGTACCATCATGCGGATTGACGTGCGCGCCGAACCCGCTCCGGGAGAGAACTACGTCATACCCGCGGACAACCCGTTCGTCGGCGGAGGGCCGGATGGCACGGACACACGCGAGGAGATATACGCCTACGGCTTGCGCAACCCGTGGCGCAACTCCTTCGATTTCGAGACGGGTGTTCTCTACACCGCCGACGTCGGCCAGAGCACCGTGGAGGAGGTCAACGTCATTGTGCCCGGCGGGAACTACGGCTGGCCCATCGTGGAGGGAACCGTCTGCTTTCAGCCGCCGCAGGACTGCGATCCCAGCGGGACAATCTTCCCCATCGCGGAGTACTTCTTCCCCTCTCCACAGGACCGGCGCTCCGTCACCGGGGGGTACGTATACCGCTCGGAGCGCCTTCCGCAGCTCCAGGACGTCTATTTCTTCGGCGATTACATGAGCGGCGAACTCCTTGCGCTCCGGTATGACCCGGACACGGAGGAGGCCACGGAAATCCAGACCATCATCGGGCCGGACGAGTCCTCCCTGCGCATCTCAAGCTTCGGGCAGGACCTCGACGGCGAGATATACGTCGTGGATTACAACGTTGGCAGTGCGAACGGCGGAATATACCGCATCACGGCGGATTTGGACACCTCCACCGACGCGTGGCTGTATTACTGAGCCGTTCCGCCAGCTTTACCCGACAGCCCGGGCCTGCCGGAGCCAGATGATGATGGCAACCAGGCCCCGGATATACAGAAACCCGCAGAGCAGAAAAAAACAACGGAGGCCCGGACGGGATAATCCTGCTGAGGTGGTCTCTCTTCCGTATTGTTACTTACTTTCGGAATTCAATCGCGGATCCTCCATATGTCGCCGGGGCTGATGGACCCGTTGGTGGGGTCGTAGGTGCGGTGCAGGAGCGCGTCGGAGGGTTGCGGCTCGTCCGAGCTATACACCTCGGAGGGATCCGTGATGGCATACCTGCCGTCCCGGCCGGGAGACCAGACAATCCATCCTCCCCCATCAGTCCAGTAGGCGAAACTGTGATACCGGAAATCGGACGTCAGGGAATGATCCCAGTGGAGTTCGATAAGATAGGCCGTGGGTGTTGTCAGGGTGGCGAGTTCCGTATCTCCGCGTGTGCGGAAAGTCGGAATCTGTCCGTATTCTCGAGTAAATTCCTCGGCGGACTCCGATCCCGCCGACTTCCGCCGGTCGAAAGTGTGGGCGGGGTACACTCCGTGATCCAGATAGTAAGCTTCGATTGCGTCGGCATACATGCGCAAATCCCGATGAACAAGGTGAACCCGATGCATGCCAAATTCTCTTGCGATCTCGCCAATGGCTAGACAAGTCAGGATGACGAGGAGCGGTGATGCGATTCCCAATACAATCAGCATGATGACCAGAGATCCCAGTCCCTTGGGCGACCGCCGCTTCACTCGTCTGAGCTTCACTGCCCGCCTGAGCCAGACAATATTGCAGACCAACCCCGGCACGTAACAGACCAAATAGAGTGGGAGCAGAAGCCAGGCGCGGCCAACGAAGGACTCAGGTTCCGGTGGTTTTTCTTCCGTGTTGTTGTTTTGCTCGGGATTCATTGCCTGACCCTCCATATGTCGCCGGGGCTGATGGTTCCGTTGGTGGGGTCCCAGGAGCGGTGGAGGAGCGCGTCGGAAGGCTGCGGCTCGTCCGAGCTATACACTTCTGAGGGATCGGTGATAGCGTATTCTCCCCTGGGGCCGGGTGACCACAGAATGAAGCCATTTTCGTCATGCCAGTAGCGATAACCGGCACCCTCTGACGTAGCGAACGGATCGCTGGGCATTCTGGCAAGGTAGGCAACCGGCGTGGTAAGAGACTTGACACCTGGGTCCGCGTTGCTGTGCCAGTTCCTCCGGGCGAAGGTGGGAATCTGCTCCTGCCGGCGCGCGGTCTCATCCAGCCGGTCAAAGTCATGTGTCATCTCGGGCAGCGTGGTGGCGGCAGGGAATTCATTGTTGTCTATATAATAGGCTTCGACAGCCGTGGCCAAGACGCGCAGGTCCGTTTGCACGGCGGACGCCCGGGAGTGGATTTGCCCCCGCAGGAAACTCGGATAGGCAATTCCCGCCATCAGGCCAAGGCAGGGGAGCAGAACAACCGGCATCACCACACCGGCACCAATCAGGAGTCCGATGAAAACTCCCTGCCCCTCCGTTGGCCGTCCGGTGGCCTGGGCCTCCCTGGAGAATCGCCGGATCCAGTAAAGGTTCAGGATCAGCCCAGGAAAGTAGCACGCAAAGTAACAGAGGAAAGTGGCGAATGCGATGCCCATGTACGACCTGTCGCCGGCCTGCCCCTGCTCCTGGCCACCGGTCTGTGGCTGATTCATTGCCTCACCCTCCATATGTCGCCGGGGCTGATCGTGCCGTTGGTGGGGTCCCAGGAGCGGTGGAGGAGCGCGTCGGAAGGTTGCGGCTCGTCCGAGCTATACACTTCTGAGGGATCGGTGATGGCATACTCTTTGTCCGGCCCGGACGACCAGACAATCCAGCCTCCCCCGTCAGTCCAGTAGCGGAAACCCATGCCAGCCGGCGACGCGAAGGGGTCAGGGAACATTCTGGTGAGGTAGGCAACGGGCGTGGTAAGAGATTTGACACCTGGGTCCTCGTCGGTGTGCCAGTTCCTCCGGGCAAAGGTGGGAATCTGCTCCTGCTGGCGCGCGGTCTCATCCAGCCGGTCAAAGTCATGTGTCATCTCGGGCAGCGTGGTGGCGGCAGGGAATTCATTGTTGTCTATATGATAGGATTCGATGGCCGTGGCCAAGATCCGCAGGTCCGCGCGCACCCGGCTGGCACCGGCACGGGTCTGTGCCTCCAGGAAGTTCGGAACGGCAATGGCGGCGAGTATCACGAAGCAGGGAAGCAGAATCACTGGCACGACCACAGCAGCGGTCAGCAGGGCAATAAGGCAGCCCTGTCCCTCGGGGGCCCGGCCGGTGACCCGCCGGACTTTCGTGGATTGCACAAGCCAGTAGATGTTCAGGATCAGCCCGGGAAAGTAGCACAGAAAGTAAAGGAGGAGCGCGATTAGCGAGGCGTTGACGTAGGACCTGCCGGCCGCACCGGCATCACCCGCTTCGGGCTGAACGGTGGAGGGTTGTTCCATGGGTTGTCTCCCTTGGCGTGGCCCCGGCACGCCGGGCCACTTGGTGCTGGCGAATTCAAATTCATTACGAACAACAAGAATCGGCGGTGCAACCTGAATCATGCCTCCCCGGGATTCCCCGCCCCTGGCCTGGACTCACGACGAAGCCACCGAGATCAAAAAGGACGGGCGTCAGTTTCCAAACAACCGAACGAAAAGGGACTCCATGTGCTCTTTTCCTCCCATACTCCATCCGCCGCCAACACAGATTCCGCCGATGCTTCTTAGTTTGCAATGACGTGCCCGACACCCGAACGCCTTTTCGGCGTGAATCGGTGCAATCCGTGGATAGACGTCTCTGTTGGGTTGCCTGTCCAGCGCTTCTATTGATTTCACCACCGAGGCACAGAGATCACAGAGAAAAGATACAAGAGGTTATTACTCCGGCGGCTGTATGTCTGACACACGGTGTCAGTTTGCATAGAGGACGTCCGGATGCAGGAAATAGCTTCTGACGATGTCGGGGCGCTTTTGCGTGCCCCACAGGTAAGAGCG
>SLOM01000079.1 GCA_007132505.1 Candidatus Sumerlaeota bacterium
CCTCCCCACACGCCCGGCCTCACCCGGCTCGTCATGGTGCACGATGACCTGCCCTGGAGCCAGCCCGCCTCCTATCCCGCGGCCTTCCGGTACTACCTGCGGGCGGGCACCCGGCTGGCGGTCCGGAGCGCAGACCGCATGCTGTTTCCCTCCCGGGACGCTGCCCGCCGCGCCGGAAACCGCCTGCGCATCCCGGGGAAACGCCGCGCCGTGCTTCCTCACGCCGTGGACCCGGATATCCATTTCCCGGCTCCGTTGGAAGGGCGCAGCCCCACCGTCCTCTGCATTGCGAACGCGGAGCGTCGGAAGAATCACGAAGTCCTGCTGCGCGCGTTCGGTGATCCAGCCGGGCTTCCCGCCGGCGGGTTGGAGCTGGTTTTCGCCGGATTCCCTGCCTCCGCGGGCGCCCGCCTTGCAGAACTTCGCCGCACACCCTGTGCGGTGCCGTGGCGACCGGTGGAGATTCCCGATGACCGGGAACTGGCGGAGGCGGTCCGGCGTGCGGCTGTGCTGGTCCTCCCATCGCGCGGCGAGGGATTCGGCCTGCCCGTGCTGGAAGCCATGGCGTGCGGGACGCCGCTCGTGCTCTCGGACCTGCCGGTGTTAAGGGAGGTGGCGGGGGAGGCCGGTGTCTATCTGGACCCCGACGACGGGGATGGCTGGCGGCGCGAGGTGCTGCTGGCCATGGAGGGTGGACCGGACGTCCGGCGGCGCGTGGCCGCGGGCATCGAGCGGGCCCGGAACGCCACCCCCCGGCGGCTTGCCCGCCGGTTCCTGCGATTGTGCGCGGGAACCCCCGTCCGCAGCTGAATCCTCAGTCGGGTGAGGTGGTGTTCATCCGGTTGACCTGAAGGCAGTTGCGGCACGGTTCCGGCACCTCGTGCCGAAGCCAGGTCCGCTGGAAATCCCGGAAACGCTCGCTCTCCAGGAACTCCATCAGGTCACCCAGATGCAGGTCGCCATAGACACCGTCGTCCTCCGGCTTTTCCTCCGGCAGGTTGTAGGGCCGCAGGTCGTTCTTGTTCAGGTAGCAACAGGAGGAGACCCGTCCCTCGTAGTCCACGAAAAGATTCGTGACTGGCTTGACGAGACACATGCCCTGATGATGCATCCGGCGGGGGTGGACTTCGAGGGTGATGCCTTCCTCATCGGCTGCGCGGCGGGCCTCGTCAAGGACCTCGTCATGGCGCTCCACCAGTTCGGGCGGCATGTCCGGCGCGATGCCCGTGTTCCACATCGCGTCTGCCAGCTCGGAGCGGTTGACCACCGTCTCGATGTGCTTGGCCACGATGCGATGAAACCCGCAGCGCGCGGCCAGGCGGACGGCCCCGGGGAGCTGCTCGAAGTTGTGCCGCATCTGCACGAACGACCACTGCATGGTGGTCTGCGCGCCCATCTCCTCGCGCAGGCGGTTGAAGGCCGTCAGCCGCTCGATCAGCACGTTGAAGGTCTCCTTGCCGCGGACGTACTCGTAGGTCTGCGCGTTGTCCGCGTCGCAGGAGATAGAGATCAGTTCAAGGTCCGTCTCGAGAATCTGCCGGTCCAAGGGGGGGCGCAGCAGCAGCCCGTTGCTCGTAAAGCAGGTCCAGCACCCCGCCTTGCGGCAGCGGCGGATCAGCTCGGGCATCTCCCGGTTCATCAGCGTTTCGCCCCAACCCGTCAAGTGCACGTACTTGAACTTGTGGATGTAGGGCTCGATGAACTTCTCGAACATTTCGAGCGTGAACATCCCCTGCGGGACGCCCTCGAAGTGCCGGGGGCACATGACGCACTTCAGGTTGCAGGCGTAGCTGGACTCGATGCTCAGCGTGTCCGGGAAGGGCAGCGGGGTGTCCGCGCCAAAGACGCGCTTGCCCGCCGCCTTGATTTTCTCGATGACAGACTCCATGGATCCGGGTTTCCGTTTTCCGTCCTGATGGGTCGAGGGTGGCAGATGGTCCTTGGGCTACCGTGCCCCCCCGGCTCCCTGCATAAGTCCGCGGAGGAAAGGGGGCGCCTCAAGGCAAGATCGGCCGGGCACGCAAAAAACGTGGGAGCCCGGAGAATCCGCCAGCGCGGCCCCGGACAGGATTTCCTGCGGAAAAAACCGGCGGGGAGCTCCTGTGTTTGGTTGACCCCGGGAACCGCCGGATGAAGCCTCAGGAAAATGTCCCGGTGCAACTGGTTGACAGCTCCGTCCATGCGGCCAGAAACTGTCTTGGCATGAGCGGAGACCGCGGCGAGCCATCCATGTTCTCTTCAACCACATCACCTGCCTTCCACACAGTGCGCCGGCGAGGCTTTTCGCTGGCTGAACTGCTTGTTGTTCTCTCAATCGTTCTCTTTGCCGTCACGGTCTCCCTCCTTGCCTACGGCAACTACCGCAAGGGTGCCACCGTGCGCAGCGCCGCCGACAAGGTGCGCGCCGCCATGGTGCAGGCGCGCTACCGGGCCATCGCTTCGGGACTCCCTTCCGCCGTGGTGTTCGACGTGGACAACACGGTCATCTGGATTGACGACCTGGACGAGGACCTCTCACCGCGCGCCCCCAAGGCCGTGGCCCCAGAATTCCTTGGGGATGACGTCATCATTGACCTCCTCCGAATCAACGCCAACAGCTTCAACTCGGGAGTCCAGCAGGTTGTCTTCCGCCCAGACGACACAAACCCGCTCGTCACGGTCCATCTCCGGCGGGAATTCGACGATCCCGCCGACGACGAAAACTACTACTCCGTGCAGATGTACCCCAACTCCGCGGAACCAAGGGTTTGGGCCAATGTACGGCGCTAAGGGCCGCCAGAAGCGCGGATACTCCATCATCGAGGTGATCGTGGCGGTGGCGATCTTTGCCATCGGGATCATCGGGATACTGCAGTTGTTCCCGCCCGCCATGCGCGCCTCCTCGGAGGCCTCCATGCGGGCCGCGGCGGCTCTCCTCGCACAAAAGAAGGCCGAGGAAATACGCCGGGATGACGACCAGCAGGGCAGCCTGGTCGAGGCCATATCGCTCCTCGAGGAGCCCACCGACCCCGTCGTGTACCCCTTCGATGACCGGTTGGTTTACCAGTTCCACTCGCGGCCCCTGCTGACCGACGACCCCCCACCGCCCCCCGGCACACCGGGCGTCCCCCACGTGATCGTCCGCTACAACCCCGAATTCCGGCCCTCGGCAGATGTCCTGTTCGAACTTCGGTTTGACCCCTGAGCCGCCCAAAGGACACCACTTCCCTGCTTTCATTTTGGGGAGACACCTGCCTCCCGTTGCCCCATACTGCCGGTAGAAAGACTGTTGGGTGCGGAGAAACACCCGTACGGCAGCTCCGCCGCACCCCTTTGAATACATGACGCAACTGGCCAACCGCTCCTCCTCTCTTTCCACCGGCACAGCGCGCCCCAGACGGCGCGCCGTAACCCTCGTGGAGACCATCGTGGCCATCACCGTCACGATGATCTTCATCGGAGGAGCCACCGCCGCATTCATCCAGATATTGCGCGCCTCCGACGAAATGGAGGCCAACGTGCGGGCCTATTCCGCAGCACGCAGCGCCGTGGACATCATAAGCCGTGACCTCGCCCGACTCCAGCTCGACGCCGATCCCGACTATCAGCAATTCCTGCTCGTGGACCGCCGCCTCCCCTTCGGAGACAACATAGACCACGACGGCGACGGCGTCGCCGACGAGGAATTCTTCACAGGTTTCGATGAGGACGGCGACTGGACACCGCAGGACGACCAGCACGCCGAAATCAACGGCCTCTTCGAGCGCCCACACTACGTCGGACTCCCGGACCACGGCGACTTCCAGGTGGACGAGGACGTCCGCTTCTCCGCCGATGAGGTCATCTTCATCATACCCCCCGGCACCCTCGGGCCCGACGCACCCCGCCAGCGCGTCACCTACCGCCTCGGCACTTTCGAGGGCGAACGCAACGTCCTCCTCCGGCTCACAGCCGAGGACCCGCCCCCCATCGGACCAAGCATCGAGGTCATCGAACCGGTTCTGTTTGAAGTTCTCAGCTTCGACGTGCTTGCATGGAACCCGAACGACGACGTGGAGAGCACAAACCCGGGCAGGCCCTACTGGACATCCTTCTGGAACGCGGAGGAGAAGACTTTCCCCGAAGTGAGGCCGGTGAACGCCCCCTTCGGCGTCCCGCCGTTCAAGATTCCCGCCTCCTTCCTCGTGCGCGTCACCGTGAGCGCCGAGCGTGAACCACTCGATGCCCTGCCCGACTGGCCCGGACCGCGGAAACTCCGCACCGTGTTCCTTTCCACTGTTGTCAACGTGGAGTCGGTGATCCAAGATGTAAGGTACGATCTTTTCGTACGGGATGAGACACTGCCATGAGGATCATCAATCCGCCGCCGCTTGTCCCGACACCGCTCCGCGGTCAGCCGCGGAGGCGTGGCTCTGCCGTGTTGATCGTTCTGGCGATACTCTCGGTGCTTGTATTGATGGCCGCCACGCTGGCCTACACGAGCCGGCTCGAAGTGCTTTCCTCCCAGAATTTCGGCCAGTCCATTCAGAATCGGATGTCCATTGCGGCCGGAGCCGAAAACGCCGCACAGCAGCTCGCCGGGAACCTTCCGGAGGGAGCCGTGAGCAGCGCGGACCTGCTGCTCACCTTCCCAAGCCAGCCCACCAGCAAACTGACCTCCGATGGACGAGAGGAGACGGCGTCACGCCAGAACGTCCGCCTCTCCGGGCCACGCCATCCAGGCATCCGCACGCCCTCGGCCTACTTCCGAGTCCATGACCTCTCCGGCCGGCTGAACCTCAACACGGCCGATCGCGAGCAGCTCGAAAGCTTCTTCAATGCGATTTCGCGCCAGTACGGTGTCGCGGTTGACTCCCCGGTGCTGGCGGACCGCATTGTGGCTTGGCGGCTTGGCCCGGACGGGCAGCCCGGCCTGAGCTCCCGCCCCGGCGCAACCCGCACCGCCACCGAGCGCTACAACACAACCGAAACGCGCCGCGACCCCCTCCAGGCACGCCTCGCGGCCACCTGCCTTGGCAATACTCCCCAGCGGCTAGAGGCCATCGCCAGAATCAACACCGGCGCCGCCAGCGAAACGGCCGAATTCGTGCCCGACATCCGCCAGCCCGCCTTCGGCGACGACCGGCGCTTCCAGGCGCTCTCCGAGCTCAAGCAGATCGAAGGCGTCACGCCCGCCCTGCTGGAAGCCATCGCCCCGCACGTGACCGTCTTCAGCATCGCACAGGAATGGCACCGCGCCGCCGAAGGCAATGAGGAGGCGGGCCGCCCGCTCGTGGACATCAATCACGCCACGGCGGAGGAGATTTACGAGGCGCTGGCCGAGGAGTACCGTGGCACGAAGGACGACCTGCTGCTTCGCCAGTTCGCCGTCAATATCGTGGATGCGCGCCGGCCCGGCCATGTGCCCACACAAATGAGCGACGGCACGGGCGGTGGCATCGTCCTCGGAGTGGCCCGCGCGCCAGTCATCACGGAGGTCTTCCCGAAGCCGCCCAACCCCGCCGGACACGGCAGTGGCGGGCAGTACTTGGAAATCCACAACCCCTGGGACGACAGATTCTCCCTCTCCGGATGGGCCGTGCGAGTCGGCTCCACCCGCGTCTCGCTCCATGGCGACCTCCCCCCGAGGGGCTACCTGATCGTGACGGACGACTTCGACAAGTCCGGCACCCCCACCAGCGAGGAAGACTACGAGGGCTACGGCTCCTTCTACGACCTCTTCCGCCGGACGCCCAACCAGAGCAACCGGCGCCTCATCGAGGACCAGAGGCTCCATCTCCCCGACTATCCCGGCCGGCATAAAGTGGACCTCGAGGATCCCTCGGGAGAGCTGGTTGACCGCTTCGCCTACACCATGACGCCGCAGCACAGCGTTCTGAACAGCTTCCAGCGGGTGAACCCGGTCGTGCGGGAGGCCCACGCCGCGCGAGCCACGCCCTTCGCCAGCCTCCCCGCCCGGGGCAGCACGAGCCGCGACCTCGCTCGCCTGGCCGCCTACCCGCAGGACGTGCCGTTCACCTCGGTGCTCGAATTGTTCGACGTGTTTGCCGGCTTCGCCAAGGCCGACGGCCAGCCCGGGGCGCGGTGGAGCTGGCCGGAAGTGGCCGGACCGGGCTCGCGATCACAAACCGCGCAGACCATCGTCAACGATCCCACCCGTCTGGACGCGCGCATCGTGGACATCTTCACGGTCGAACCAGCCGAAAGGCCGACTCCGGCCGGTCTCGTGGAGACATGGACCGCCGGGCGCAACTCCGAGCGGCTCGACAGCGCACCAGACCCCTGGAACGACCGCGAGGTGTTCGGCAGCCTGCAGGTCGCCGCACTCGGAGCCAACATGCCCCAGCGCATGTACAACCGGCAGCTCGAGGCACTGGCTTGGACGCGCTTCGCCCCGCCACCGGCAGGCCTCCGCCACGGGCTCGTGAACATCAACACGGCGAGCTACCCCGTCCTGCGGAGCGCGGGATTCTCCGACCCGCAGGCCGCAAGGCTGCTCGAGCGCCGGCGCACCCTCGAACAGGAAGTGC
The DNA here is from genome assembly GCA_007132505.1 of Candidatus Sumerlaeota bacterium. Classification (GTDB taxonomy): domain Bacteria; phylum Sumerlaeota; class Sumerlaeia; order SLMS01; family SLMS01; genus SLMS01. Next base: position 6,510 of record SLOM01000079.1, read on the forward strand.
TCCTCGGCAGGCGGACACGCTCCGTCATCTACGAGAAACTCTCTGATGTGCTGGTGGACGAGGAGCTGTGGGGCGGCCCGGCCACGAATGACCCTTGCGCCCGCCTGCGGCAATTCCGGTCAATTCATGGCCGGATAACTGTCAACTCCCGGGCTTTCCTGCTGGACGGGCACAGTCTCGATCCCGAAGCGAATCCCGCGGATGCAGGCAGGGGCGGCACAAGGCTCCAGGCCATCACCGCTCTGGACAGGCCCAAGCCGGAAATCGTCTCCTGGATTTACGGTCCATGAAACGCGGTTTCCACTTTTCCGGGAAGTTGACGGCAGGGGCCCGGCGCCCCAAACTGATGACCGGCTGCCGGAGACGGTAGCCAGCGGGACGAGAGAAAAGAGGTTCTTCCGACTGTGTCTCACCACGCTTTCACTCCATGGCTCGCCAGCGCGCGCAGAAGGCAGCGCGGCTTCACGCTCATCGAGATCCTCATCGTGGGCGCGCTGATCGCACTCTTCAGCGGCTTGGCCGTGATCAGCATCCAGCAGGTGTTCACCTCGAACGTGCGCAAGGCCGCGATCGGCGAGACACGCCAGATCGCCACCGCGCTTGAGTTCGCCAACATGGACACCTCGGTCTTCCCGCGTCTTGCCTGGCTGTCCGAAAGCAGCGAGCGCATGAGCCTGATCGGCACGCAGCTCGGCATCGGCGACCAGATCTTCACGCGCCTCGACACCAACGGGCGCATCGTTGGCGCCGCAGGAGCCAACCGGCTGGCCAACCAGTGGGACGGCCCGTACTTCGCCTTCTCCCAGCAGCGCGCCGGCGTGGCGCAGGGCCGGGGCGGATTCGTCTACATGATCTTCCCGGACCTGCCGAGCCAGGGCCCCAACAGCGTCGGGGACTCCGGCGGCATCCGCTGGCCCGCGGACCCTTGGAACAATCCCTACGTCGTCTATATGCTGGACGTGGACCCCACCACGACGCCGCCACGGCTCACCTTCGTCACGGACACACCGGTGACGGGCGGCACGGCCCCGGACCGCAAAGGCAACTTCGTCAACGCGGTGGTCAGCTATGGCCCCAACCAGTACCCCGGCGGATCGGAATTCAACAGGCTGGACTTCGGCGGGGACGCCTCCGTGGACTCCACGGGAACGGGACCCTTCCAACTGCGACTCTACCGCGGTCGGCCGGAATTCCGCCCACCTGCCAAGGGCGTCATCACCCACCGTTACCTGACCCTGCCTGAGCTCACCGCCGCGCGGGCGAACGTCTGGAGTTCGGAGCATTTCACCTACGTACCGGCCGGCCTGCAGCCCACCGACGAGACAGGCAGCCCGATCGGCATCACCGACCCCGGCAGCGACGACATCGTATTCGAGTTTTGAGCAACCGCCCCACGCGGCCAAGTCCGCGAGCCAAGCACGCAAAGAGGAGCCCGCATTCCATGCGCCTTAGGACCAGTCCAAAGAGAGGTTTCACGGCAGTGGAGATCGCCGCGGTGGCCACCATCATCGCCATCCTGGCCCTGCTCATCCTGCCAATCTTCCGCCAGCGTACCGAGGACGCCCGCCGCGTGGCCGCCGAGGACGAGCTGCAAAGCCTCGTCAAGGCCCTCCTCCTCGTGGAGGCGGACATGCCGGGAGGGAATTTCCTCCCCCGCCTCAACGACATGGACAACCGGGCGGACCCGCAGCTCGCCACCATTGACCCAACGACCCAGGACCTTGCCCCGCCACGCGTCCGCTGGTTCAGGGGAACCGCAGAAACACCAGGCACCTTCGAGCCCATACCCAATGCGGAGTACTTCAACTCGGTCGTGCCCAACTGGCGCGGACCCTACATCGCGATGAGACGGAGCATCTCGCTCTCACAGCTCCAGGAACAGTTCCCCCTCGCGCTGGACACCGCCCAAGGGCCCATCGCCATCATCCCCGAGGTGGACGGACAGGTCCTCGACGATGACCGCTACCCGGTGGACCCGTGGGGCAGCCCGTACCTGCTGTTCGGAGCGGACGATCCGCCATGGAACTCACGCGCCCTCTACTCGCTCGGGCCTGATGGTCTCCCCGGCGGACCCGAGACCCGCGGCGGAGAAGTGGACAACCCGGCGTTCTGGGACCGGCGCAACGAGGTCCTCGGGACCGGAGACGACCTGTTCTTCATTTTCTGAGAATGCAAACCGCCGGCAAGCAGACGGAAAACCACCGGATGAGACTTCTTCCATTGCCCCTCTCCGACTTCCCAAGAAAGGCAACCGACGTGGCAACGCGAGCACATAGAACAACTTCCCTCCGGCGGCCGCGCAGCCGTGGCGCCCACGCGGGTGGCTTCTCCCTCATCGAGCTGCTCGTCGCCATCATCATTATCGGCGTGCTGGTCACCGTGCTCCTGCCGGTCATCTCCGGCCGGACCGAGCAGGCACGCGTCTCCCGCGTGCAGTCGGACTTGGAGAACCTCTCCGAAGCCATGGAGCGCGCCGCCATTGATACCGGCTACTACGTGCGCCTGTTCGCCCTGAACAGCGTGCTGGAAGGCGATGGTGTCCCCTTCAACCGCGGTCTCCCCGGGGACCCGATCAACCGCGCCGACGGTCTGACGGATTACCTCATCGCACAGCCCTGGCTCCAGTTCCCCACCGCCAACAGCCTGTTCATTGATCCGAACACGGGCGACTTCGCCACCGGCGTCAGCAGGCTGAACATCATCAACCGGCTTCTGCAGGCAGAAGAGTCCTTCGACGGCTCGATGCGCTGGGGCGGTCCCTACATCAACTGGCAGCGCGACAGCTCACTCTACAACGAGGAGCTCGGCAAGACCGGCATCCCGGACGACCCGTGGGGCAATGACTACCTGTTCTTCACGCGGCAGGGACTGCTGCTCGAGCCGAACGGCATCTTCGTCGAGAGCGCGGGCGAACGCACCGGCGGCGGCTTCGACGCCGGCGGGCAGTTTGACGCCCTCGTCTTCGACAGGCCGACGATCGTAAGTCTCGGACCAAACGGCAGGCCGGGCGACGGCACTGGCGTAGGCCGCGACGGAACCTTCGGAGGTGGGGACGACTATGTTCGCTCGTTCGGGCGCTGATTTCCCGCCCCGGAAAGTTGACGAAACTCCCGAAACGCGAGACACTCTCAACAGACTCCCAGGAGACCTGGAACAAATCGGAGGATTCACCCCAATGAGATCAGGAGCCATCCTTACTCCCCGCCGCCGAGGCGTGACGCTGACCGAGCTGCTTGTTGTGCTCGTCATCGTTGCCCTGCTGGCAACCATCGCCGTTCCGGTCTTCGTGAACCAGGTGCAACGCGCCCGGGTCTCGACAGCCCAGTTCGAGGTGCGGCAGATCGCAGAAGCGCAGCAACAGGTCGCCCTGATCCATGGCTTCGTGGTGCCCATTCACGTGCTGAACATGGTGCCGGACGCCGAGGCTGCCGACCCCTCCTCGGCCATCTCGCGAAACGATTTCAACAACCTCTCGCAGATGTCCAACCACTGGCTGATAGACGTGTCCCGGCCGCTTGGGAATCAGGTGGGCGGCAACCAGCTCAATCTGGCCACGCCCACAACGGCCGACACGCGCGTGGAGGCCATGAAGCGCGGCTGGCAGGGACCGTTCCTCAACCCCAAGCGCGTCCGCTACGCGGGTGAAACACCCGGAGTCCCCGGCACGGGCGACGTCTCGCTCGACATCGTTGTGGACCCGTGGGGCAACCCCTACCGCATGTATTCGCCCTTCGGGCTGCTCGGCGATTCCGGCCTGCCCGGCGGACCCGGTGAACCGGTGACCCTCGGCATGAGCAACCTGCGCCTCTCCGGAGCCGCCGTCGAAGCCAACAGGTTCGACCGCTTCGCCGTGATCTCCTACGGGCCCAACGGCGTGAGCGACTTCGGGACCGACCGGCGTCAGCAGGGCGACGACATCTTCTACACCTTCTCCGTCCTGTCCGGAAACGAGACACTCTTCCAGGGCTTCTAAGAGGTGGTGCACACCCCCGTCTCCAAAAGGGAAGCCGCTCCGGAACGGGGAACCAGCCCGGGAGCGAACCGACCGAAAAGACCAGGATTCCGTTTCATGAGACTCACCTCCCGTCATACCGGCGTCACGCTGATCGAACTCCTCGTGGTCGTCCTGATCATCTCCGTGATCTCCACGATCGCCACGGGTGTCTATACGCAGCAGCTCGGGAAGGCCCGCGAAGCCAAGACCCGTCAGGAAATCCGCACGCTCGAGGTCGCCATCAACCAGTACAAGGTGGACACCGGCCAGTTTCCTCCGACTGGCTCGGGCAACACCCTCGCTCCTGACAGCCTCGTAACCACGGGCACCTACCAGGGATCGGGCTATCTCGCCGTGGCGCTGCGCTCCTCGCTCAATGGCAACCTTCAGGACCCGCTCAGCAACCGCTGGCGCGGCCCCTACATCGAGTGGGACATCAACCGCATGGGTTTCTACAACGGCACGACAGTCGTCACCGCCGACCAGCTTCCTGCGGATACACCCCTTGGCAACATCAGCTTCGTGGACCCCTACGGCATGCCGTATTTCTACATCCGCTCAGATGACTACGCGGCGCGCGGCGGCACGGAGCTTCCCGACGGTCCCTTCGCAGCCTCGGAGATCTACTTCAATCCCTCCACCTTCCAGATCATCTCCTTCGGCCCAAGCCGGCAGTCACTCAACCCACCGGAACGCGGACTGGCACCGGACGACATAACGAACTTCTACTCCCCGGCCCAGTAATCCTTCAGGGGAACAACCGCCACAATCGCCAAGACGAAAACCCCGCTGGGTCATCCGGCGGGGTTCTTCAATGAAGGGCCACTGATCCGCTGCAGGCTGGCGGTTCAGAAGAGCTGGAAAATGGATTCGCGTTGCTGGCCGGGGCGTGTCTGCGCCGCCACGACGGCATCGGTGGGCGAGGGCAGCCCCGCCTCGGAAAGGTGAATGCGCCCATCCGCCGCGATCAGCATCGCGTGCGGGGCACGCGGACTGGCAGCCCCCTGCGGCACGGCGCCGAAGCTGCGCATAACCCACGCTCCCGGGTCTGACAGCACCGCCAGCCGCAGCTCCTCCCGCTGCGCCAGCCGCGCGTTGTCCTCCACGCTGTGGGGTGTGATCATGACCAGTTCGATGCGCTGCTGGGTGAGAAAGTTCAGGTGCTGGCGCGCCCACCCGTAGGCCGGGCGGACCGCCGCAGCGTTGTCCGACGGCAGCAGCACGAGGAGTGTCCCCCGCCCGCCTGCCATCAGCTCGGAGGCGCTCACCGGGGTGCCGTTCTGATCGGCCAGCTCGAAGGCCGGCACGCTTCGGCCCACGCCAAGCAGGCTTGTCCGGGGTGCAAGGGCACGGTTCGGGCCGCTGACGGACGCGGGAGGAGGCTCGGGCGCCGGGGAGGTGCGCAGGATCGGTCCCGAGCAGCCCGACATCATGGCTCCGGCAAGCCAGAGGGACAGGATGGCGCAGGCGTGGCGCACGTGTGCGGTCCGTTTCATTTCTCCGGCTCCTTTACCCCTCGCAGGCGCACCCGCAACACGTCCATGAACATGCGCAGCGAGTCCCGGATGGGGCTCACGCGCGAGGCGGGCGAATTGATCCAACGTACGGGCACCTCGGCGATACGGAAGCCACCGCGCCGCGCCAGCATCAGCAGCTCCACGTCGAAGGAGAATCCCTGAAGCTGCTGACGCGGGAACACGTACCCGGCCGCCTCAGCCGTGAAGAGCTTGAAACCGCATTGCGTGTCGCGGATGCCCGGCACGGCCACCATCTGCACGATCAGGTTGAAGAACCGGCCCATCATTTCCCGGTAGAAGGGCTGGCGGACCTCCAGCTTGCTATCGCGAAGCGCACGGGAGCCGATCGCCACGCCGTAGCCCTCCTCCTCAGCCTTGCGGAGCAGGCCGGGGAGTTCCTCGATCGGCGTGGAGTTGTCCGCGTCGGTGAACAGGCGGTACTTTCCGCGTGCCTCCTCCAGCATCCCGCGGCGTATGGCGGCGCCCTTGCCCTGGTTTTGGGGAAGCGAAACGGCGCGTGAGGCCGGGTGGCGGAAGGCCTCCCTTGCCGCCTCGGCTGTACGGTCCGCCGACCCGTCGTCCACCACGATCAGCTCCCAGTCCCAGGGTTGCTTCTCCAGGAACGCCTCCACCGTGCGGATGGTGTCCGGGAGCCGCTCCTCCTCGTTATAGGCCGGTATGACCACCGAGAGGTGGGGGCCAGGTCCTCCGTTGCCGCTCGCCGGCTGCCCTTCCCCCTCCGCGGGGGGCAGAGGTGGTCCGTTCATTCGTTCATTCCAGTGGACGCTTTGCGAAGGCGAAGCTGGCGGCGCGGCTGGCGTCGTACCGCTCGTCCTCGGGGTTAAAGCTGGTCAGGCGCACGCGTCCCCGGGAGGCTTCCAGGTAGACATCATTCCCCTTGTAGATTGCCACGTGGGTGATGCGGCCCTGGTGCCCGAGGAAGAAGAGCAGGTCACCCTCGCGCATCTCCTCGCGGTAATGATATGTACCCACAAGCGCCCCCACATAGGCTTGCATGTAGGAGTCGCGGGGCATGTTCACGCCCTGGGAGCGGAAGGCTGTCTGTACGAGGCCGGAGCAGTCCACTCCCTCTGTGGACTTGCCTGCCCAGACGTAGCGTGTGCCGTACATCTGCTCGGCGACGCGAATGGCCTCGAGGGCCTTCGGGTGGGGCCGGCTGACGCGGGTGACGACCGCATCGGCGGGGACGCGGACCTCAGTTCCCTCCGGCATCTCCAGCAGGACCGACTCCCCGGCGTCGGCATGGCCACTCACCTTGATCCGGGCGCCCATGGGGATCATCCGGTCGCCCACGTCGTGGTTGCGCTGAAAAAAGGCCTGCTCGCCCTGCTGGTACTCGGTGAAGCGGCCGGCGTCCATGCGGGCGATGTTCTCCTCGCTGATGTAGCCAACGTAGCCCTCGTGACTGAGGCACAGGAAGTAGCCGTTCCCCGCGTCACGCAGCAGATAGACGGGATCCCCCATGAGGGCTTCCGTCAGGGACTCACGCGGTGGTTCCGGGGCGCCATAGGTGAAGGCGGTGGCGGCGGTTACGATTCCGAACTTCTGCTCGCCGAGGTTCGCTGAGGGCAGGACCTCCACCTCGTCAATAACCTCTTCGAAGCCAAGGTGGTGGAAAAGGCGCAACAGGCCATTGTGGTTTTCGTTGTAGTTGACGTAGCCTGAGAGGCGGACCTTCTCCTCCTGCTCGTCCCACTCGGCCTTGAGGCTTGTGGCGAACAGGTTCGTGTCGTTGATCATCTCGCGCTTGTAGAGGCCTATGTACAGGTCGAGGCGGTCCTTGTGTCCCAGGAGGTCCGGCTCGATCTTGGAAATGACATTTTCGTAATAGATCTGCTCGCGTGTTCTCTGGGCGTCTGTGGTGGGGAGGCCCCGCCGTATTTCCGTGGCCTCTGCGGTTTCATCGTTCGGGTCCAATGCGTTGTTCTCCTCTGTCGCGCCAGTAGCCGGGATGGCCAATGCAAGTCCGCCTGCCAGAAGCATCAGGGCACCGCCACGGCTCAGTCGCTGGATTGTCTCTCTTGCGTTCAGCATTTCTCCGCTCCACCTCTTTGGGATGCAACACCCGTGGGCAGTCGACCCGCGAGTGGCGGCAC
>SLOM01000198.1 GCA_007132505.1 Candidatus Sumerlaeota bacterium
CGATCAGCGGAACGCTCGCCACTCTTCAGGAGCAGATCCACCTGAGCGGCCCCGCCATCGGCAACGTCTGGACGCAGATCGGCACCACGCCCGTCTATCTGCTCGATGGACGGGACCTTTTCGAGGACTACGTCCGTTTCACCTTTGCCTCAACACCAGGCGGCGACCGGATGAACCTGGACGGGTTGCGCTTCCGCTATGCAGAGGACCCGGAGAATCAGCTCCGGCCTGTCGGGCCCGGAGATTCCGTGGCGCTTGAGTTCCTGACACTCGACTCCCGCATGGCGGCCGTGACGCTCTCCAACCTTGCCGGCACCGGAATCGTGCGGTTCGTGGAAAGGCATGAGCTGCAGAACCATGGCGAGCTGAATGCGGACCTCCTCATGCTTCAGGAGTTCAGCATTTCCACCACGGATGGCGCGGACCAGTTCGACAGCGCGGAGCTCGTCCTCCCCTACAACCCGGACAGGCTCAACGGGCTGAGCAATGACCCGGCCGGCCTAAATGCCGTCTTCCGCGTGAGTGGTGGCGACGTGACTGTCTATTCCGGCGCGGATGTTGACTTTGACCATACAAAAAACCGCGTCTCGGTTCCCGCCGCCGATGGGTTCTCCCACTGGTTCATCGGCCACGAGGACGCGGCAGCAACAACCGTCGGCGACTGGTGGATGATGCACTGAGGCGCACGGCGCCCACCGGACAACGAGAACGCCCTCCCGGACTGACCACCGGGAGGGTGTTCAGTTTGGGAGAATGGGACGGGCCGTTTCCGCCGGACTACTCAAACAACGGTGCCACCATCGCACGCGTCGCTTCTTCCGCGCCCAGCAGTGCGGCCTCCTCGCTCTCGAAGACCAGGCCGCTGCACTCCGTGACCCAGACGATCCACACGTCTCCGTCCTGGACAGGCTTTGGCAGGAGAAAACCGCTGTAGAATTTTCGTGGCAGGACCGTCACATCACCCGCCTCCGCCCGCTTCACGGCCTGTTCCCAAACCTTCGCCGAAAGGGGCGGGTAATCAGAGGGTATGAATTGACCGACGTGCCATCCGATGGACAGGCCGGCGGCCGATAGAGAAACGAAAAAGGCGGTCGCTAAAAGGTAGCCGCGAGAGGCCATCAGACCACTCCTGAGGCGGCATGAGTCTCAAGCCCGTACTTCGGGCAACAACCTCCTGTTGCCATCGCGCCGGAAGAATCCAGCGAGGGCCCCGCCGCCATAAGGGGAGAACCAACATGAGGGTCCCGTGCCGGGGAAAGCCTTTTATTCGTCCACCCGCTCAAGCACCATGGCCATACCCTGCCCCACGCCGACACACATGGTGCACAGCGCGCGCCGGACCCCTGTGCGGCGAAGCTGATGCGTGGCTGTCACGAGGAGACGTGCCCCGCTCATTCCTAGCGGGTGACCAAGCGCAATGGCTCCGCCCAGGGGATTCACGCGGGGGTCGTCGTCTGCAATCCCCAGTTCGCGCGTGCAGGCAAGCGCCTGGGCCGCGAACGCCTCGTTCAGCTCGATGACGTCCATGTCGTCCAGCGAGATGTTCAGTCGCGCAAGGAGCTTGCGCGTCGCCGGCACGGGACCGATCCCCATAACGCGTGGCGGGACACCCGCCGCGGCTGCACCAAGAACACGCGCGATCGGCTTCAGTCCGTGCTGGCTCGCGGCCGATTCCGAAGCGAGCAGCAAAGCCGCCGCACCGTCATTCACACCGGAGGCGTTCCCGGCCGTGATCGTGCCGTCGGGCCGAACGATCGGGCGCAACTGGGCCAGCTTCTCAAGCACCGTCGGCCGCGGGTGCTCGTCCTTGTCCACGATGAGGGGGTCCGCCTTCCGTCGGGGGACCGAGACCGGAAGGATCTCCTCTGCAAGGCGCCCGTCAGCTTGCGCCTCGGCGGCCTTCTTCTGGCTCCAGAAGGCAAATCGGTCCTGATCCTCGCGGCTGATCCTGTAGTCCACGGCAAGGTTTTCCGCGGTCTCCGGCATGCTGTCGGTGCCGTACACCTCCTGCATCTTACGGTTTACGAAACGCCAGCCGATGGTGGTGTCGTATATCTCGGCGCTCCGGGAGAATGCCTCCGGGGCCTTGCCCATGACGAAGGGCGCGCGGGACATGCTCTCCACGCCGCCCGCCAGGATCATCTGCGCCTCACCCGTTGCGATCGCCCGCGCCGCACAGGCAACAGCCTCCATGCTCGAACTGCAGAGCCGGTTCACCGTATATCCGGGCACGGTTTCGGGAAGGCCGGCCAGAAGCAGTGCCATGCGCGCGATGTTGCGGTTGTCCTCCCCCGCCTGGTTGGCACACCCGAGAATGACGTCGTCGAGGGCGGCCCAGTTCACGCCCTCCTGGCGTTCGGTGATCGCCTTGATTGGCAGGGCCGCCAGATCGTCGGCCCGGACAGGTGAAAGGGCACCTCCGTACCGCCCCACGGGCGTGCGGATGGCATCGCAGATGTAAGTGTTCATTGTCTGTTCCGTCTTACTGGACTGATACTGCAACACTGCTCTCGGAAGCGGCCTCCCTCGCCTTCAGGAAGCCTTCGTGCAGCGTTTCCGTGAGTATGTCTATTTCCTTCTGGGTCATCGGCGTCGAGAGGGCGCAGGAGCACGTGTTGATCATCATGACGCCGTTGCGGAACATATAGTCCAGTAGCGTCCGGATCATGCGCGTCTCGCTGGGCGCCGGATAGGCTTCCCGGTAGTTGCGCGGAGGGCTCGGCTTCATGTGGATACGCAGGAGCGACCCAGCGCCGGAAACACAGGCCGGTATCCCGGTGGACTCTATGGCCTCGGCGATTTGTTTCCGTGCAATGTCGCCAAGTGCATTCAGCCGCGCCACCTCGCCGGCGCCGAAAAGCCGCATCGCCGTATAGCCGGCGGTCATCGTGACCGGGTTGGCGGAGAAGGTCCCCGAGTGCGGAAAGAGCACCTTGTCGGCCAGTGGATTAAGCACCTCCATGACCTCACTGCTGCCCGCGATGGCACCAACCGGAAAGCCACCGCCGATGATCTTCCCGAGCGCCGTCAGGTCCGGCTTCACGTTGTACCAGTCCTGGGCGCCCCCGTACTCAAGGCGGTAGGTGATGACCTCGTCGAACACCAGCAGCGCGTCGTTCTGCCGTGTCCAGCCATGCAATGCCTCGACGAACTCGGCCGAGGCGGGGCTCATGCCGACCCTGTGCGGGAGCGGATCAACCAGCACGCAGGCGATTTGCCCGGTGTGTTCGTCGAGCAGCGAAAGCGCGTGTTCCGTATCGTTGAATGGGATGACGATGACCTCCTCCAGTACCGACGACGAGGTTCCCCTCACGACCGGAACGCTGTACGGGTGGTCCGCCTCACCCCAGTCCTTGGGAGTGGAGGCCTGGCTCACCTCGGCGTAATCGTAGATGCCGTGGTAGGAGCCTTCCACCTTTGCGATCTTCGGCTTCTCCGTGTAGGCACGGGCCGCTTTCAGGCAGCACATGATCGCTTCCGTGCCGGAGTTCACAAAGCGAATCTTGTCGAAGCACTCCGACCGCGCGGTAAGGTACTCGGCGTAAGCGACCTCGACTTCCGAGGTCAGGTTGATCGCGGTACCCTGCCGGAGCTGCTGCGTCACCGCCTCGACGATCGCCGGGTGGGCATGCCCGTGAATCAGGGAGGCGACATTGTTCGCGAAGTCCAGCCGGCGGTTGCCGTCCACGTCCGTGACGTAACACCCCGCCCCTGTCATTCCGTAGGTTGGATGCGGGCGTGTAAAGACGGCGTTCCGGCTGACGCCGCCCGGTAGGACGCGCTTTGCGCGCTCGTAAAGCTTTCTGCTCCGATCGGATTTCTCCGTCTTCATTTGTTGCCTCCGACACCGCGTGTTGCGGTTCCGGCGGGCGGTTCGGCGGCGGTGTTGCCCTGCCGTCCGTCCGTCAGTTCCGTACCTGTCTTCTCCCTGACTTCCTCCATTGTCACTCCCGGAGCCAGGTCCGTTACCACCAGCCCCCCGGTCGTCACGTCCAGCACTGCCAGATTTGTATAGATGCGGCTGACAACGCCCTTGCCTGTCAGCGGATAGGTGCATGACTCGACTATCTTTGGCTCGCCGGTCTTTGTCGCGTGCTGCGTAATGACGAAGACGGACTTGACTCCCGCGACAAGGTCCATCGCTCCGCCGACCGCCGGGATGGCGCCCGGGTCGCCGGTGGACCAGTTGGCAAGGTCTCCCGTAGCCGACACCTGCATCGTCCCAAGGACGCAAATGTCAATATGGCCGCCCCGGATCATCGTGAAGCTGTCCGCGTGATGGAAATACGCAGCACCCGGGATCGCGGTGACGGGCTTCTTTCCCGCGTTGATCAGCTCGGGGTCCTCCTGGCCTTCCGGCGGTGCGGGTCCCATCCCGAGCAGCCCATTCTCTGTCTGGAAGATCACCTCCCGGCCCTCGGGGAGGGAGTGCGCCACAAGCTCCGGCATGCCGATCCCGAGGTTCACGCAGGCGCCGTCCGGGATATCCTGTGCCACGCGGCGGGCCAGCTCACTCTTGGTCCAGCCGGCGGTTGCGGGCTTGCTTGATTCGCTCACGGGTAACTCCGTCCTTCCTTCACGAGTTCGGACTCTTGCGCAGGTTCGGGTACCTGCACGAGCCGCTCCACGAAAATGCCCGGCGTCACGACGCATTCGGGGTCAATGCCGCCGGCCTCGACCACTTCCCGCACCTGCACGATGGCCGTTTCAGCCGCGGTGCACATGATCGGCCCGAAGTTCCGGGCTGTCTTGTTATAGACAAGGTTCCCGTACCTGTCGGCACGCTCCGCCCGCACCAGGGCGAAGTCAGCGCGCAGGCCGTACTCCATGAGGTACTCCTGCCCATTGAAGGCGCGGGTCTCCTTGCCCTCGGCCAGGCGGGTGCCGGCCGCCGCCGGCGTATAGAAGGCGGGGATTCCCGCCCCACCGGCGCGGATGCGCTCCGCCAGGGTGCCCTGCGGGACGAGTTCCAGCTCGATCTTACCGGCACGGAAAAGCTCCGGGAAGACGAGGGAATTGGCGCTCCGGGGGTACGAGCATACCATCTTGCGCACCTGCCCGTTCGCGATGAGCGCGGCCAGGCCGACACGCCCGCTCCCGGTGTTGTTGCTCACGACTGTCAACTCCCGCGCGCCATGGTCCACCAGCGCGTGGATCAGCTCGATGGGGCTGCCCGCCTCGCCAAAGCCACCGATCATGACTGTCGCGCCATCGTGAATATCGGAAACGGCTTCCGCCGCGTTGGCAGCCAGCTTGTCTATCATCAGGTTTGCGCTCCGGTGTGCGCGGCCGCCCTGCCCTCCGGCTCAGCCACGTGCCTGTTGTGGAGTTTGGCCAGCTCGCCCTCGATCTGGCGCAGCTCCTCCTCGAAGAAGAACTCGTCCGTGTCGAACGGCTGGAGCTGGTCCACCCGCGTCTGCTTGTCATCGTAAACCGCCAGGAAAACCCGGTCCATCCATTCCATGTTGCGGGCCTCGTTCAGCTTGAGCGCCAGTGCCCTCCGGCCACCAACCTCCACCGACCCAAGGATGGACACCTTGCCGGCGGATATGGTCATGGTAATGTAGCGGGAAGGCCTGTTGATCGAGGCGAGGGAGCGGTACACCCGGTTGGAAATCCTCTGTATATCAGCCAGTGGTGCCGCAAAGTAGTGATGCTCCCCTGTATGCCGTGCACAGTACATGGAGTGGAAACCCACCTGCAGCATGCCGAGCACATTGCCAAGGTCTACCCAATTCTGTGCGGAGCGCTCGATATCCACGCTGCCGTCCCCATGCTTGAAGAGGCTGACGTGGTTCATGATGGGGCTCTGGCTGCGGATCACCACACCATGGCGTTGCAGGCGCCGGATGGCCGCGATGGTGGTCGGATTCAGCACCTCCCGTGGCGTGGAGAAGTGCGCCATCCAAGCCGGCTGCACGCCGTTGTCACGCATTCTGGCGAACAGATCGAGCATCTTGTCGTACTTGCGGGAAAGGATCAGTTCCGGCTGGAAGGTCAACATACGCGAGCCGATCCGCACGGTTTGCACGTGCCACAAGGCGGGGTCCTCAAGGATGGGCGTCACGTACTGGGCGAACCGGTCGTATGGCAGGTACCCCGCGTCCCCGCCCGTGATCAGCAGATCCGTGACCTCCTTGTGCTGGCGCAGATAGTTGTGGATCTGGCCGATATCTTCCTGAATGAAGATATCATCGCCCCCGCGCACCTGCGCGTGGCGGAAGCAGTAGGTGCAGAAGGAGAAGCACGACTGGGTGGTCTTGTCGAAGGCGAGCTGAATCTGGGGGTACTTGTGCTGGCTGCCCTCGAGGATTTCGATCTCGCCGTCATCGCCCGGCATCCACGGCTTGTTGAGCATCTGCTTGGCGTCGTGCGGGTTGGTCTCCTTGATGTAGTCGAGGGCGATTCGCGTCCGCTCTTCGGGAGACTCCGCCGCGGTGTACTTCTGCACGATGTGCGGCTTCATGATTCCCGGCTGGGGAATCACGAGGTGGTACATCGGGTCGTTTTCGTAGTCGTTCCAGTTGATCGTGTTGAGGATGTGCCGGGAGGCTTTGAACCGGTACACCTCCACGAAGAGCTCCCGCGCCGGGATGCCTTCGAGCTTGATGCCGTTTCGCTCGAGCACTGAGAGGACGCGCCGGAACCCATCGAGTCCGGAATAGCTCTCCGGCCCGTCGAACAGGAAGCGGTCGAACTCCTTCAGCCCGGAGTGTGTCGGGTAGCGGGCGTGCAGCCTGTTGAGCAGGGCCGTGGGCAGGAGATTCTCCGATTCGACAATGGCGCGGGCTTCCTCGCTGTAGTCGTAGCGGTCCATCAGCTTCCGGACATGGGATGCATCCAGCCCGTTGCTTTCCTGTCCCGGCGGTGCTTCAGCCAGAGTCGTCGTGCGGGGATCGCTCATCAGTGCACTCTCCGTTGCGGGGTATCGCGGGACGAGCCACCACTGGCCGCACGGCATGTGAGGCCCTCCCCGCGCAGTGCAACACCTTGCGGAACGGACCGTTGGATGTCCACTGCGGCGAATTCGGAAGGGGCGGTAAGCCGGAGTGCGGGGGTGGCAACGCTCATCGAAGCCCATTTCGCAGCTGCAATCGCTGCTTTCATGACAGGAGGCTCACCTTGCCCGCGGCTGGCTGTCAAGGCCAATGCCCGGCAGCCACAACGCTCCACGCCCGCCCGTCCAACCGGCCACGCCGCCGCGGCAGGGCCGCCCACATTACGGTTGCAGTTGCACCCGCCTTCCCCGAAATCAACCCCATTGTCCGGATAATTGATACTTCGGTTATCAAGAGCCTGTTCGGACCAACCTCGCGGGAGACATACCATGGCGGCAACGGCACAGCAGGAGGGCCAGGCGGCGCTCCGCACACTACCATTGGACGACGTGCGCCAGATCATGTGGCGCTACGCGGACCGCTTTGATCTTCAGATGCTCGTCCAGTCCGTCCGCGCGGTCGCCCGGGGGCCCGTGGCACGCATCGTCGCCAACGGAGCACGCAACACCCACGAGTGGACAACGGAGAAGAATTCCCTCCTCAAGGTCTTCGACGAGTCAGGCATCACCTCCGCCTTCATGGAACCCGAGGAGGGCGGCTATATCGAAGGGCCCAAGAACCTGGCCTTGGCGCTGATCGCCTTTGAGCTCGCCTGGGTGGACGCCGGAGCGGCCACTTCCAGCTTGGCCGGGAACCTCGGCCTCTCCCCCATTCACGAGTGCGGGACACCCGAGCAGCGTGCCGAATACATGACACGCTGCATCCCGCCCGCCCCGGGAGAAGACCGCGAGCCCTGCCGGGCCGCCTTCGCCCTCACCGAGCCCATCCCCTATGTGGGCGTGGACACCGGCGTGTTGGCCGGCAAGGTCCGCGTGGATCAGTGGGAGGAAGGGGCAGAGCCCATCCTGCACGTGGAGAAGCGCGGGCGATTCATCACAGGGATGGACTTCGCCAACATTGTCACCGCGGCGGTGGACTCCGACGACGAGCGCATCAAGGGAAGCTGCCTCGTGATCCTCGAGGAGGACGACCCGGGCACGTTCGACCGCGGGTCTGCCACTCTCAAGATGGTGCATCAGCTCTCCTCCACGCGCGACCCGGTCTTCAATCTGAAGATCCCCGCCAGCCGCATCGTCGGTGGCTATACGGTGAAGGACGGGAAGATTGTTCCCAACATGAACCACAGCGAAGTCATCGAGTCCGTCTTCCGCAGAACCCGCGTCACCGTCGGCCTGATGACCGCCGCGAAGTTGCTCTCCGCGATCGAACCCGTCATTCGCTACCAGCGCCAGCGGTTCCGCGGCAGCGCCTCCGACAAGCCCGACTCACCACGCTACCAGCTCGGGATCCAGATGAAGGAGGACGCCCTTCACCGGCTCGTGGACGTGTGGGCCACCGGCGAGGCGGCATCCTCGCTTGGATTCGAGGCTGCCCGCATATTCGACGTCTTCGATCCCATCGAGAGAGAGAAGGAAAAACTCTTCAAGGAGCAGGGCATCGAGGGCCGGCGCGCCATCCTCAAGGCTTACAAGCAGGCTGAGAAGGGCGCCCTGGAACTGATCGCACTCGAAGCTATGCCCGCGGAGAAGCGGGACAGCCAGCGTTACGAGGAGCTCAGCAACGATCTGCTGACGCGCTTCATGGTCCTCGAATCGGTGGCCAACGTGTACTGCCCGGCATGCAAGCTCTGGAACACCGGCCATGGCGCGGAGATCATGCGCGAGGCCGTCAGCCTGATGGGAGGATACGGCATCACCGAGGACTGCCCCGGTTTCCTCTTCCACAAGTGGATGGATGCGCAGCTTGAAGCCACCTACGAGGGCCCCGAGGCGGTTCAGCGCCGTCAGCTCAGTGTCACCATGCTCTCGCCTGTTTTCCTGGCGCAGTTCCGCGTCTGGGTCGGCGAAATGCGCCGGCTGAGCGCCCAACGCCCCGGCACCGGCGCCTGCGCACTGGCCACCGCCATGGAGCTCTGGCTCTGGACCGTCGAGCACCTCCGCACCGCCAAGGACGCAAATGGTCAGGCGCTCTACAACAGCTCGCGCCAGGGCGTTACCTTCCCTCTGGCGGACGCCCTCTGCTGGCTGCTCGCCGCCCGGTCGCTCATCATGGACACACTGGAACTGGAGACGAAGGGGCCGGAGAATCCGAACCTGGCCGAGGGGCTGGACGGCCTCACCCAGTTCTACCAGGACCTCTGCCACACCTTCAGCGGCGACGCTGTCGGAGAGGTCGGCAGGATCTGCGCCGCACTCGTCCATGGCTACAACCGTCACCCCGAATGGTCGAAGGAAACCTGTGCCTCGTGCTATCATGACGGGGAGCTCGACGATCTGGAAGGAATCATCCCCGGGATGGACGCCAGTGTGCCCGGTATAGACGTCCTGGGCGATGACGACTCGCACCCGCTCAAGGCGGGACCATGCGTAAGGTTCCCGGGCCTGCACCGCTACATGCGGCTGCGTGCCCGCATGGAGGGCTGCCTGACCGGTTCGCGCCTGGCGAAGGACCGCGCGGCAAAGGCCGTCGCTCAAGTCACCATACCGGAGGCCCTCGACTACCCCGCATGAGAAAACTCTCTCCCTGACGGGACGCATTCTATGACCCAGGACACAACCTCCGGGCAGCCCGAAGTGGACCGCCAAAGCATGGAGGTGGACATCGCCTGCGTCGGCTTCGGCCCCGCCATGGGCGGGTTCCTCACCACCCTCTCCCGCGGACTGCTCAACGAAGACGGGACACCGGCTGCCGAAAGCAAGACCATGCCCGGCATGCCGCCGCAGGTGATCTGCTATGAACGCGCCGACGACATCGCCTTCGGTGTCTCAGGCGTCGTCACCAAGGCCCGTGCCATCCGGGAGACCTTCCCTGACCTGGACCCCGCCGACATCCCCATGACGCACCCGGTCACGGAAGAGCGCCTCCTCTACCTGCTCGACCCGGTGGGCGCCAGCCGGCGCCCCGCCACGGTGAAGGCCGCGGACGCCGTCATCAAGGCTCTGCGCTGGATGCTCCCGGTACGTGACCAGGCACTCCGGATTCCCTTTATCCCCGGCTTCATGAAGAAGCACGACGGGTTGCTGACCTCCATCGGCCAGTTCAACCAATGGGTCGGCAACCAGCTCATGGCCTCCGGCACCGTACAGATCTGGCCCTCGTCACCGGTGTCCGGCCCGCTGATGGAAAACGGCAGGGTCACTGGCGTGCGCTTGGCCGACCAGGGCGTGGAACGAAGTGGCGAACCCCAGCCGGGCTACATGCCCGGCATGGACATCAAGGCGGCGCTCACCGTGATCGGCGACGGTCCGGCGGGGCCTGTCGGACGCATCCTCGACGAAAAGCTCGGCCTCCCGGAAGGAAACCATCAGCACGATTTCGCCGTCGGCATGAAGGTCGTCGTCGAGCTTCCCGAAGGGTGCGAGCTGAAGCCCGGCACGGTCTTCCACACGCTCGGCTATCCCGAACCGGAAATATTCGGCTTTCTGTATGTCTATCCCGACGGGCTGGCGAGCGCCGGCGTGTTCGTCCCCTCCTGGTTTGACAGCCCCGTGCGCTCCACCTACCGCTACATGCAGCATTGGATGCAGCACCCGGCGATCTGGAAGCACCTCAACGGGGGCACAATCCGGTCGTGGGGCGCAAAGACGCTTCAGGAGTCCGGCCGGCGCGGGGAACCTCACCTTGTGGGCGATGGCTTCGCCCGCATCGGCGAGGGGTCCGGCACCACCAACGTCCTGACAAACTCCGGCGTGGACGAAGCATGGCTGAGCGGTACCCTGCTGGCTGAGGGCGTCCTCGAGCTCCTCAAGTCCGGCGAGGAGTTCACCAAGGCCAACCTCGAAAAGGCTTACGTCCGGCGCCGGCGGGAGAGCTGGCTGGACAAGGATTCCCGCAAGGCGGAAAAGGCCCGGGACGGCTTCCAGCGTGGCTTCGTGCGTGGCATGATCGGCATGGCACTCGCCGGTTTCACGCGCGGACGGCTCTCGCTTTCCGGTGATGGGCGCACACCCTACGAGCGCGTCCCCACACTCGAACAGTTCCTCAAGGGCAGGCTCACCCCGCAGGAAGTGGAGAAGCTCCGCACCGAAGCTCACGCCAAGGGCCGAACGCTGCACGACAGCATCATGGAACTCCTTGGCTGGCCGAAAATAGAATACGACGGAAAGCTGCTCCTCTCCCATCAGGACGCGCTTCTCGTCGGCGGGAAGGTGCAGGCCCCCCCCGGTTACGCCGACCATGTGGTCTTCCTCTATCCACACCTCTGCGAGGAATGCGGCACCAAGGTCTGCGCGGAGATGTGCTCCGCCGAGGCCATCAGCGTGAACCCGGAAGGAGAGGTACCGCTCTTCGACCGGGAGAAGTGTATACACTGCGGGGCCTGCTTCTGGAATTGTGCCAAGCACCTCCAGGATGACCCGGAGCGCGGCGCCATCGCCTTCCGCGCCGGAGCGGGCGGACTTCACTCCGCAGAAAACTGAGCAAAAGGTAATTCCAAAAGGGAGTCTTTCGAATGGCTGGTTCACTCCAAATCGTGGTCTGTGGCGGCATCGTTCCGAATCCGCTTCAGACCCTCGAGCCGACCGCCGGTCCCCAGGGGCCCGCGCTGAAGAACGAGGCAATGCTCCCGGCGGTACTCGACCCTTGGGCATGGCACGCCCTCTTCGAGGCCGCCAACCTGGCAAAGCAGGCACCGGGAAGCAAAATCACCCTCGTCTGCATGGCACCCAAAGCAAAGCTCCAGCAGGTCATGATGACCATCGCGCAGAAGACGGTCTTCGAACTGCAGCCGATAGACGGCCCGGCCAGCGGCTTCGTCGAATCGGCCGACGTTGCAGGGGAGCTCGCTGAGGTCATCAAGGGCATCAACGGCCTCGACATGCAGAAGCTCCTTGTGTTTGGCGGCTGGGAATCCGCAAGCCGCGGAGCCGGCACCACCATGCAGATCCTCGGGGAAATGCTCGGCATCACCGATCAGTTTCAGGGCGTTGACGAAATCCGGCTGAAGGACGACGGCTCCTTCGACGTCCTCGAGCGCATCGAGGGCGGCAAGCATCAGGTTTCGCGCTGCGCCGGAGCACCGGCCGTCCTTGGTTGGGCCACCGGCAACCTGCCAGAACCGCCCAACAACCCGCAGGCGGGAATGGCCAACATGCGCGGCATCATGCCCGCCCTGCAGAAGGCCCGCCCCGCAAAGCCCGGCCAGGATGGCGTGAAGTTCCTCGATGTGTCGCTGCCCAGCCAGCGCCGCGAAACACGCGTCGTCAAGGACACGCCTGCAGAGGAAATCGCGCGCGAACTCGCCGAATGGATCACCGGATAACCCCGGCCGAATAAGTCAACGGAGCAGACAAGTCATGGAAAAAATTCTCGTTGTTCTCTTCACACAGGAAGACGGCTCGCTTGGCAGGACAGCCTTCGAAGCCACCGGTGCCGCGCTGGGGCTGGCAAAGGAACTGGACGGCGCATCCGTCACCATCGGGATCGCCGGCACGTCTATACAAGAAGCCGCCAATGCACTCGCCGGTTCTGGTGCAGAGAAGATACTCGGCGCCGAGGCTGCCGAGCTGGCTCAACCCCGCTACGCCACGGACGCCGCAGCTGCGGAGGCACTCGCCAAGGCCGCCGGCGCCACCATCATCGTCGCGCCCGGAACATCCCGCTGGAACCGCATCGCGGCAGGTGTGGCTCACCGCCTCGGGGGGCGCGCCGACACGCACGCCACAAGCCTCGCCGTCCATGAAGGTGCCCCAACGATCACGCGCTGGTACTATCGTCAGCGCATGGTGGCGAAGCTCAGCCGCACAAACCGGCCGTGGGTGGTCTCCCTCGACCCCGGAGCTGTTCCCGCGTGGAGCGGTGAGCCCTCCCAGGCCACTGTTGAAAAGGTCGCCCTCTCCATGCCCGAGACCGCCGCCCGCACGGAAGTCATCGGCGTGGAGGCTCCCGAGGCAGGCGCCCAGACCATACGCCCCGAAGCCGAAACGCTCCTGGTCACTGGCGCAGGATGGACCAAGAAGCAGGCCGATGGGCAGATACACCTCAAGGAAGCCGAAGCCGCCATCATGGACTTCCTTCGTCAAACCAAGGCTTCCCTCGGCAGCAGCAAGTCACTCGTGGACCAGGAGGGCGAAGGCCAGGCCGTCCTGCCGTTCCTCACCCACATGAACCAGATCGGCCAGACCGGCTCCACCCCCCGCCACGCCAAGGGCCTCGCCACCTGCTGCCACGGCGAGGAACCTCACGTCGTCGGGTGGCGCTTCATCACCGAGCGCCGCGCCGTCAACCTCGACGCCAACTGCGGCTGGGCACAGGGCAAGGCGGACGTGCTATACGTGGCCGACGCATTCGAGGTCATGAAGAAACTCAACGACCTGCTCGCGGAAAAAGCGCCGGCAACACCGGAATCATAGACACCCGGCGAACCCGGCACCTCAGCGCTTGTGTGTGAGCCATGACACACGCAGATCCCGCCACCACCCGCCACCACCCGCCGCCTCAAGCTTGCAACGGGCATTGCCGTGCTGCTGGTGGTGGTGGGACTCGCACACATGAGCCTCACAGTCGGGCAATGCCAGCGCCTGAACGCCGCAGCCCGAGAGCTGATCCAGCAGGGCGAACCGGCCGCAGTTGATGTCTCGCTAAGGGGTGGCCTGATTATCCCGCGGGTGCTGACCCGGGGTGTGCGGGTTCAAAGCAGCGGAGGCGAGGAACCCTCCGTCTCATTCAGCTACATTGCCTCCGGAAACCCGCCGGTGCTCCCCCTCGACATCGCCCGGCAGTTCCTCCTCGGAGGCCTGCTGCTGGCCCTCGCTGCTCTCGTGTACTGGCTGGGCCGCGGCAACTCCCGCTTCCGGGACGTCCTTGCCCTGCTCAGCGGCGCGGCAGGGCTCATCCTCGCGACACTCCTTGCCGGGCTCACCTTCACCTGAAATCCACCCACAAGGACGTCACAGACAGATACCCCGGCCCACCAAGACTCAACCCGGGGACCGAATCACATACCGCTGATTTCACTGACATTCGAGATGGAGCGGGAGACGGGATTCGAACCCGCGACATTCAGCTTGGAAGGCTGAAGCTCTACCAACTGAGCTACTCCCGCTCAAGGCGCTGGATTCACGCGGGAAGCCCGCCGGGCC
>SLOM01000303.1 GCA_007132505.1 Candidatus Sumerlaeota bacterium
CCGTGGAGATCATCCCCAACCGTGACTGGGGGGAAGAATGGCGGGAGAATTTCCATGTGCGCCGCATTGGCCGGCGCCTGTGGGTGGGTCCCCCCTGGCAGCGTGAGCTGCCCGCCGGCGCGGGACCGGATGCCATCCACGTCGTGATCGAACCCGCGCAGGCCTTCGGCACCGGCTCGCACGAAACCACCCGGCTCTGCCTCGAGGTGCTGGAGGACCTCGTCCCCGCCCAGATTGAGCGCCAAGAGGACGGGGCAGCGCTGTTGGATGTCGGGACGGGTTCGGGCATCCTGGCCATTGCGGCGGTCAAGCTGGGGGCGCGCTTCGCGGTCGGCGTGGAGTACGACCCTGTCTGCGAGGAGAACTTCCGCCTGAACGCGTCGTTGAACGGCGTGGCGGCCAAGGTCCGGTTCGTCCTCTCCTCCGACCCTTTGGACGGTCCGGCAGTCTGTCTGCGGGAGCGGCTCCCCCTGCCGACGCTCACCGTCTGCAACATGCTCAGCGAACGGTTCCTGCCCATCCTCCCCCTCCTGAGCGAGATCGCCGCGCCGCTCCTGCTCTCCGGCTTCCTGCTCAGTGAGGAGAAGATTGTCCGGGACGCGCTGGCGGAGCAGGGACTCCGGGTCCTGCGGAGCTACGACCTCGACGAGTGGGGCGCCCTCTACTGTCAAAGAGAAGGCTGACGGGCCTGTTTTCCTGTTGCCGGCCCGGTCCCGGGCTGCCTACGGTCTAAAATGTAATCGGTAACGTTCCCCGGCGGGCGGCGCATGAAACTGACTAGGAACAAGAGGGAAACCCTGGCGGCCCTGGGGTTCCTGGTGCCCAACTTCCTTGGGTTCTTCCTCTTCGTCGCGTTCCCGGTGCTCTTCTCCGTCGTCCTGGTTGTGACGAACTGGAGCCTCAAGCCCGCCATCGAGACGCGTTTTATCTGGTTCGACAACATCTGGCAGCTTCTCGGGTTCGGGCCGCGGGAGGGGGCGGAGCCGGCCGGCGGCTTCGGCTGGATGCTTGGTTACTTCGGCGGCTACGGGCTTTTCTTTGCCGGGGGGCTTTGGACGCTGATCGGGCTGGGCCGTCAGTGGCACGGCCTGAGGGCAGCGGGATGGCTGCTTTTTGCAACCGGTTGCACCCTCACCATACTCTCCATCAGCCCCCTGATGGGAGTCAGCGCCTTCCTCATCGCCATTACGGTGTTCTTCGCCGTCCCGTTCTTCGTGGCGGACAGCGATGGGGAGTTCTTCGGCCGTGCAGCCCTGGGGCCTCTGATGCTGGCCGCAGGGATCGTTTTGGCGACCCTCTTGAAGACCCCCTTCTTCGCGCGCTGGGAAGCCCACGATCCGCTCTTCTGGTATTACCTTTACAACACGCTCTACCTCATGGTGGCCATCCCGATCACGATTGCGGGGTCGCTCGTCCTCGCGCTGATCCTCTCGCAGCCGCTGATGCGCACGGGATGGCGCGGGCGCCTGTGGATGACGGGCGGGCTGCTGGCGCTGGGCCTCGGTGGTGGCGCGGTGATCTGGCGCATGTATCACCCGGACCTCGGCCTGCTCTGGGGTGCGTTCTGCCTCGTGGCGGCGCTCGGCACGGGCGGAGGGACGATCGCCTACCGCACGCTCTTCTACGTCCCTTCCTTTACCGCTGGCATCGCGCTGATGCTGCTCTGGAAGCAGATGTACAACCCGAACTTCGGCCCGATCAACGAAGGGCTGCGGATCATCTTCACGCTCCTCGGCCTGGACATCGAACCGCCCCGCTGGCTGCTCGATCCGGACTGGGCGAAGCCCGCCATCATGCTGATGGGCTTCTGGATGGTCGTGGGCGGGGCGAACATGCTGCTCTATCTCGCCGGCCTGTCGAACATCCCGCCGGACCTTTACGAGGCGGCCGATATAGACGGCGCGAACGGGCCGCAGAAGTTCTGGCACGTCACCTGGCCGCAGCTCGCCCCCACCACCTTCTTCATTGTCATCATGAGCACCATCGCGGGCCTGCAGGGCGGCTTCGAGCAGGCACGCGTCCTCACCGAGGGCGGGCCGGCAGGCTCAACGAAGACCTTGGCGTATTACGTCTACGAGCGCGCGTTTGAGGACCTCGAACTGGGCTACGCCTCAGCCATCGCATGGATCATGTTCGTCATGATCTTCCTGCTTACGGCGATGAACTGGCGATTCGGGAACCGCTATGTCAACTACTAGACCGCCCACCGTTCCCGCCGCAGAGGGCATCGAGAAGGTGCTTGAGGGCGAAACCCCGCAGGCGCCGCCCCCGATGGGACCCGGGCCGCGCACACGGTTCTTCCGGGCCGTGATGCGCCCGGCCTTCTTCTTCCTGCTCACCTGTGCTGCCTTCTTCACGGCCCTTCCCTTCCTCTGGATGATCATGGGCAGCCTGAAGCCCAACATCGAGGTGGAGGAGCCCCACATTTTGCCGCGGGAGTGGCAGTGGGAAAACTACGCCATCGTCCTGCGCCTCCAGCCGGACAAGGACGGTGTCTATCTCGACATAGACTTCGCCAAGTGGTACTTCAACAGCATGTTCGTGTCCGTGGCCATCACGTACCTGCAGCTGCTGACGAGCGCCATGGCTGCCTATGCCTTCAGCCGCATCATCTGGCCCGGCCGCGACAAGGTCTTCTTCCTCTACCTTGCCACCATGATGATCCCGCCCATTGTGCTCATGATTCCGAACTTCCAGATCATGGTCCTGCTCGGGTTCGTGGATTCCTATCAGGGGCTCATCCTGCCCGCCGCGTTCGGTGCCTTCGGCACCTTCCTCTTGCGCCAGTTCATGCTCACCATCCCGCCGTCGCTGGACGAGGCGGCCCGCATTGACGGGGCGAGCCACTGGCAGGCGTTCTGGGAGGTCATCCTGCCGCTGGCGCGCCCGGGCATCGTGACGCTGGCCATCTTCACCATGCTGGCGTCCTTTCAGTCGTTTTTCTGGCCGCTCGTCATGCTGAAGAGCGAACACCTCTTCACGCTGCCGATCGGCCTGCTCAACCTCGACTCCACCTACGGCCGCCAGACCGAGCTGATTCTGGCCGCCACCGTCATGAGCGTGCTCCCGCTCGTCGTCCTCTTCGTCATCCTGCAGAAACAACTCATCCGCGGCATCCAGCTCGGCGCCGTGAAGGGCTGAACCTCCTCCGCTCCCACCCGCCGGCAGATCCTCGGAGGAAATCGGCTTGCGCTGCCGCCGGGCCGGAATGAGGACTTCCTTGACCGGCTTGGCGAGTGGAGGGGAGAGCCCCGTGTTTCTGGAAGCGGACAATGTAACCGTCACTTTCGGCCGCAGGCGCGTGCTCGACAGCCTCTCCATGCGGCTTCAGGGACGGTCCACCGGGTTGCTTGGCCCCAACGGCGCCGGCAAATCCACCTTCATCAAGGCCCTGATGGGGTTCGTACCCCTCCGGCAGGGGTTCATTCGCGTCCTTGGGCACGACGTGCGGCGCGAGGCCATGCGCATCCGGTCCCTCGTCGGCTACATGCCCGAACACGAGTCGTACATCGAGGGCCTGTCCGCCGTGCGCCTGCTCCGGTACCTTGGAGAGTTGGCCGGTCTCTCCCCGCGCGACGCCATGGAGAGGGCCCACGAATCCCTCCACTATGTCGGCATCGGGGAACTGCGGTACCGGCCCGTGGAGACGTACTCGCTCGGAAACCAGCAGCGCGTCAAACTCGCACAGGCCATCGTGCACGGACCGAAGATACTCGTCCTCGACGAGCCGACGAACGCCCTCGATCCCGAAGGCCGCAACGAAATGCTCCGCCTCGTGCGCGACATCGGGGAGTACTCCGGATCCCACGTCATCATGTGTTCCCACATCCTGCGGGACGTGGAGTACTGTTGCGAATCGGTCACCGTTCTCAATAACGGAAAGGCCATCCTGAGCGGCGTCATCGAAGACCTGAAGAAGGAAGACCTTCGCACTTATGAGGTCCGGGTCGAGGGAGACCGGAATCGCTTCCTCCAGGAACTTGACCGCCACGGTTGCTATATTACGGAAAACCTGCAAGGGCACCTGCGCGTCACCCTGCCGGAAGGGCACGGGACGCGGTACCTTTTCGAGATAGCCGGCAAGGCGGACGTCCAAT
Source organism: Candidatus Sumerlaeota bacterium (assembly GCA_007132505.1). GTDB lineage: Bacteria > Sumerlaeota > Sumerlaeia > SLMS01 > SLMS01 > SLMS01. Next base: position 4,098 of record SLOM01000303.1, read on the forward strand.
TGCGCCATTTCCACTTCAAGAAGGATTCGCTGGAGGACATCTTCGTCAACGCGCTTCAGGAATCCGAACAGGGGCCCCTCCATGCCGGTTCATGAGCTGCGATACCGGTCGTGGGAGGGGGAGGTGCTGCCGGTGCCCGTGCGGCTGCTTTCCGTACCGCGCTATACGCTCATGGCCGTCTTCAACAAGTACATCGCAGCAGTGTTGCTCGGCATCGGGGTGCTTCAGCTCATAGGCTACGGCGGCTACCTTGTTATCGTGACGATGCCGGAATTGCAGGCGATGCTCGAGCTTCCCGCGGAACCGGTCGGCCTGAAGGACGAGCAGGTTTTCCGCTATTTTTACTCTGTGCAATACTACATCTGCCTGCTCATGGTTCTTCTCGCCGCTCCGAGAATGATTTCGCCGGAACTGGCCCACCGCTCCATCGCAATCATTTTCAGCAGGGCCATCCCCCGCAGTGGCTACATCCTGGGCAAGGTGGCCGCACTCGGCGGGCTGCTCAGCCTGCTCACCTGGGTCCAGACGTGTATCCTCTTCTCTCTGATGTACGTCCTTTACCCGCCGGATCACACGTTTCACCAGCAGTTCTGGACCGAATCCTTCCCCCTGCTCTGGAAAAGCCTGCTCCTTGGCATCACGGTAACGTTGCTGCTCACCTTCGTGGGGCTGGCAGGTTCCGCAATCACGAAGAACGCCCGCCACGCTGTTGTCTATCTTCTTATCGCGTTCCTCGGTCCCGGACTCGCCACCAACATGATATCGAACGTATTCGAGGTGAACGTGCCGGCGATCTCGCTCCGCCACCTCACACAGGATCTTGGCTACCTGCTCTTCAATCCCGGTGAGATGCTGAGGGACACGGGATTTGTCTGGATCACAATCGCCGCGCTGGCCTGGGTGGCCCTAACATTCGGGATCATTTTCCTGCAGCTCCGGCCACACCGGGTCTACAGGGAATAGGGGGCAGCGCCGTGGCCGAGCAACTGGTCGAACTCCGCAACGTTTCCCGCTGGTATGGCGAGGTGATCGGCGTGAACCGGATCACGGTGACCGTGCGGCCGGGAATCACAGGCCTCCTCGGGCCGAACGGCTGCGGAAAGTCCACCATGATGAACCTCATCGCCGGCATGATGCCACCCAGTCAGGGGGAGGTTCTCGTCCTCGGCCGGCACGTCTGGGGCAACCCGGAGGTCATGCGGCATGTCGGCTACTGCACGCAGGTGGACACATTCTACGAGAAGCTGACCGGCCTCGATTTCCTCACCTCCCTCCTGATGGTGCGCGGCTATTCGAAACAGAAGGCACGAGCCGCCGCCGAAAACGCCATCGCACGCGTGAACATGGTGCCGAACATGCACCGGCGCATCCAGAGCTACAGCAAGGGCATGCGCCAGCGCATCAAGGTGGCCCTCTCCATTGCACACGATCCGCGCATCGTCATCCTGGACGAGCCACTTGACGGACTGGATGCCGTCGGCCGTATCGAAATGATCTCACTCATTCATGAATTCGGCCGCGAAGGCCGCAACGTCCTCATCAGCAGCCACATCCTGCACGAAATCGAGGCGATGACGAATAATATACTGCTGCTGAACGGCGGCTACCTGATGGCGGAGGGCGATGTGCGGGAGGTGCGCGGGGCACTCAGCCGGCACCCGCATCGCATCCTCATCCGCTGCGCCGACCCCCGCCACGCCGCCATGTTCTTCATCAGTCAGCAGCACATCATCAGCGCCAAGGTCGAGGAGGGTGGCAGTGCCCTCGTCCTGGAAACCCGCGATATAGACAAGTTCCACGAAAGCCTGAACCGGCTCGTCCTCGAGGAGCACGCGGAAGTTTCGCTCGTCACCGTCGCCGACGAAAACATCTCCAGCATCTTCGGATACCTTGTGGGGGAAGAGCATGTCCAGCCTCAGTAAGGAGCACATCCTTCACCGGCTCTGGCAACTGGAGGCCCTTCGCCGGCTTTCCGTCCGGAGGTACATGACCAGCAATGCGCTGATCCTGCTGCTGTTGCTTGCCCTTGGTCCGGTGGTGGCCACCTTCGGCGGCGTCCTGTTCGTGTGGGGCCTCGAAGGCGTGAGGGAGCTGACGGCGCTGGAGGAGCGCAACCTGCTCTACTTCTCCACCTTTGTTGTGAACGCGGCGTTCATCCATTTCACGATCATCTTCTCGGCCATCGCCTTTGGCATGTCCGTGGTGCGGGAGGAACTCGACAATCAGACGCTGCACCTTCTCTGGATGCAGCCCCTGCCCAGGTGGCTTATCGTGGCTGGCAAGGCAGCCGGGTTTTTCACCTATGCCATTCCCATAATCCTCGTGGCGATCATCGCCTGCCAGTTCATGATCGTGCTGCCGTACGGATTGCAGGGAATCTGGAGCTTCTACTTCCGCCTGGAAATCTTCCAGACGTACTTCCTCCAGTTCCTTGTCGTCGTTACGGGCCTGCTCGTCTATTCGAGCCTGTTCCTCATGCTGAGCGTCTTCCTGAAGAGCCCGGTCGTCATCTTCCTCGTATACGGCTGGGAGCTGGGTTCGAATTTTCTGCCGGGCGTCCTGAAGAACTACTCCGTGGCATTCTACCTGCGCGAAATGCTCCCGGGCGAGGACCAGACGGCCGGCATCCCCGCGGGGTTCATCGCGCCCGAAACACCCGGCGCACTTCAGACGGCCCTCGTCCTGATCGGAACCCTCGTCATCTCGACGGCTGTGAGTGCCCTTGTCATCAACCGCAAGCCGTGCATCTACGGCTCCGGGGGGTAGTCCCGGGCCTGTCCCCCGAAGCCGCTGTGAAGCTGGCTATTTCCGCCCCTTGCCGAGCTTGTGCCGCACGGATTCAAGGTCCTCCACCACCTGTGGCTGGTCCGGCTCCGTGCTGAGCGACCGTTCCCAGGCCTGAACCGCCTCCCGGTAGTTCTCGCGCAGGGCATAGAGAGCTCCGAGGATGTTCCAGGCCTCATAGTTCTCCTCCTCAAGGCCCACCGCTTCCTCAAGGGCTCCGGCTGCTTCCTCGTAAAGGCCCACGAGCGATGGCTCCGTGTCCCAGTTGGGCTGATAGGAGGTCTCGAACTCGAGCAGGCGGAAGCACGTCAGCCCATAGTGGTGGTAGGCCCGTGGCTCGTCCGAGAAGCGGTCAATCGAGCGCCTCCAGATCCGTACCGCCCGGCGCAGTTGCCCCGTGTCCGCCAGTTCGTCCACCTCGGCGATCAGGTTGTCCAGTTCATCGTCCGCGTCTTCTTCCTCCTCCGTCTGCTCTTCTTCCTCCCACAGAACGTCGTCATCTTCGTCGAATTGCGGCATCGTCCGTTACTCTCCTGAGGGATTGGACTGACGAGCTGGTCCCATCGCCGGACGCCCTCGCGGACGCCCGGCGGCCAGACTTCCTCTTGCCGTATCCAGATACGCGGCGCGGTAACAAGCAAAATGAAAACCCGCGCGGCCGTAAACCGCGCGGGCTCGTGTTCCGGGTGCAGGCCGCGGAGGGGTTCCGCGGATGGTCAGTTCCGATCCGGCCCCTTCAGCATGCCATCTTCGTCGAGGATGTCGTAGGGTGTGATGCCGAAGTCCGTCACCACCAAGTGGGCCCCACGCGGGATGGTGTCGGGGATGGCGTCCGGGCTGTAGAGCTCATACTGTACATCGCCGATCACGAGAGTCTGCCCGTCGTACCTGCGGCTCCAGTCGGCCACCCATGCCACGAGCTGCTGCTTCCGCTCCTCGCGCCAGAGGTCGTATTCCTCCCGCATGCGTTCGCGGGTCTCCAGCGTCTCGTTCAGCTCGCGGACGAAGGCAAGCTGGCGCTCCTCGATGGCGCGCAGAGCCTGCCACATCTCCTGGTAGACTTCCACCAACTGCTCGTCCATTTGCCTTGGATCAATGACCATGCCTGCGCCGGGAGCTGCTCCGACACCAGCCTGTGGTCCCGAACGTGGAACGGGCCGGAACTCGTAGCCGTTCACCGTCTGCGGTGCCCCCGGCTGTCCGGTCATCTGGCCGGGCATGCCCATGCCCATTCCCATCGCCGGATCGAAGCCCATGCCCATGCCCGGCGCCATTCCGGGCTGCTGCTGTTCTTCAGTTGTTGGGTCGCCGGGCCAGCGGACTTCGGAGATGTTCGCCGTGGTTTCGGCACCTGCCAGAACGATGTTGCGGGCGTACTCCTGCCACATCTCCACCTGTGCGGCGTAAGCCAGCCACTCGGCCCATTCGCGGGCGCTTCCTGTTCCGGGCTGGAACATGGGGATTTCGCCGTCGTTCAGAAGCTCGCGGTAGTAGGTGCGAACCGTCTCATCGAACTGCTCGCCATCCGCCAGCGTCATGCGGCGCCGCACCACCACGTCATTGCCAAGGAAATTGCGCTGCCGAATGTAGCGGAACGTGTAAAGCTGCGTAATGCCTGTCTCCGCCGGTTCCGTAGTACCAACGATCCTGTCCGGATCAGGCTGCGTTTCCGGATCGGGTCCCGTCGGGAAGGGGAATGCCTCCTCGGGGTCGAAAGGCATCGCATCCGGATCAGCAAATGGGTCAGCAGGGTCCGCGAACGGATCCATCGGCTCCGTTGGATCGGCGAAGGGGTCCATCGGCTCCACCATCGGGTCCGCCATGGGGTCATCGAAGGGCGCATCCATCATGGGGTCCGGCTGCTCGGCGAAAGCCGGGTCGAACGGCTGCTGCGCCGGATCCATCGGCTGCTGCTGTAGGTCGTCGAAATCGGCGAACGGGTCGTCCATCGGGTCGAACGGCTCCTGCGCCCAAGCAGGGCCCGCAAGAAGCCCGGCAACCACAGCCGCGGCGCCGATCTTGAGAAACTTGTGTTTGCTGTCAGTCACGCACATGGGGTCCAGCCTCCGCGCATCGTGCCCACCTTGTAGTGCAGGGAGCCCCTCATCGCAAGTGGAACACGGCCGGGGCAAAGACTTTCTACCCTCTCACCACCCGCAAAGATCAAACGGCCGCAACAAAGGCCAACAGGGGAACCCTTGGAACACCACAACGCACTCCGGGAAACCCCCAGTCCAACGCCAATGGTGCCGGGAGAGGGACTCGAACCCTCACGGTGTTGCCACCGCCAGATTTTGAGTCTGGTGCGTCTGCCAGTTCCGCCATCCCGGCACTCGGGTGGGCGTCGGCAATGAAGGGCGGCGGCAGGGTCTGCCGCAAGGGGGAATCGGGGCTTGCCTCCGGTTGGCGGGCGGACAGAATCCGGGTCCCCGGCGCTCCGGGCTTGCCAGGGGCGCAGGGCCCCGGGCCGGTCCTCGCCGGGAAGCGGTCACGAAAGGAAGAGCTCTCAGCTTTGCCCATGCATACGAAGTCATCCGTGGTCTCCCTTGTCCTGACATTGGTCGCGCTCTCGTTTGCCGCCGGATGCCGCACGGTGCCCCGCGCGGAGGCGCCGGCGGCGGAGGAACCCGTTGCGGCTGCGGAGGAGCGTCCGTCGGAGGAGGAGCTTCCCGAGCCCCGTGAGCCGGACGTCCCCGTGGAGTTGGCCGGTGTGGCCCTCTCGCTCGAGGAAATGGCGGATTTCCTCGCGATTCGGGATTATCGCTTCCGCGGGCTCAACGGCGGTGTGGAGGTCTCGCTGACGCTCGAGAACCTCACCGCGGAGGAGCACCTGTCGTTGTTGGTGGCGACGTCGTTCCTGGGCCGCGGTGATGAGGAGCTCTTCCGCACGGAATGGGTCGAGGTGGAGCTTGCTCCCCGCCGCCGGCATTACTACTCCGCGCAGACGGGTGACCGGTCTGCCCGGAGCGCGCAGGTTTTGCTCCGCGCCGTGGAATGGCCGGAGGAATGATGGCAGGCAGCGGGCGCTCCATCCCGGCCTTGCGGAACGGTCCGGCGCTGGAGACCGTGGCCCGGACGCGGCGTCTTCGCGGGGCCTGACCCCGGGCGCCGCCGGACATCCCTCCCGGACACCGGCCCTCTCTCTTGCTGCTCGGCACCGCTCCCCAGCGTGAAAGAGTCTTCACCCGCCCGCTGGCCGGGGCGATTGGCTTGGCCCTGTTCCTACTCGGGATGGGGCTTTTCTTTTACAGTGGCCGGCTGAATTCCTCTGACGAGATTCTCATGGCGGCGACGTCCGCCAGCCTGGCAGAGGACTTCTCCCTGAAGTTTGAGGAGGAGATCTATGGCCAACGATGGACGGGTTACGGCGTGGGGACACCGCTTGCCGGAGTGCCGGCCTACCTCCTCGAGCGCTCGCTGCGGGCCCGCGGGGCCATTGTGGCGCCGGACTTTTCGCTCTTTCCGCTCACGAACCTGTTTCTCCTGGCGCTGACGGGTGTCGTGCTGGCCTCCATGCTGGAGGGCCAGCGGCGCTGGGCGGCGGTCGGGCTGGTGGTCGTGGTGAGTCCGCTCTTCCCCGCGGCACAGACGTTCTACTCGGAGGGACTTGGAGCGCTGGCCCTTGCAGGCGTAGTGGCTGCGGCCTGGCACGGGGCGGCGGAACAGCCCCGCAGGGTCCTGCTCTGGCTGGTGGTGGGGGTGGGCGTGGCGGCACTGGCGGGAACCCTGGCGCGTGTGGCCCTCGCGCCGTTTCTGGGCCTCGTGCTCGTGTGGGCCTGGAGGATAGGCACCCGAAGGGAGGTCCTCCTGGGCGGGGCGGCCGGCATTGCCGTGGGCATCGGGATCACACTGGTGCAGAATACGATTCTTTTCGGCGGGCCGTTCCGCACGGGTTACGAAGGCCAGGCCTTCACCACACCGCTGGGGACGGGCCTGTTCGGCCTGTTGCTTTCGGCGGAGCGTGGCATTCTGGTCTTCTTCCCGGCGATGCTGATCCCGCTCTTCTGCTGGCGGCATCTCCGGGGCCGTGGGAGGTCGCTGGCGGTGCTGACGCTGGCCCTGACGGTGCTTTGGCTGGTCTTCCATGCCACGTTCTGGACCTGGCACGGCGGGTGGACGGCAGGACCACGCTTCCTCCTGCCGGTGGTCGGGCTCTGGGTGGTGCTGCTGGCGGATCTCCTGCTCCGTCAGCGCGAACTGGAGTGGGGCCACCGGCTTGCCGGGGGGGTGGCGCTCATGTGGTCCGGATTGCTGAGCTACATCTACCTGCGCCACAGCCCGATGGACTGGTGGAACCAGCTCTGGAACTTCCACGGGCTGGAGAACCAGTGGCTGTTTTTCCCCCAACTGAGCCTCTGGCAGGCATGGCTGGAGTGGGTCCCCCTTGCGGACGTGCGGGCCACGCTTCCCGGCGCCTGGGACGTCACGCTCACGGGACTGGCCATCATCTTCGTGGCGCTCTCCACCTATCCGCTGCTGATTCCCTTCCGGGGGTACCTTGGGACTGACTCGCTGGAGGACCGTCCCCTCTTCCGCTGGCCACGCCTTCCACTTCGCCCTGCCCTTGCCTGCGCGGCGCTCGTGGCACTCGTCATGGCCGGGGGTCTTCTCCGGGGGCCGAGGGGCTGGGACGTGCGCGATTTCCGGGGCGAACAGCAGGAGCCGCTCAGCCATGCGATCAGCTCGGGTCAAGCTCTGCGGCTTGAAGGGTGGGTGGACTACCCGCTGGGTGCCCCCATGAAGCTCTCCCTGCGGGCGGACGCCGTGTACCAGGTTGCGGTGAATCACGAGGTCGTCCTCCGGGAGGAGCAGTCACGGCCGCCCCACCTTGCGCGGGTGGAGCTCGATCCCGGCCCCGGGTACCATTTCGTCGAGGTGTTCTTTTCCGAACGGGAACCCGGCATGGTCCCGCACCTTGAGCTCTACTGGACGTGGGGAGGGGAGGGCCGGTACCTGACACCGGCCGGCGGGGAGTACCTGCACCCACGTCCACTGCACTTTCACGAGCGTTTTTTCACCCAGGTCTGGCGGCGGAAAGAATTACTCGTGGCCGGCGGAATGGCTCTCCTGTTGCTGCTAATTGGGTCGAGGAGCGCGGCTCCGAAGCTCCCGGGCGCCTGAATCGCGGAATCGCCGGACGATATCCGCGATCTCGCGGTTGGGCGGATACCGCCCGAGGCAACCCGCCGTGCCCCAAGTCCAGTCATATCAGCCGGAACGATATCCGAACAAAGAGCCAGACACATGATACAGTCCACCGACAACCAACTGGCGCAAACGCTCATCGAGCAGGGGCTCGTTGACCCCGACATGGTGGACGCTGCCATCCGGGACGCTCACAAGACCAACGAGCGGCTCGAGCGCGTCCTCGTCAAGATGGGCCTTTGCGACGAGGACCAGGTGCTTCAGGCCGTCGCCAGAACGCTGCACCTGCCATATCGCAAGCTTGGTGACTTGACGGCTGAAGACGAGAGCCTCCACGAGGCCCTCCAGCTCGTCCCCGCAGAAATGGCCGAGCACTACGGCATCGTCCCCGTCTCCTTTCAGGATGGCACCCTGAACATCGCCACCTCGGATCCCCACGACATCTACATGGTGGACGAGCTTCGCCGGCAGCTCGGCGTTGAGGTTGACGTCACTGTCGCCACTGAAGGCGAAATTGACAAAGCCTACAACCGGATGTACGGCATCGGCGGCGCCGTGATGCAGCGGCTCAGCCAGGAATCGGGGCCCGACAGCAGCGACAAACCCGAGATCAGCCTGAGCGACAACATTGACATAGATGAGATGGCGGCGGATGCCACGATCGTCCGCTTCGTGAACCAGCTCATTCAGGAAGCCATGCGGGACCGCGCCACGGACATCCACATCGAGCCGATGGACAGGGAACTCCGCATCCGGTACCGCATTGACGGGATGCTCTACGAAGCGCCAATCCCGCCCGCCATCAAACGATTCCAGGCAGCCATCATCAGCCGCGTCAAGATCATGGCGGACATGAACATCGCCGAGCGCCGGCTGCCACAGGACGGCAAAATCAAAATCAAGATGGGCGAGAAGGAGTTCGACCTCCGTGTGGCCACCGTGCCCACGCCCTACGGCGAATCCATCGCCACCCGTATCCTCTCCCGTGACTCCGAGCTGACCACGATGGAACGGCTCGGGTTCAGCGACCGGCACAAGCACATGATGCGGGAGATGATCCACAAGCCCTACGGGATTATCTTCGTCACCGGTCCCACTGGGTCCGGTAAGTCCACCACACTCTACGCGGCGCTGTCAGAGATCAACTCGGTGGACCGGAAGATCCTCACCATCGAGGATCCCATCGAGTACCGCATCCCCGGGGTGACGCAGATTCAGGTGAACCCGAGCATTGGGCTGACCTTCGCCCGGGTGCTGAGGACGACACTGCGTCTCGACCCGGACGTGATCATGGTGGGGGAAACGCGTGACCCCGAAACCGCCAAGATCACCATCGCGACGGCCATGACGGGGCACCTCGTGTTCTCCACCCTGCACACGAACGACGCCTGCGGCGCCTTCACCCGTCTGAACGACATGGGGGTGGAGCCGTTCCTCATCGCGTCCTCGGTGGAGGGCGTGCTGGCGCAGCGGCTCGTGCGCGTGCTGTGCAACCAGTGCAAGCAGTCTTACCGGCCCTCTGACGACATGATCCGCCAGGTGAACATGACGCGGGAGAACCCGAAGGACATTGACTTCAAGCGCCCGGCCGGCTGCGAGGCCTGCCGCTACACGGGATACGCGGGCCGGACAGCCGTCATCGAAATGGTCAAGATGAACGAGGCGGTCCGGCGCAAGGTGGTCGAGGATGCATCGGCCAGTGATATCAAGGCCACCGCCATGAAGACCGCCCACATGCGGCCGATCCGCTTCGACGGGTGGGACAAGATCAAGAAGGGCATCACCACCTGCGACGAAGTGCTCCGTGTGACCATGGAAGACGAGTTCAACAACGAGTACGACCAGGAAATCCTCGAATCCGTCTCCGGCTCGGGCGTGCTGCCCACCGGAACCGAGGAGTCGGCGGCGGGGGGATGAGACTCCCCCGCACCCAGCCGGGCAGACAACGGAGCTGAATGGAAGATAGCGAATGGCAACGTTCCAATACGTGGCAAAGAACAAGCAGGGCGAACGGGTCGAGGGCACCCTTGATGCCGACGGCCGGCCGGCGGTCGTGTCCCGTCTGCAGCAGATGGGCCTTTTTCCTGTCTCCATCACGCAGGGCGGCAAG
>SLOM01000256.1 GCA_007132505.1 Candidatus Sumerlaeota bacterium
AGGAGTTGTAACAATCAATGTAGCGGTTGCCGTCCTCGTCCTCGATATACGCTCCCTCCCCGCGCCGGATGAAGCGTGGCGTTCCCCCCACCGCGGCGAAGGCACGCACGGGAGAATTCACGCCGCCGGGAATGCATACCCGGGCTCTCTCGAAAAGTTCCTCGCTCCTGGACATGGCCGGTTATCTCCCTGATGTTAAAGTCTGGTGGTGCTGGAATACTCAGGCCTGTTCAAGCCCGGCCGCACGTGGCCCCATCGCCGATGCTCTCAGGTGGTCTCGCGCCTCAGGCATTCCGAAAGCGACACAAACGACGGTTCCGGGGCCGTGACGGGCCGCATGCCGCGCTGGCGAAGTGTTTCCGAGGTGGATTCACCGATGGAGGCGACAATCAATTTCCCGGCGAGTTGCGGCGCCTCCGGTTCCAGCTCCGCGAACGCATCGGCCGCCGAACTGCTGCAAAACGCTATCGCCCGGCAGTCACCACTCCGCAGCAGACTGGCCAGCAGCCCCGCGCTCTCCGGTACCTGCTGCGTTTCGTAGACAACGAGGTCCGTCACCTCGCAGCCGTGCGCACGGAGTGCCTCTGCCGTGCGGGGCGGAGCCAGGTTGCCACGAAGCAGCAGCACGCGCGCGTTTCCCCCGATGCGCGGCAGGAGCACCTGCAGAAGCTCCTCCCGGCCTCCGCTGCCAACGATACCGGGCCGGAATCCCGCCGCTTCCAGTCCTTCCGCCGTGCCCTTGCCGACGCAGGCGAACTGCGTGTCCCGCAGCCGTTGGCGGATCTTCTCCGGTGCGGCGGAGAGCGCATCCACCGCATTTGCGCTCGTCAGGACAGCCCAGTGGAAGGGTTCCTTGGCCAGGCCCTCCAAGGCGCCGGCAAGGAGGCGCGTCCTGACAAGTGGCAGGCAGACCGGCACCATGCCACGGTTGCGCAGTTCCCGGCTGAGCGGCCCGTCCGCGTCTTCGTCGCGCGTGACGATGACGCGCGGTTCGATCCCGGCGGGCTGATGGCCGGGCACTCCGGCGGCCGTCTCCGGCGCGGACTCGAGCACCTTTGCAATCAGGGCATCCGCCCCCTGCCGCTTCAGTTCTTCGGCGGCCTGCTCCCCGAGCGCCACCGGATCGGTCCCTGTACAGACGCTCTCGACCGTGGTCCGCCCATCCTGGGAAAGCACCCGGGCGCGGAGCGTGATCCTGCCGTGCTCGTCCATACTGGCGAACGCCCCGAGCGGCACCTGGCACCCCCCACCGAGGCGGTCGAGGAGCGTGCGCTCGGCCGTGCAGCACGCTGCTGTTTCCTCGTGGTTGAGTGCCGCGAGCACCTCGGCCAGTTCTGTGTCCTGCTCGCGAATCTGCAGGCCCAGCGCCCCCTGCCCCGGCGCGGGGAGCATGGTGTCCGCGTCCATGGGTGCGGCGAAGGGCGGCTCGAGCGCGAGTCGGTTCAGTCCGGCCTCGGCAAGCACGATGGCGGCGTACCGGCCCTCGAGCATCTTGCGGATCCGCGTCGGGACGTTGCCGCGCAGCTCCCGGATTTCCAAGTGAGGATGGCGGGCGCGCAACTGGGACGCACGCCGGAGGCTCGAGGTGCCGATCACCGACCCGGCGGGCAGGTCCCCAAGCTGAAGGGGCCGCGGAGCCACCAGCACGTCCCAAGGCGATTCGCGCGGGGGGATGGCTGCGACCCGAAGGCCGGGCGCGTCCGCCGTTGGCAGATCCTTCAGACTGTGCACTGCCAGATCGGTCCGCCCGTCCAGCAGTGCCTCTTCGATTTCCTTCGTGAAGACACCCTTTCCGGCGATGCGGGAGAGTGGTGCGTCGAACAGCCGGTCGCCCTGGCTTTGGACGATGACGGTTTCCACCTCCACATCCGGGTGGATGCGAGCAAGCGCCTCCGCCACGTGCCGGGCCTGGGCCAGCGCCAGCCGGCTGCCGCGTGTTCCGATGCGGACCTTCATTCGTGTTCCGATGGGGAGTGTCTGCCGTTTGTCACACCGCCGAAAAGCTCCCGTGCCATGCGGAGCGCGCGCCGGCCCTCTGCCGTGTCCGGGTCAAGACTGCTGAGCCGGGCCGTCACTTCGTGAAGCATGGCGTCCACGAGGCTGCGGGTGTGCCGATCCATCTCCTCGCGGGTGGCCTTGTCGAAACGCCGACCGTGGCGGCGGAGATGCTGCCGACGGACGTCCTCCATGGTGCGGCGGAAATCGCGCACGACCTCCTGCACGGGGAAGGTCCGGGCCCAGGACTCGATTCCGGCCAGCTCCTCGTCAATCAGCCGCTCCACGCGCTGGATTTCCTCGTGGCGCTGGGCTTCGTTCTGTCCGGCGATGCCGCGCAAATCGCCCAGCGTCAGGAGGACCGAACCCGGCAGGCGCGCCACGGCGGGGTCAATGTTCGGTGGGGCGGAAAGATCCGCGAAAACGCGGACGCCTCCGGCAGGAGCGCCCGCCTCCTGCGCCAACTGCTGTGTCACCACGTAATGCGGTGCCGCCGTCGCACAAATCACGATGTCTGAGGAAGCAATGGCCTCACCGATTTTTTCCATCGGGACGGGCGTGCAGCCCAGTTCTCCGGCTAATGAGGTGGCCCTGCCGGGAGTGCGGTTCGCGATCATCGTGGAAGCGATGCCGGATTTCGCCAGCGAGCGGACGATCTGCCGGCCAGCCTCGCCACTGCCGATCACCAGTGCCCGGCGCCCGGCAAGGTCCGGCAGCCTCTCGCCGATCAGGTGGGCGGCGGCGCTCGCCACCGACAGGTTCCCCCGGCTGATGTTTGTACGCTCCCGCACGATGCGGCCGGTACGGAGCGCCCGCTGGAAGATGGTCTCCAGGAACGGCCCCGCTGTCCCGCACTTGCGCGCCGCCTCCAGCGCCTGGCGCACCTGTCCGAGGATCTCGTACTCGCCCACGATCAGCGAATCAATCCCGCATGCCACCGCCAGCAGGTGCCGCACCGCCTCGCTTCCCTCCAGCGTCATGCAGTGCGGCTCCAGCTCCGGCACGGTCAGGCACTGCAACTCGGACAGGCGGTTGAGGACGGTGTCCCGGGCCTGCTCCGGCGACCGGGTCAGGCAAAAGAACTCCGTGCGGTTGCAAGTCGCCAGCCCGGCCACCTCCTCGATCGCCGGGTCCGCACGCAGGGCCTGCAACATTCCGGGCAGGTAGGGCGGACTGATGGCAATGCGCCCCAGCAGCTCGAAGGAGGTCTTGCGGTGGCTGAATCCGATCAGGGCTGAAGTGGTCTGCATAAAGCGGCGGCTCCCAAACGCGCGGAATAGGGATATTCGGGAGCCGCTTTCTGTCAAGATGAAGACATATCAAACTTTTATTTGGCATGGCCAAGTATGCCGCTCCGGACCTCTCAGGAGTGCTGTTCCGCTCTCGCGCCGAACTCCGGAGAGTCGCGGTGTCCCACACCCCGCTTGCCACGGTTGGGCCGCTGGCGGTGGGATCGCTGCCTTGCCGAAGGGAGGGAACCACTTCCGCGCGGCATCATCCCCTCCCGCCGCACAGGAGCGCCACGGTGGCACTGGCAGACATTATTGACCGGTTTGCGGGCATCGAGGTCCTCGTCGTAGGGGACATCATGGCGGACCACTATGTGCGCGGCTCGGTGTCGCGTACCTCGCCGGAGGCGCCCGTGCCGATCCTGGCCGTCGAGGAGGAGGAATGGCTGCCTGGCGGGGCGGCAAACGTGGCGCGGAACCTCGTTTCGCTCGGCGCAGAGGTCCACCTTGTCGGACTCGTGGGTGAGGACGCGGCGGGGAGCCGGCTGGCCGAGCGACTGGCCGGGGAACCA
>SLOM01000105.1 GCA_007132505.1 Candidatus Sumerlaeota bacterium
CCGGAGGGGGATTTGCCGTGTCTGGTACCGTTGTTCTCAGTCATTTTGGGCACCCTGCCCTTTCTCCGCCCACTCTCTAATCTTCCGGGCCGAGTGTCTCAAGGGGGATTGGCAGGTAGGGTGGCGTGAGTCCCATTAGAAGGAGGAGCACGCAACGGCGCTACGACGCAACGAACAGGGAGCGCGGTCACGGCCCCACCGGTCACCCGCCGACGTGTCAGACCCCCTCGAAATGGCGGGATGCACCCGTCGCGCCGGGTTGGGCATGTCGGGACAGGAAAGCTCGTTTCGTTAAGCCGTGAGGAGGAGCCTACACAACGGAGCAACCAAAGGGCAGAGGCGGGACGGGAGCTATTCCAGGCCGTTCAGCGGGACTCCGTCTATCAGCACACGCCGGCAGCCCTTGCGTATTGTGCCGATTTCAACGGCGTGGACCATGCAGTGCCTGAGCTGGCGGATTGCCTCAGGGGCGTCCTTCTTGGCCACGACAAGGCAGAGACCGATCCCCATGTTGAAGACCTTGTACATTTCGGCGGGCTTGACAGGGCCGCGTTCTGCAATGGTGCGGAAGATCTCCGGCTGGTCCCAGCGGTCGGGGTGAAGCATCGCCTCGCAGCCATCCGGCAGAATGCGCACGAGATTCCCGGGCAGGCCGCCGCCGGTGATGTGAGCGATGCCGCGGACCTTGATTTTCGAGAGCAGCTTGAGCACCGGCTGCACATAGATGGTCGTCGGCACGAGGAGCCGCTCGAGTATCTGCGTGCGTTCGCTGCCGCCAAACGCCTGGGCTCCTTCGAGCAGGACGCGCCGGGCGAGGCTGTAGCCGTTGCTGTGGAGTCCGGAGGAGGGCAACCCCAGCACGGCGTCTCCGGACCGGATGCCCGACCCGTCAATAATGCGGCTTTTTTCGACGAGGCCCACGCCGAACCCGGCCAGGTCGAATCCGCCCTTCGGATAGATGCCCGGCAGCTCCGCCGTTTCTCCCCCGGTGAGTTCGCACCCGGCCTGCTTGCAGCCGGTTGCGATTCCCCGGATGATTTCCGAGGCATCGTCCGGAGAGAGCTTTTCCACGGCGTAGTAATCGAGGAAGGCAATCGGGCGCGCACCGGAGGCCAGGATGTCGTTCACCACCATGGCCACCAGATCAACGCCGATGGTGTCGTAGACGCCCAGTTCCTGTGCGACGAGGAGCTTCGTACCCACACCGTCCGTCGAGAGGACAAGGTGTGGTTTCTTCATGCCCTCGGGGAGCGGGATCAGGCCTCCAAATCCGCCGATGGCCGGATTGATCCGCTTGATCTCCTGTACGAAGGCTTCCCCGGCGTCTATATCAACCCCGGCGTCGCGGTAGGAAACCGGGCGTTTCATTGTCTCAGCCCTGTGCTTTCGCCTGGTTGGCGACGGCCTCCGCTGCCTTCTTCGCTGCTTCGGGATCGCCAAGGTAGTAGTTCTTGATGGGCTTCAGTTCGGAGTCCAGTTCATAGACCAGCGGTATCCCCGTCGGGATGTTAAGGCTGACGATCTCCTCGTCGGAGATGTTGTCGAGGTACTTGACGAGGGCGCGCAGGCTGTTGCCGTGCGCGACGATGATGGTACGCCAGCCAGCCTTGACCTCAGGAGCGATGGTCTTCTCCCAGTAGGGGACGAAGCGCGCAATGGTGTCCTTGAGGCTCTCGGTCAGGGGAAGCTCCTTTGGAGAGAGGGAGCTGTAGCGGCGGTCGCGGCCGGGATGACGTTCATCCTCGGGCTCGAGCGCGGGTGGCGGGATGTCGTAGGAGCGCCGCCAGATTTTCACCTGCTCGTCGCCGTGCTTGGCGGCGGTTTCCGCCTTGTCGAGTCCCTGGAGCCCCCCATAGTGGCGCTCGTTGAGCCGCCAATGCCGGATGACGGGGACCCACATCTGATCCAGCTCGTCCATGGTGATCCACATGGTGCGGATGGCGCGCTTGAGCACGGAGGTGAACACGAGGTCGAACTCGAAGCCTTCCTCGCGCAGGAGGCGGCCCGCTTCGGCGGCTTCCTTGCGCCCCTGCTCACTGAGATCCACATCGGTCCAGCCGGTGAAACGATTCTCGAGGTTCCAGGTGCTTTGCCCATGGCGAAGCAGAACGAGTTTGTGCATCGGAAAGGAAACTCCCGTCGGATTTTGAGGGGTTCGGGCACTGGCGCCAGCGCTACAAGTGGGCGCGGCCCAACTGTCCTTCAACGGCCCGGGGAGGGAACCACCCAGCATCCCAATGAAGCAAGGGCTTTCCAAAGCAACGCTCGGGTGCGTCAGAGGGGCGGCAGGTTTCCTTCGATGGCGGCTCGTTGGGGTTCGAGCCAAGTGGGGAGCATCAGACGCTCGCCGAGCGCGTCCACCGGCTCGTCAATGGCCATGCCGGGAGGATCGGTGGCCACTTCGAGCAGTATCCCGCCCGGTTCGGTGAAGTAGATGGACTTGAAGTACCGCCGGTCCACGATGGGTGTGACACGGAGGCCACGCGACTCGATGGCTTCGCGGACACGCTCCTGTTCCTCCGCTCCCGAGCAGCGCAACGCCACGTGGTGCACCGTTCCGGCACCCCATGAGGAGCGTGTACCGGAGTCCTGAGCGAGCCGCACCGCTCCGCCGGCGGGGTTGCCCGAGGGGAGGAACAGGGACGAGTCGGATTCGCTGGGTGTATAGCCAAAGACCTCCTGCAGCAGTGCGCCCGTGCGGTCCGGTTCGCGGACGGAAAAGGTCACGGAATGGAATGCGCGGATCGCGTGGTCCGGAGGGACGGGGCCCCCTTCCCATCCTTGGCTGTCCGGTGCTGCGACCGCCGCGAGGGCCAGGCGGATGCCGTCCGGATCATCGAAGCGGATCATCCCACCGCCCGCGGCCTCCTGCGTCTTCACCCCGTGCTTCGCAAGGCGTGCACTCCAGAAACCGAGCGCCTCCTGCGGGACGGCGAAGGCGACCTCGGTGATTCCGCGCGTGCCGCGCCTGCCGGTGGCACCATCGCCCCAGGGGAAGAAGGTCATGAGAGTGCCCGGCCGGCCGTTCTCGTCGCCGTAGTAAAGGTGCCAGGTCCCCGGATCGTCAAAGTTGACCGTGCGCTTCACAAAGCGCAGGCCGAGCAGTTCCGTGTAGAATTGGCGGTTGGCGGCGGCATTCCCCGCGATGGCGGTAACGTGGTGTATTCCGGCTGATGGAGTCGTCATGGCCGTCTCGCTTTCGGATAAAAGAAGGGGCGCGGAGCCCTCACAGCGTCTGCGGTGCAGGTTCCGCGCCATTGTGTGCAGCCGGGACGGCAGGGTCAGGTTTTCCGGTAGAGCTGCCCTCCGGTCTCTTCGAATTCACGGGACTTCTCCTCCATGCCCGCCTCGATGGCCGCCTCGCTGGTGAGGCCCTTCTCCGCGGCGTAGTCACGGATTTGCTGGGTGATTTCCATGGAGCAGAACTTCGGGCCGCACATGGAGCAGAAATGTGCCACCTTGGCGCCCTCGGAGGGGAGCGTCTCGTCGTGGTACTCCCGTGCGGTTTCGGGATCGAGGGAGAGATTGAACTGGTCCTCCCAGCGGAACTCGAAGCGGGCGCGGGAGAGCTGGTCGTCGCGATGCTGGGCACCGGGGTGTCCCTTGGCGAGATCGGCGGCGTGCGCGGCGATCTTGTAGGTGATCACGCCCTCCTTCACGTCGTCGCGGTTCGGCAGGCCGAGGTGTTCCTTCGGCGTGACGTAGCAAAGCATCGCCGTGCCGTACCAGCCGATCATGGCGGCGCCGATGCCGGAGGTGATGTGGTCGTAGCCGGGGGCGATGTCGGTGGTGAG
>SLOM01000272.1 GCA_007132505.1 Candidatus Sumerlaeota bacterium
GGCAGAAAGATCACTCAAACCAAAGGGGTTGCGCGATTCAGGGCCCTATTTTGGGGAAGGTCCTCGACAGGCGCGTGTTGACAGGCCTGCCGCGCCGGAGCCAGCCTTCCCGGGGTGCCCGGACGGCGCGATAAATCCCGGCAACCTTGGTGTGATCGTTGCGCTGCCGTCTTCAGAGCGCCCCCGCTGGCTGAATCAGCTCCACCCCCACGGAGACCAACGCCGAATGCACGTTGCATTCATTACCGCCTACGACCCCGAGAGTCCCTACCAGGTCAGCCTTCCGCCGCTGGGCATCGGGTACCTTTCCTCCTACGCGAAGCAGAAGTGCTGGTTCGTGGAGACGAGCTTCCACCACACGGTGGAGGAGTTGATCGCTGCGAAGCCGGACGTGGTCGCTGTCTCCTCCACGACGGAGAACTTCCACCACGCGACGGACCTCGCCCGGCAGGCGAAGGAGGCACTCGGCGCCCCGGTCATCGGCGGCGGGATGCACATCACCAGCCTGCCGCATACACTGCCGGAAGTGTACGACCTCGGCGTGGTCGGCGAAGGCGAGCAGACGCTGGTGGACATCCTGAACCTTTACAATGAGGTGCGCCGCCCCGGCCCGGAAGATTTCCGCAAACTCAAGGGCGTGGCCTACCAGGAGAACGGGCGCGTGGCGATGACCCCGCCGCAGGACCTCATCCGGGAGATGGACACGCTGCCCTACCCGGACAGGGACCTGATAGACGAGGGCTGGAAGGTGCCGAGCTGGGAGACTGTCCACCTGGTTTCGAGCCGGGGCTGTCCCTACAAGTGCTCCTTCTGCTCCAGCTCACTGCACTGGAAGCGCTTCCGCTTCTTCAGCCCGGAGTACGTGGCGCGGGAAATCGAGTGGCTGCGGGAGCGATACAACCCGGAGATCCTCTACTTTTTCGACGACCTGTTCGTCGGCCACATCGGCCGGTGGCGCGAGGTGGTCAAGATCTTCCGCGAGCGCGGCATCCACAAGGGCGTTCGCTTCCGGGCCTATGCCCGCGTGGACCTGATCACGCAGCAGATGGCGGACGAGTTCGCCGAGCTCAACTTTCAGTATATAGACTTCGGGTTCGAGTCCAACTCCGAACCAATCCTCAAGTTCCTCACCAAAACCCGCGTCACCCCCGAAGTGAACCAACGCGCGGTGGACATGCTGGCAAAGAACGATCTCTCGATCGGGGCGAACTTCATCATCGGCTCGCCGCCGGAGACACTCGAGAACATGGAGGAGAGCTACCAATTCTGCGAGCACAACCGCGACGTGATCGAGCGGTGCTCTGTCGGCCCGCTCCAGCCTCTCCCCGGCACGGCAGTGTGGAATATCGCGAAGATGAAGGGCCTCGTGAACGAGACGGATTTCGACTGGTCGCGCCTGGCCACCAGTTACGAAACCTTCGACTGGGACCGCTTCCCCTTCATGGGGGAGAAGGTCACCCGCGAGGAGTTCTGGAACATGTGGACGAAGTTCCACCACCTGGCCAAGGAAATCAACTACGTGGGCCAGCTCCGGCACATCGCACACCAGCGGCTGATGAAGGACCTGCGAATCCGCCAGCTCCAGCATGAGCTGGACACGATGAAGGGCTCACGTGTGGTGCGCTGGGCAAACCGGCTGCGCGGCCTGAGACGGAAGATCTCCGGCTCCCGCGAGCGCGAAGAGACTCCCGCCGCCGTCTGAAACAGGGTATAGACAGTGCCACCCAATGACAGCAGGATTCCGGGTGCTGGCTATACGTGACCGGCCGGCAGTGCCGTGGCGGCCTCAGCCGCCGGTTGCCTTTGGCGGTTCGGCGCGGCCCCAGTGGGTGTGCTCCCAAGCCATGCCGTGTTCGGCGCCTTCGGGGGCGAAGTACTCAATGGCGGGGGCGATGCCGTCGGTCCCGGGCTGGCTGGACCAGTAGCGGAAGCCGGCGATCTCCCCGTCCTCGTCGCGGACCCAAGAGAGGAAGATGACGCTGTGGCCGCTGCCCTGGCGGCGCCATATCTGCACGAAGTCGCCCGGAAGGGCTTCCTCCGGCTCGATGGTGCGGCCGAGGCCGAACTCCTCCAGGGCAAGCGATGGGCCCGGCCCGTTGGTCTCCAAGACGAACCAGTAGCGCTGGAACTGGCGCCATGTCTCCGGGGTGAGCGGATTGTCCTCGGGTTCGCCGTACTTGTCGAGCCATCGCTCCCAGGCGGCGTGGAAGGCTTCAAGGGTGACGCCGCAGCAATAGGTGCGGCCCTGCGGCTCACCAAACATGATGCGTTGGCCGCCCAGGTAGATGTCGCGCGTGACGCCGGTAAAGCGGGCTCCCTCGCCGAGCGTCTCGGCCAGCTCCTCGCCCCTTGGCCACCAGTAGCCGTGGGTGCCGTCGGTGGGATAGATGGCAATTTCCTCGAGCACCATGCGGTTGAACTCAGGGATGCCTTCGAACTGGATCGGGTCCGTGGTGGTTACGGGTGCGGGTGAAGTGCCCCGCGCGCCGCATCCGGCCGCGAGGACCAGCACCAGGAGGAGGGTTGAGAGAAGGGCGAAACGCATCATGAGTGAGGCCGTCCCGTGGCGGGGATCAGGAGGGTGTCCGGGGCCGGGGCGGCACCTCAGAGCCCCTCCTGCATCAAATTCTTCACGTACTGCTTCTCCGCACGCAAGCCTTCCTCGAGGCCGACGCGGGGGTTCCACTTGAGTTCGGTGCGGGCACGCTCGGTGTCGGCGGCCGTGTGGGACATGTCGCCGTACTGGCGGGGCTGGCGGTCTACCTTGACCTCCATGTCCATGACCTTGCGGAGCACCTCCAGCGTATGATTGACGGTGACGCGGCTCCCGCCGCCGATGTTGTAGATGCGGCCCTGGGTGCCGTGCTCCGCGGCGGCGAGGTTGGCGGCCACGATGTCTTCCACGAAGGTGAAGTCGCGGGTCTGCTCGCCGTCCCCGAAAAGGGGGATGGGTTCGCCCTTGAAGACGGCACGGATGAACTTGTGGAAGGCCATGTCGGGGCGCTGCCGGGGGCCATAGACGGTGAAGTAGCGGAGCGAGACCGTCTCCAGCCCAAAGTTGTGGCTGTAGAGCATGCAGAGGTTCTCCCCCGCCAGCTTGCTGACGCCGTAGGGGCTGACGGGCTCGCAGCGGTCGGTCTCGCGGAAGGGGAAGACATCGCGCTCGCCGTAGACCGAGGAGGTGGACGCATAAACAAGGCGGGGGCGCTTCTCTTCCGGGAGGCGGCGGATGGCCTCGAGCAGTTGCTGCGTGGCGAGGATATTCCAGTCCGTGTACATCCAGAAATCTTTGCCCCAACTGCTGCGGACACCGGCCTGGGCGGCCTGGTGATAGACCACGTCAACGCCGGAGAGAATGTCGTCCCAGTTGACCTCCATGAGGTTTATTTCGCTCAGGCGGAAGGCCTTCTGCTGGCGCAGGTGGCGCAGATTGCGCTCCTTGATCGCGCGGGCATAGTAGTCGGTGAAACAGTCAATTCCGTGTACTTCGTCCCCGCGGGCGAGAAGGGCTTCAGAGAGGGTGGAGCCGACGAATCCGGCACAGCCGGTAACGATCGTCTTCATGGGGTGAGGCGTTCTCCGTGGATGCTGAGATCAGGACAGGCGGGGGTGAGCGAAGCGCTCCCGCCGGGACGGAGGCAAGCGTGTTTCCCGGTTGGGGCGGGGGTCGGGTGTATCCCCCGACTTCGTGGGATGGTGTCCGTGACCCACTTGGCAGCGGTCCACCGAACCCTGCGAGACCTGCCCGATCCCGCAGGGCCGGGTAGAGGCGAAACAACGCACCAAAA
>SLOM01000236.1 GCA_007132505.1 Candidatus Sumerlaeota bacterium
ATGATCATCACCCTCGAGTACGCAGACGGCGCCTACCGCCCCCTCGGGCAGGCGGACAACATCGACGAGGCAAACTTCATGGTGCACAGCCACCTCGCCGCGCTCGACCCCGACAAGGACGAGCTCCCTGCCAAGGCCACCGTCTGGGAACGCGGCGCGGGCGGCAACTACGTCGTCGCCGAGACTATCGAAATCAACACGAAGTAACCCACCCCTCAGGGAGACACCAGGATGAAAAAGGTCCGCTTCACCGCACAGGAAAAAGCCCACATGGCCAGCTCCGCCTGCGTCCGCCTCGCCCGGCTCTACAAAAACGGCGATGGCGAGATCACCCACGAGACCCCCGGCTGCCGGTGGGCGTTCATCCTGCGCGAGGAACTCGCCGAACAGGTCCGCCAACAGATCGTCTTCCGCATGGAACGCGACAACCTCGAGGAAGCCCAGATATCCCAAAACCTCCACCCCGAACTCCTCCGCCTCGCAAAGGCCGAGTTCAACAACTGCGGCTGGGGCCGCCAAATCGCCAAGGCACTCGACACCCGCCGCACCGCCTGAACCCACGGCGGCGTAGACTCGCTCACCCACCGTCTGGTTCCACTTGTTGGAAGGCGACCTTCTCTCCTCGTCTTTCGTGTCTCGCGCAGCTACCTCAGCACCCCTGACCCCAGTGTTCAAGCATAGCGACGAAGTCGGGGAACCCGATAGGGACGCCGTCGAATTCGACTCCCCAGTGCTCCAGGAGGAAGACGAAGTCCTGGAAGCTCACGCACCCGTCGTTATTCAAGTCTCCGATTGCGCGGGCGTCGGGTGGTATGTCCGGCGGGGGCTCTTCGGCACCGATTTCTATATCCACGGAAACGGCTAGACTGTTGTTCGATTCGTCCCATTCATGAACAGCACCGTCCGGGTCGGCGACGGCATGAACAGTCGCGAACCTTCCGTCGAAATCGCGCCCGGCGATGTCCCAAATGACGGAGGCGTCGTGTGTTGCGCCTCCCTTTAGCTCTTGGATGGTGGTGCGGCCTATCTCCTCACCGTCCGGGTCCTCGAGCCTGAAGGAGACATCGAAGGCTCCCGCGGCTATCGGACCGATGTTTTCTATCGTGGACCGGATCAGGATGTTCGTGGAGGAAAGGGTATCACTTCTTCCCGTGGCCACTGCTAGGTCAGGCAGAATCGCCCATGTCCAATCCACGTTATTTGACCGGTCGCGATCCTCGACCAGCAAATCGGGGTCAACTACAGCGAAAACTTCGGCCGGGCCGGTACCAAGTGGAACATCCCACTCCATCTCAACGTACTTAGCCGCTCCAGCGATGAGAGTCCCGGGAATGGTCGCGGACCCGATGAGTTCGCTACTCTTCATCGGTTCAAGGTAGTAGAAGGCAAGCTCCACGTCCGTCACAGGAAGGTCGCCACGATTCTCAACTCGGGCGGAAAGCGTGGCGGTGTTGCCGGGTACGGGGTTCTGCGGACTGACCGCGAGGGATGCCGGCGTAATGGCCAGATCGTTCCCCAAGGTGTGCCTGAGCAATGCCAGGTCGGACCGGCCTGGTTGCGGTACGTTGGGGATTGTATGGACGACTCCCTCGATCTCCACCTCCATATCCTGGCGCAACGTCTCTGTCTTGACGTATGTCAGGAGCAGATCGTCTCCATCCATCGCCATGGAAATCGAAGTCTCGGCATGCTCGTCGTTGGTGAGTTGGCGCGGGAGCGACCACTGGTCCAGCACCGCGTCGTAAAACGCCACCACGATGTCTATTCCGCTCTCGCCCTGAACAGTATAGGCGATGGCCGCTCCTCCCGGCATGGTGAGGCCGGTGAGTGACGGCGCCTCATTGGCCGGAGTGTATTCGGAATAAACTTCCTTGGGGTCCCATGATGCCAATGGCGAGTAATAGAGCGTATCGCTCGACTTCCAGACCGCCATGGCAGCATCTTCCGGCGTCAGGAGCAGCGGGAGGGCGTCCTCGGCATCGTTATCCGTCAGCCGCACCGCGTCCTGCCAATCCCCGTTGAGGGTGGAGACCAGGTACAGCTCCCGATCCTCCACCGTCTCTGGGTCCCCATCCTCGTCCACGATGAAGAGGATGTGCGCCTCGCCGTTGCCGTCTCCAGCCGCGGAGAACTCAAGAACGCCCTTCCTCGCCTCCCACAGCACATCCGTTGTCTGCCACGTGCCGCCAACACGTTCGGCGAACATCAGGCGGTCGCCATTGGTTGCATTGCCAGGGGCGTCGGGCCCCTCGTTCTGAACCCAGACGACCCCTTTGCGTTCCCCGAAAACAACCGGCTGCGGGTTCCGGTCCACCACGGTAGTGCTCGTAAGTTGTTGCGGAGAACTCCAGCTGCCCGTCTGACGGTCAAGCTCCGCCACCATGATTTCCAGTTCGGGGAGGACATCCTCCGGGCCCTGCGCGTCCGACAAGTCCCCTGCGGCTCGCGTCCAGGCTGTCAGGGTCTCTCCCTGCCCGAGATCGGCGGTTGCCGGATTGAACTCCGCCTGGAGGTTGTCCGTCACTCGCGTCAGCGGCCATGAGCCGTTGGCACGCTCGAGCTGTCCGATATCCGTCGCCGCGTGCCACGGTTTCTCCGGATCGTGATAGACAAAGTGAATCCACGCACCGGACTCGTCCGTCAGCAGGACCGGTGTTGCCAGAGTGGTGACGTTCTCGAGCAGAATCTCCTCAACCGCACCATCGCTGCCTTTCAAGGCACCGAGCGAAAAATGCCGGGCGCTCTTGGTCACCGAGGGGCGGTTCATGTCGCCGTGTGCGAGGAGCCGGTCCCCCAGCGGGCGCCATTCACCGCCTCCGTCTTCCTGGGGGAAGAAAAGGATTTCGCCAGCCTTTCCCTGGCCTCCAAGTGTCGTTTGCCATCCCACCTCCTCCTTGAGCGAGAAGAAGAAGTAACTGGCGAAAGCGCCCACGTATCCTCGAATGGTAACATCCTGAAATTGAATCTCCGGGCAGAACTGGACGGTCGGGGTCCCGGTTCCCCCTGCATAGAGGCCGGCTTTCGCGCCCCAGACTTCCAAAGCCCCCTGCGCCTCGACCCCCAGCGTTCCGGAAATATCGTAGGAACTCGCCCCGAGCCAACACTCCGCGCCTCCCGGAGCCCACGTCCCGTCGAGGCCCAGTCCGGCCAGCAGAAACGCCCGCAACCTGATGAGGTTGACCACGTCCCGCACAACCGGTGTCGCGCGCAGATTGGCCATGATCGGAGCCGCCGGCGGGAAAAGCACATCCACTGCGATGGACAGGGGCGCTCCCACACCCGCTTTGCCGTCAGCAGCCAGAGAGAGCGACCCCGAAAGCGTGGGCTCGTCGAAACCGCGGAGAGTTGAACGCAGCGTGCCGCTGCCTCCAACTCCGCCCGCTCCAAGAACCTCCACCCCCGTCACGTCCATCTCCTTGTCAAACGAACCGGAAAGCCCAGCCGTCCCGGCAAAGGTCCCTGAGTTCGAGTCGTAACTCAGGGAAACCGAACTTGCGTAGCCCGCGGACGTTGTGACGGGCCCAGCCGCCAATTCCCACAACGTGACATCCACTTGAGCAACACGCCGGAGCTGGGTGGCTCGCCGGGTGTCCCAATCCAGCACGCCTCCAAACCATTGTCCAACAACTGGCGGAAGAGGATAAAAGAACACCCCCGTCCTCACCAGCGCCGTCTGCCCTGCACCGTTTGTTGCTTCGATTTCCCACTCGCTCGTGGAGGCAATGGACCCAGGAGCCGGCAGCGTCAGCGACGCCCGTGAGTTCCCGCTCCCCGCGTCCGACAA
>SLOM01000222.1 GCA_007132505.1 Candidatus Sumerlaeota bacterium
CCGAAATCTATCGCCACTTCGCGCGCGTAGGTTGCCACGGTGAGGATGGCGCCCGAGTCCTTGTGCTGGCGGTAGAGCGCGGCGGGGTCGAGGTCCGTCAGCACGTCGCCGTTCATCACGAGGAAGTCCTCGCCCAGTCCCTCGATGAATGCCAGCGGTCCGATGGTGCCGAGCGGTTCGTCCTCGATGGCGTAGTCTATCTCCACGCCGAACTTGTGGCCACGGCCAAAGAAGAGCATGATCAGTTCGGCAAGGTGCCCGACGGAGATCGTGATGCGGTCGAATCCCGCACCGCGAAGGAGTTCAAGCACATGGAGCAGAATCGGCTGGTCGCCCACGGGGAGAAGCGGCTTCGGTAGGATCGTGGTGTAGGGGGCCAGCCGGCGGCCCTTCCCGCCTGCGAGCACGACGGCGCGCGGCATGCTCATTTCGTATAGACCTCCGGCTTGAGCCGCTCCAGTTGCCCGGCGATCCAGTCCGCGGTGCGGACGACGCCCTGTTCCAGCGTCACCTGCGGTTTCCACCCCACCGCGTTGCGGATTCGGCGGTTGTCGCCAATGAGGAGGCGTACTTCGCTCGCGCCCGGCCGGCGCCGCTCGTCCTCCAGCTCAACGGGCTTCTTGACCTCGAGCTGGTCGAGGATCAGCTGTGCGAGGCTGCCGATGCTGATGCCCTGACCCGTGCCGAGATTGAAGACCTTTCCGCGCAGGCCGTCGAGTTTGGCCTCGGCGAGCATGACGAAGGCCCGCGTCGTGTCGCGCACGAAGGTGAAGTCCCGTACCGGCTCCAGCGCCCCGAGCCGCACGGCCGGGCAGCGTGGCGCCAGAGCTTGAGCCACAATCGTGGGGATAACCGCGCGCAGCGACTGCCTTGGTCCATAGGTGTTGAACGGGCGCACGGTCAGGGCCGGCAGGTCGAAGGAGCAGGCGTAGGACTCCACCAGCTTGTCCGCTGCGATCTTGGTGGCCGAGTAGGGGGATTGCCCTTGGAGCGGGTGGGACTCGTCCATCGGCGTGGTGAGCGCGTTGCCGTACACCTCGCTGGTGCTGGTGTGCAGAAGGCGCGGGATCTTCTCGTCGCGGCAGGCCTCGAGGACGTTGAGGGTCCCCTGCACGTTCGTATCCAGGTAGGACTGCGGGGCGGTGTAGCTGTAGGGAATGCCGATGAGGGCGGCCAGATGGAAGACGGCATCGGCGCCGCGCACGAAGGTGCGGACGCAGCGCGCGTCGCGGATGTCGCCGTGGACGGTCTCCAGCCGTCGGGCTTTCTCCGCGTCAAGCACCGGCCACACGCGGGCCAGATGGCCCTCACGCCCGAGGGCATTGTAGTGCACCAGAGCGCGGACGCGCCATCCCGCCTCAAGAAGCTCCTCGACCAGGTGGCTCCCGATGAAGCCTCCTGCTCCCGTAACGGCGGCGAGCGGCGTTTGCTTGGACATCGTTCCTCCAACGCGATGGTCAGTTCCCGCTTGTTCCCCCGGCTCCCTGAGGCGAGCCATGGCCACCTGGCCGCCGCGCTGCCGGGCAAGCGCATCAGCTAAAGGATGGGACAGTGGGCAGGGCAAGCCAACGATGAGACTCGCGTTTACCTTTGGAACCCGCCCCGAGGCGGTCAAGCTGGCACCTGTCATCCGGGAGGCAGGCCGCCGCAGCGGGGTCGAGCCCCTGCTGGTCTGCACCGGACAGCACCGGGAGCTGCTCCGCCCCGTCCTCGAGCTGTTCTCCCTGCAACCGGCCCACGATCTGGCCCTCATGACGGAGGGGCAATCCCTCGGAGGGCTGACAGGCCGGGCCGTGGAGGCCCTCTCGGACCTCTTTGGCCGTGTGCGGCCGGACGCCGTCGTGGTGCAGGGCGATACGACCACGGTGCTCTGTGCGGCTCTGGCTGCCTTCTACCATCGTATCCCGGTGGCCCACGTGGAGGCCGGGCTCCGCACGGACTCCCGGTATTCCCCCTTCCCCGAGGAGATGAACCGCCGGCTGGCGGCCCAGCTCGCCACATGGCACCTGGCTCCCACCATGAAGGCGAAGGAGGCACTTCTGGCCGAATCCGTCCAACGGCTTGGCGGCCGCATCCACGTGACCGGCAACACGGGCATTGATGCCCTCTTCCTCGGGCTGGAGCTGGCCCGGGAACACCAACCCCCCGCAGGAGCACTCGGGGAGACCATGGCGCTGCTGGAGAGGGACCCGGACCGCCGACTGGTCCTCGTGACGGGCCATCGGCGGGAGAGCTTCGGCGAGCCCCTGGCCCAAGTCTGCCGCGCTCTCCGCCGAATTGCGGAGGCCCATCCGGAGGCCCTGCTGGTTTATCCCGTTCACCTGAACCCGAACGTGGAGGGGCCGGTGCGGGAAGCGCTCGGCGGGCTGGAAAATGCGCGACTGACGCCCCCGGCGGGCTACGCGGACTTCATCCGCCTGATGAAGCGAAGTCACCTCATCATTACGGATAGTGGCGGGGTGCAGGAGGAGGCGCCGGCCCTTGGGAAACCGGTTCTCGTCACGCGTGAGACGACCGAGCGGCCGGAAGCCGTCGAAGCAGGAGGTGTGGTGCTTGTGGGTCAGGACGAGGAGCGGCTTTATGAGGGCGCGCACCGCCTCCTCACGGACGAGCCGTTCCACCGCCGCATGGCCGTTCCGCGCTTCCCTTATGGCGATGGACGGGCAGCCGGGCGATGTCTCGACGCGATGCTTGGCCTGCCGGTGGAGGAGTTCGCTCCCGGGCCAGCCGGCTAGATGCCGAGCTCCTTGATGTGTTCCTTCACATCTTTGCGTTCCTCGGGCGAGTCAATGGCGTCGTGGTAGGCCTGCCATGTGGACTTTGCCTGGGGGAGCAATGAGGCGGATTCGTAACAGACAGCCAGATTGTAGATGGCCTCCGCCATGGCGGGCTCCAGCTCGATGGCGCGGCGGAAATACTTGATGGCCTCGTCCCAGTTCTGCTCCGAGGCGTAGTGATGTCCGAGATTGTAGTAGTCGGCGGGGTTTGTGATGTCGTTGCCCATTTCCTTTAGGGCGAGGACCCGCTCGATGGGGGGGAGGGAGTGGATAAGGGTCATGCCGTAGCGCTCCTGCGCCATGTCCACGTCCAGCTCCAGCGTTTCCCGGTACCGGTGTATCTCGCGCTCGTAAAGGTCGCCTCTGGTTGCCATTCTGTAGCACCCTTTGCCATGTTTTCGCCCTTGCCGGGCGGGGAGATTGGGTATCCGCCCGAGGGGCTTGGTGTCGAGGGGAAAGGATTGTCCCCAACGGGCCGCGGGTGTATCCCCCGACTTCGTGGGATGGTGTCCGTGACCCACTTGGCAGCGGTCCACCGAACCCTGCGAGACCTGCCCGATCCCGCAGGACGGGGTAGAGGCGAAACAACGCACCAAAACAGCGAAAACACCCGCGGATGCAGACCCAATCGCAGGAGATTTCCGCTCTGCTGTTCGGCCGGATGGCGTGCTCCGGTCGGAAGAAATCATCCGCCGATTTCGCCGATTCGCGCCGATAAGGGGCGGTTGCGTTTCATCCCGGGGGACCCCGACCCCGGGCAGGGGTCGCAGCCTTTGCCCACCGTTGCGGAAGAAGAACTCACCGCGGAGGACCGGAGGCGCGGAGGGAACGAAAGGTTCCATCACAGACACCGTTGTGCCGTGGCGGCGTGGCGTGAGTTCCATGAGAAGGAGGAGCACGCAACGGCGCTACGACGCAACGAAGAGGGAGCGCGGTCACGGCCTCACCGGTCATCCGCCGACGTGTCAG
>SLOM01000254.1 GCA_007132505.1 Candidatus Sumerlaeota bacterium
GCGGACTCTTAATCCGTTGGTTCTAGGTTCGAGTCCTAGACGGGGTACCATCCTTTCCAAGCCAATAATCGCAGTTTGTTCCTGCTTGCACCGGGCTTCGTCACGCTCCAGCTTGTGTTCCGATACTTCGATCCGGGCAGGGACCAGAGCCAATGTCCGATACACCTTCGGATCCTCCGCCGGACCGTGCTCCCGCGCAGGGACAGCACGGCAGAAGGCCGCCGCCCGCCGGCTTCGTGGTGGTGGGTGTGCTGAGCATCATCGTTGGGTCATCGGGAGCGCTTTGCTGCGGAGGGCTTGGCCTTGTCGGGATGCTTACCATGCAGTTCGGGGGAGTCACCATGGCCATGGAGACGGGCTTGGTGGATTATGTGGTGCCGGTGCTGTACCTTGCCTTTTCGGTCATGCTGATCGTGGCGGGAGCCGGGTTGTTCACCATGGCGTCATGGACGCGGAGGGTGGCCGTGTGGGCGTGCTCGGGCATCCTGTTGACGCTTTCGATTAACATCCTGTTCGGCTCATGGGGCAGGCCGCAGGATGTGTTTGAGGCCATTGGTGCCGTGATCGGCGTGTTGGTGACGCTCTTCTGGCCGCTCTTCATGCTGATCTTCATGAATCTGGACTCCGTCAGACGGCAAGTGGAAGGGCCGGTGGCAGGGGAGCAGGAGTTTTTCGGCGCGCCGCCTGCGGGCGGCCCGAGGGGATAGGGGCCCTCACCGGGCTGACGGAGAGGGCGGCGGGAGACTGGCAGTTTGGGCTTCGTACGGCCTGAAACACCCCCGTCCGGACGAGCTGCCACCTCTGTTTCGCCGTTCCTCCGTAGTGAAAGCCGTTCCCTGAGGAGACTCTCAAGGTCCTGCCTGCTCGAACAGGTCCATCTGTCCGGCGCGGTGGCCGGTGGTGGGGGAGTGCTCTTTCCGGGCGCAGGTGGTCTTCCGGCGCGGTGGCGGGTCCGTTTCGTCCAGCGTCACTCCGGCGGGCCAGAGCACCGTGTTCGCGGCGCGGCGCAGCAGGCGTATATACGCGCCGGGATCGGGACGGGTGTCCGCGTCCGCCAGCCGCGCGAGGCGCACGCGCCGGGAGCGGTCGTGGTCTCCTGCAGACGTCAGGATATACGAGAGTGTCTCCCCGGCATGGAGGTTCAAGCCGGCCTGGGCGGCCTGCCGCGCGGCGAGGGACTGCGCGCCGTGTCCCGTATAGTCGCCCGGGTCACGGGAGAGCGATTGCCGGATGACGAGTTCCTCCATGGGCGCCTCGCCCTCGCGGAGCTGGCGTTCCCACTCCGCGACCCGGCGAAGGAGGTCCGGCACCATTGCGCGCAGGCCGGCCGCATCCGCCGCCCCGGCTGCCTGCTCCAGCAGGACCAGTTGCGCCGCCTTGATATAGGCCGGGTAGTCGCTCCGCCGGCATTCGATGCCCCGGTACTTGATCGTCCCATCCCGGAAGGCCCCGAAATAGCGCGTCGGCACGGGCCGGTCCGGAACCTGGCGCGAGGGCAGGAACGCGAGCCATTTGTATATACCCTCCAGCGCGATGGGCAGGTCCGTTCCGGCGGCAATCTCCTCGCTGAGCGTGGCGATCTCCTCATCCCGGAAGCCCGGCTTCACAATCCACACGCAGTCCACGTTGGCATGGAGCATGTGCCAGCCGCGGGCCTCGCAGATTTCACGCGTCCGGAGGATGATCTCCCGCGACCAGGCGGAGACCGCCTCGTGGGCCTCGATGCGCCCGAAGCGCGCGTTGCGGTAACCGAGGTAACCGAAGCAGCAGACGAGCATCCACTTCAGGGCGTCCTGCCGGGCGTGGTAGCGGGCGTGGGCGCGTTCATCCCCCGCACGGGCCGCCTCCGCACGGAGCGCCTTGTACTGCACCCGCTTTTCAATGATCGGACGGAGCGCCCGGGAGACGAGGCCCGCACGCCGCTCGCAGATTGTATAGCCGATCTCCGGCACACGCGCATTCCGGCAGCACGGGCAGTTCACCGTCTCGGGCGAGACGTTGAAGCGCGACATGATGTTCGGGTACATGGCCACGAAGTCCAGCTCCACCACGTTCTCGTGGACGCCTGTCTCCGGCGCATAGACAAGTCCACCCCGGTCGGACTGCAGAAGCTGGCGGGCACTCTTCCATGCCTCCGGTGCCGTCTTTTTCCAGGGGACAAGTATCCCTTCGCGCCAGGCCATGCCGAGCTGAATGGAGGAGATTCCCGTGCCGATGCTGCGGCGGGCGATCCGTTGGACGGGAAGACGTGCCAGCCGCGCCACCTCGAAGAGCCCCTCCATGCCGTCGTGCGAGAGCATGAAGGAGTTCTTCCGGTCGAGGTGCCAGCGCCCCAGGAGCGCGTATTCCGGAGCCTGATAGAGAATCCGCCCGTAGGAGAAGAAGGACCGCCCGTCCGTCTTTACCTCACGCGGCCTGGTTGGGGGGTCGCGGTCGGGGCAGAAGGGGAACTTCGTGCGCTCCGCCAGCGCGAAGAGCACCGGGAAGAGGAACGAGTCGCCGCCGCTGGTGAGGATGACATCCGGGTCCAGTTCGCCAAGGGCGCGCTGCAGGCCACCGAGCATCTCTTCCGGCTCGTCCCATGTCATCGTGCGGCCCTCGTGCGAAAGGGTCAGCGACCGCAGGCGCGGCCGGCCGCCAAGGAGCGACCCTTCACCCTCCAGTTCCACCGTGCGAAGCGGCGGCGTGGCGTAGTCCACCGCCCAGCGGTCGTCCTCCGGGGTCAGTGAGAGCAGCCGGCCCGCCTCGTGCTCCACGCGGCAGCTCATGAGCGGATAGACATCCCGCTCGTAGCAGTAGCACTGTTCGGGTGGCAGGTCCGCATTGTACCATGCCACACGGGGGAAGCGTTCCGCGTGACGGGAAAGGGCACGGGTCCAGTTCTCCGCCCGGAGGACACGTATAGACGCTGCGGGGCGTGGCCTGCCGGTCCAGAAATCGGTCCGTTCCGTCCACCCCTCCGGCGCTGCATCGCCCCGGCGCCCCAGCTCGCGCAGGCAGGCTTCCACGTCCTCCGCGGGGCCGCCAAGGAAGACACGTGGCTCGAATGGGTCCGTGAGCCGCAGCCGCTCCCCGTCCTCCGCGGCGAACCAGAGCACCATGGCGCCCCCGCGGGCGTATAGATCAAACAGCCAGCCGGTGGTGGTGCTCACGGCGGCCGGTCCCCGTCCGTGGCGCGAAGCTCCTCCATCTCGCCGCGAAGCCGCTCCAGCTCAAGCTCCTGCTCAAGGAGGATCGCCATCAGCATCGCGTCGAATGGAATCGGGCGGGCCGCGTTCGCCGCCTCGGCCGAGTGGCGTCGTGCCTTCGTGAACAGGCGGTCGAAGGCTGTCTTCTGCTCCGCCCGCAGTGCCCGGCGGAAGGGTCTCCAGGAGGCGATCTCCTCCTGCAGGAAGGTGTTGAATGTAGGAACTGTCCGTCCCATTGCCGTGTCCTTCGATGATGAACTCGCCCTTGGCGGTACCTGCGCGGACCGTGCCCCGCACCGCACCAAACTCCAGCATTGGCTTCCAGAAACGCTCGCGGGGCGGGGGGCGCTCGTAGGTCACAAGCAGCCGCGTGCCGGTGCGCTCAAGTCCCCGCAGCCGCTTCATCACCTCCGCCAGCACCCGCCCGCGCTCGGCGGCGCGCAACGTCTCCTCGCGGAAAAGGTGGTCCAGTCCGAGCATCGCCACGACCGGTCCATCCGCCTCCCCGCCGCGCGGAGGGAGCATCTCCTCCACGACGGCCTGGAGCTGGTGGATGGTGAACGCCCGCGTCACGAACACACGGTCCAGGATGTGCTCGCCGGAAAGCCCGCGCATGCGCGCCGCCTGGCCAAAGGCGTAGGGATCGAAGACGTTCGCCCCGTCCACGCAGTAAAGCTCGCGTTCGTGGAGGAAGGCCCGTGCCAGCCCGCCAAGCACCGCCGAGGATGCCCGGCGCGGCATCTCGAGTGAGAGCGACCCCCCCGCCTGCGGAGCGCCGCGGAGAATGGGCGGAACGTGCCGGTGAGGGAGAGGAGCTGCGCCATGCATAGGCGAAGAAAAAGCGAATGCGGCGCCCCGTGTCAAGCCCCGAACAGCCGAAAAACGCCCCCGCCCTTGACACGTCACGGACTTCGGGGTCCTTGGCCACACCCCGACAAGGAGGCAGCACGCCGCCATGAATAGCACGCAGCCATGGATCCCGGAAGCCGTCCAGCAGACCAAGAACGTCGTCTACTACGTGGACGCGGGGCTGAGGTTCCGCTGGGGCAACTCCGTCTTTGATCGCTTCGCGGCGGAGAATGGCTCGGAGGGCCTGGGGGAAGCCCTCGAGGGAAAGGTGATCACCGATACTTTCCAAGGCATTCAGAAGTCGCGCTGGGAGGCGATCTACACCCAACTGCTTTCCGGGCGGATTCCCGTCCACCGGGAGCAGTTCTCCTGTCCTTCGCCGCGCGTCCGCCGGCAGCTGTTCATGCAGATCGAACCCGTCGCCAGGGGTGGTGAACTCTGGTTACGGCACGAGACGATTTCGATCATGGAGGACTTCCGTGACACGGCCGGCACGGTACCGGTCCGCAAGGAGGAGGGCCAGGAAGGCGGGGTGGAGTTCGCCGGCTTTGTGCGTGCGCTCAAGAAGGAGTCGGGGGACGCCTGGTGGGTCCGCCCGCTGGCCAATGGCCGGACGGCGCTGCTCGTCGCGGATGCGATGGGGTCCGGTCCCGCTGCAGCCTCTGCCGTGCAATGCCTCCTCGAAATCCTTGGCGGCCTGCCCTTGGGAGATCTGCACAAGGCTGTGATCGCAGCCAACCGCGAGTACATGAAGCGCATGGGGGGAATCCCCGGCGAGACACCCTTCGTCACCGGCATCCTGATGCTCTCGGATGTCCCGGCAGCACGCCTCGAAGCCGTGTGCTTCGGCCATCACGGGCTCATCTTCGCACCGGCCGGGCTGGTGGAGATCAATGGGGGGCTCCCGGTCGGCGTTTTGGAGGACAACGACGACTGGCCCGTCACCACCCTCGACCTGCACCCTCTCGGTCTCCGCGGGCTGGCCTACACAGACGGCGTGGTCGAGCAGTTCGATGCCTCCGGCAACATGTACGGCACGGAGAACCTCGAACACGATTTCCGCCTGACCTCGAGCCTGCCCATCTCGCAGAGCCTCTCCGCCCTCTTCGTGAGCCTGGATGAATGGCGGAAGGACGCCATCATAAAGGACGACCAGACGCTCTTGGGGTTCCAGCTCACCGAACACGCCTGACCTCCTCTCCGCGGCGGCGCAACTCCTAGCTACCTCCTTGACACCCGATTTCCGCTGACGGAGCCTTCCGTCGAATGTACACCACAGAAAGGATCAGTCCGATGGATCGTCTAGCCGCTCGTGCCGCCGTGGGAATCGCGGCGCTCTGTCTGGGAGTCATTGCCACCGGGTGTGCCCACCTGCCCGCGGATCTTGATGAAGTGACCGATGGAATACGTGCGGAAACGGCTGAGGAAGCCCCGCGTGAGGAAGCTCCTGCACCTCCCCCCGAGGACCCCGCCTCGCAGGCCACCAGCCCCATTCGTGTGACGCTCGACGGCGTCCCCGAACGGCCAGCCGACCAGTGGGGGATCTACTGGAATACCGAGCGAAGGGTCTCCACCAACCCCGAATTCGTCCTCACGATGGGGTCCGAGTTGGGGGATTTCGAAATGCTCATAATCAACGTGTACGCAACCGACGACGAGGGCATCGAGACAGGCTCGGGATGGGCGATCACGGACTTCGGCGGCGAGCAGGTCCTCGCCCCGGGCCGGTCCGTCAACCTTGCCAGCCCCGAAGGGGCAACGATCATCGCACCCGATGGGCGGAACCTGGACAGTATTCCTCTCGAATCGGGTGAGACGTACGTTGCGCTCTTTGTCGTCCGTGGAACAGAGGGTAATCACACCCACAAGGTCCGCTTCACAGTCCGCTAAACCAGCTCAGTCGGCGTGGTGTCCAGACAGGGCACCACGCCTACGATCCCATCCCTGCCCGCCCCTCAGCAGGCTGGTTACTTGGCGTTTTCCTTCAGCCAAGCCAACACCTCGGCGGGGTGCTCCTCGTTGCCCTTCGCCTTGGGCCAGTGCGCGGCGATCGTGCCGTCCGGAGCGATGACGAAGGTCTCGCGGTTGATGCCCATGAACTTCTTCCCGTACATGGACTTCTCCTGCCAGACGCCATAGGCCTCCGCCACCTTGTTGTCCTCGTCGGCAAGGAGGGGGAAGTTCAGGGCGTGCTTCTCCGCGAACTTCTTCTTCGAGGCGCCGTCGAGGATGGAACACCCCAACACGACAGCTCCCGCCTTCGCGAACTCAGCCGTCAGGTCGCGGAAACCACAGGACTCCTTCGTGCAGCCCGGCGTGTCGTCCTTCGGGTAGAAATACAACACAACCCACTTGTCCTTATAGCTGCCCAGAGCGTGAGTCCTGCCTTGCTGGTCGGACAGGGAGAAGCCGGGGGCCTTCTTGCCGGTCATGGGGCCCTGTCCGGAGGGTGCATTCGGTGCCATGTTGTACGATCCTTTCGTTCCAGGATGGTCGCTGTATTGTCACGACAATCGCAGGAGCCAGTCTGGTGCCAGCCGCCCACCCCGCGGTGCCGCCGCGTAACGCCGGCCGGGGGTGCATCCCGCCATTTCGAGGGTGTCTGACACGTCTGCGGATGACCGGTGAGGCCGTGACCGCGCTCCCTCTTCGTTGCGTCGTCGCGCCTTTGCATGCTCCTCCTTCTCATGGAACTCACGCCACGGCGCCACGGCACAACGGTGCCTGTGATGGATCCTTTCGTTCCCTCCGCGCCTCCGGTCCTCCGCGGTGAGTTCTTCTTCCGTAACGGTGGGCAAAGGCTGCGACCCCTGCCCGGGGTCAGGGTCCCCCGGGATGAAACGCAACCGCCCCTTATCGGCGTGAATCGGCGAAATCGGCGGATGATTTCTTCCGACCGGAGCACGCCATTCGGCCGAACAGCAGAACGGAAATTTCCTGTGATTGGGTCTGCATCCGCGGGTGTTTTCGCTGTCTTGGTGCGTTGTTTCACCTCTACCCGGCCCTGCGAGATCGGGCAGGTCTCGCAGGGTTCGGTGGACCGCTGCCAAGTGGGTCACGGACACCATCCCACGAAGTCGGGGGATACACCCGCCGGCCGGGGGAGAAAACCGTTGCCTGCACCCAACCACCACAGAACCCTCAGAAAGCAGGCCCTCCAAACGGAAGCTCCCTTTTGCCTTATTCCACGTCCCGGAGCCACACAATGAACCTGCGCAGGCTGCTCCTCGTCCTGTTTTCCGGCGCCGCGGCGTCAGGAACGGGATGCGCCACCACCGGACTCCCGCTTGAGAAGGAACTGGACCGCGTCTCCCAACGCGAGCCCGCGGAGGAAATCGAGCGCATCCCGCTGGACTCCGAAGAGGGGCAGGCGCTGCTCGCCGGTGCCCTGATGGCTGACTACGAGGCCATGTCGGGGCACTGGGTTCCCCAACTGCGCAGTCACTGCGGCGCCGCCTCCGCCGTCATCGTCAAGAACAGCATGGTCGAGGACGCCGGGTTCACCCAGGACAATCTGTTCATGGAAGACACCGCGCACATTATCACCCAGGAGGTCGTCTATCGCATCGGCTTCACGCTGGAGGAACTGACGCAGATGATTGACGCACGGGCGGAGGAGCTCACCACGGAGCGGTTCCATGCGGGGCGCGGCGATGAGCTTCACGGTCCGGAAGCCTTCCGCGAGGCAGTGCTGGAAAGCATGGAGGGACCCGGCACGCGTCTTATCTCGAATTTCTCCCGTCAGTACTGGCTAGGGACCGGTACCCTTGGCGGTCACTTCTCTCCCATCGCCGCCTTCAAACGGGACGAGAACAAGGTCCTTGTCCTAGAGGTGAACCAGAACTGGCCGATGGTCTGGGTGGACCTGGACGAAATGTGGGAGTCCATGTACACGATAGACCAGGTCAGCGGCATGACAAGAGGATGGATCGTGGTGCGGAGCAACTAGGGCCAGCCACGCACCGGGGGGAGGCTGTCGCGGAGAGTCCTGCCGGATGGTCGCAGTGGAGGCGGGTCACTCCTTCGAAGTGTTCGGCCCTCCCTCTGACTTCCGCCACCTGTAAAACGTAAACACCGATTTCGAGAGCAGCAGCAGATATACAACCACGGCAAGCGGGAGGAGCCAGCGATAGAGTGCAATTGTATCGGCAACACCTTGCGCTCTCTCCAGGTCTCCGGAGCTCAAGAACATGTCGTACAGCAGGGGGAGAAACGTAATTCCCATCCAAAGCTCGACAATCAACGCCAATAGAAGGATGTGGAGGAACGCTTCAATCACGACGCGCCAAATGCGAGAAATAGGCAGATATTTCAAGGTACTTCTTCCTCGGCCGGTTCCTTCCAGGGTAGATTGGCGGGGCGGGGATTGCCCATCCACCCTGCGAGATTAGCCGAGCACAAACCAGAGAAGAGGGCGGACATGGCAATCTGGTTTAGCATCACTCCCACCATGCTTTCAGTCCTCCATTCCTCATGGAATTCGAGAACCTCTCGTCACCGATCCGAAAGCCGCCTCACAGAGCCAGACGGGGGAACTGCTCTGGTAGAGCGCCGCTGGTGTCAAGCGGAGTATGTCTGCGGCGGTGTCCTGTCCGACGCGGACCCAGTCGCAGGTCGGGGGGATGTGGAGTGGGTTGACCACTTCGACCCCGAGAGCTCGTAGGGTGGGCTTCCGGCAGCCACTCATCAGCCGGGCGCGAAAGCAGGAAGATGTGGCCGCGGTGCGCAATGCTCCAGTCTCGTACTGCCTCAGACAGGGACAGCAGGATAGCCGTCTGCACATGTAGACGCGGGGTCAAAGTCCAAGAGGCTCCTAGCGAAGCAAATAATAGAAGAGTCTCAAATCATCCTGAGAGATAAACGTCTCGATCAAGTCGAGGTCGTCCTGGGCAAAATCCGCAAAAGAGACCCAGGATGCGCTCAAGGGCGGCGTTTCATTGGACCGGCTCGCTCCGAGGCTTTTCTTGCGGTCAGCCACCAGCACTTCGAGTTCCCTCCAATCGTTCCCTGATAGGGAAAGCTGATGAAGATCCAGAGAGGGAAGAAGATCCAGTGTGCACGCTGAAGGGTTGGTCGCAATGGATGCGAGGAGGTTGTGCAACGAAAGGGAGGGAAAGATGGGGGTCGCTATTTCTATTCCCAATCGTAAACCGGGGCGCTGCTTCTCATCAAGAACACCGAACTCGACAAGAAGGCCTCCGAGAAGTGTGTATTGAGGAAACTGCAGAAGGCCTGTCAACAGCACGTTGGGTGTTACTTCTTGCACCTGCGTGGTGTGTGCTACGTATACACTTAGCCCTAGGAGGTTCGCAAGGTCCTCAGAAGAGAGCACATTGTCTTGCCAGTGCGTTTCCATTGTCGAGTTTCCCCGTTTCCTTTCTGTGCCTGATGGTTCAGGACCAACTGAGAGAGGGTCCTCTCAGGGTGCGGCCCTTGCATTCGCATCTGGCCTTGATATACATGTGGCACTCCGTGCCGGGTTGGGCTCCTCTTTTCCCGACCCAGCGGACCCACTTTTCCCAATCTGCAGAATCCGCCGATGGTTTTTCATGCACAGAGCACTTGGTGAGCCACAAGGAGCAGGTGGCTGAATCTCCGGCCTTCTTTGTATATTCCACACGCCCCGGCAGCATCACGGATGAGTAAGGTGTGTTTTCGCCACGGCGTGCGGTGGCGGGTGGCGTAAGTCCGGGCGGGGGCTGAGGTCTGGCGCGTGGCGTTCACGGCAGGGGTGCCCTTGGGAGTTGCGAGAAGACCTGAGCGGAAGAGTGGCTCTTGGTCAACAGGTTTGCAGGGCGATGCGGCCGAGCGGTGAGATTCTTGCCGGTCTCCGCCTCCAAGCGCCCGGGTTGCTGCGACCGCCTGCGGGGGTCGGGGAGAATTAGGGGAAGGTTACCGGTGGTGTCGCTTCGCTCAACCACCGGCTACCATCTTGGACCCCTTTGCGGGGTCCTCGGAGAAGGCCCCACGACTGCGGTAAGCCCGGAACCGCGAGGACACCCAGACCCTGCGTCGCGCCGTTGCGGCTTTGCGTGATTCCATCTCTGAAGACCTCACGCTACGGCGCTACGACGCCACGTAATCTCAGAACAAACACCCCGCTCTCCGTTCGCCCTCCCGGTAGCCGTGCACGTGCTGAGGCCCGCCCCCCCCTCGGCGTGAATCGGGGCAATCGGCGGATGATTCCTTCCGCCCGGAGGCTAGTACCGCGCGGAGAGCCAGGCCTCATTCGTCGCGCCTTTGCGCCGTTGCGTGATCCCATTTCTGAAAACCTCACGCTACGGCGCCACGACGCCACGTAATCTCAGAACAAACACCCCGCTCTCCGTTCGCCCTCCAGGTAGCCGTGCACGCGCGGAGGCCCGTCTCCCCTGATCTGGTATGAGGCGATGCGTGAAACTGCGGGATCGGGCACGGCCTCCCTCGGCGTGAACCGGGGCAATCGGCGGATGATTCTTTCCGCCCGGAGCATGGCACCGCGCGGAGAGCCAGGCCTCTTTCGTCGCGTCGTTGGGGCGTTGCGTGATCCCATCTCTGAAAACCTCACGCTACGGCGCTACGATGCCACGGTGTCCGTGACCGGGCACCCCGGTCTGCGTTCGGCATCGTGGTCGTCGTGCCCCGGAGAAGTCGCCGCCTCAGTTTCGCCTTGTCCGATGGGAGTGCCGGCCCAAGGCTTCAGCATTCCCTCTGGGGAGGAGAAAATGCGAGCCCTGCGATTCCTGCCGGTTCTTTTCCTGGCCGGAGCCCTTCATGCTTCCGGCGTCGAACTGGTGATCCACGAAGCGCCCTACCAGGCCACCCCGGGCGGGGAGGTCACCGTCAGCTTTTCGTTCGAACGGGACGACTCGATCGAGGAAAAGCGCCTCGTCTTCCTGGCGGATGTTCATCGGAACTCCGATGGCGCGAAAATCCATCAGCATGTCTTCGACAATGCGGGTGCGGGTCATGCCGATGAGGCGGGGGAG
The DNA here is from genome assembly GCA_007132505.1 of Candidatus Sumerlaeota bacterium. GTDB lineage: Bacteria > Sumerlaeota > Sumerlaeia > SLMS01 > SLMS01 > SLMS01. Next base: position 11,006 of record SLOM01000254.1, read on the forward strand.
CTGTCGGCGGCGTTTACCCTCCCCGGGGACGCCAGCGGTCCGGTCCATGTCAACCTCTGGGCCGTTCCCTGGAGCGTGAACCGCGCCCTCGTCGAGCGATTCGAGAGCTATCCCACCGACGGCACCTACACCTACTATTGGGATATCAACCGCCGCGGGGATTACGGCGTGACGCAGGACGTGTATTACCTCGGCCGGCTTGTCTGTCCCGTCTATCCGGGCAACACGACCTACTGCAGTGGCGTCGCCTTCGAGGCCTTCATTCTGGGCTGGGAGGATTACAACACTGCCTACGGACATGACGCGATCACGGGCCTGACGGCGAACAACGTGGAAGCCTTCCGCCGCGTCTGGTACGGCGTGACCGACGCGGAGAAGCTCGCCGCACGTGCCATTCCGGAATACGGAATCGGCCTCGAAATTCTGGACTTTGAGGAATTCCAGAAAGGCGACCCCATCCAGCTGTGGCGCACCGGCGGCAGCGGTCACAACCCGGTCTTCGTCAACTGGGCGAGGAACACTGCGGGGGAAATCATCGGCGTGCGCTACTGGGGCTCCCAAGGGACCTCGAACGGCATTGGCTACCGGACGGAGTACTTCAGCGGATCAGGCGGGACGGTGCGGCGTGATCGGTTCTATGGCGCCCGGGCACGCAAGCCGCGCGACCAGGCAGACTACGACTGGGCGTTCCATAATGTCTCGACGAAACTGCCGGCACCCACTGCAGACGTGTGGATTCTGCACTGAGTTCCAGGCGCGGTGCGTTGCGGGGTGGCTTCATTCGAAAGCAATTCTCGCGCATCGCACGTTGATCGTGCCCTCCTCACTTGTCAGCGATTCGTTCTGTTCTCTATGGCGTGAGACCGTGGTTCGCCCGGGGATGGCAGGACACAGAGGAGCAATCGCTTCCCCCGCGATGAGCTCCTCTTTCGGGTTATCCTTGACATATCCGCGAAATGGCGGCTTGGCTAACGCGTTATGCCAAAGCAATACCCCCACAGGAGTTTGTTCCATGTGCTGTTTCCGTCACGAAAGACCATGCCTGCACATCTGCGTTGTGGGCTTGTGTGCGCTTGCGCTGGCCGTTCTGCCGGTGTCTTCCTTCGCTGGCGCGGAGGATCTGCCGCACGTGCAGGGAGTTGGGGATGATGACATTCGGGTCATCTCCTCCGTCGAGCCTGACGCAATCACCAATGGCGATAGGCTTATCGTTAGTGCCGTCATCCGGTCGGAGCGCCCCGTGGCCTCGGTGGAGGCGGACCTGGGCGGCGCGGCCACCATCAACCTCGAACCGGATGCGGACCGGGGCGGCACTGCCGCCGACCGGACGGCCGGGATCTGGACGGCTGAGTGGACTGGAGAGGGCCTCGAGGAGGAGGTTTATCCGGTCACGCTTACGGTGACTGACGAGTCGGGGCACTCCTTTGCCGACGAGACGCTCTCCGTTGGTGACAACACCGCGGGCCTCTCTGAACCGGGTACCACGGAGTATCCTGATGGCGGCATGAGACGTGTGGACCGGGAGGTCTTCATTAATGAAGTTGGCTTGGAAACGGCCGTAATTGATCCGGAAAACGAGTACGCGTATTTCGGAACGAACACGTCGCCCGGACAGGTCATCAAGGTTGCCCTCGGCAGCGGCGGCAATCCTCCCGAGCGGGTCGCGGCGCTAAGGCTCGAGGATGGTGAGAACCTGCTGACCAGCTCGGTCATTGATGCGGAAAACGGCTATGCGTACTTCGGAACCAACACGAATCCGGCGCACGTGGTGAAGGTGGCGCTCGGTGAAGGGGATGAGCCGCCGCGCCGGGTGGCGTCCGTGCAGCTTTACTCCCCGCTGATCAAGGAAGAGAAGCCAACCCTGATGGCGGACAGCAGCCTTCGGACTGCGGTCATTGATCCGGAGAATGGTTATGCGTATTTCGGGACCTACACCTCGCCGGGGCGCGTGGTGAGGGTCGCCTTGGGCGAGGGGGATGAACCTCCCAGCCGCGACGGAGCGGTGACCTTCCCCACGGGAGAGAATGAGGACTACCTCCGCAGCTCCGTGATAGACACGGAAAACGGGTACGCCTACTTTGGCACCGACACCTTCCCCGGCAGGGTGGTGAAGGTTGCCCTGGGTGATGGTTCCTCCGGGTTCGAGCGGCTGGGGTCCGTCCCGACGGTCCTCCCGCTTCCCCCAACGGTGGTCAACTTTCCATTCCTGAGGTCCGCTGTCATAGATACGGACGCCGGGTATGCCTATTTCGGCACGGGTACGGAGACGGGAGTTGTGGTGAAGGTGGACCTTGGCGAAGGGGATGACCTGCCGCAGCCGATAGATGCCACTGCGCTGGAGGAAGGGGAAGGCCCCCTGCACAGTGCGGCGATTGATCCGGCCCGTGGATTGGCCTACTTTGGCACAGGCGTTGACTGGGATGAGGAGATTGGTAATACGCGGGTTGTCAAGGTCGCTCTCGGTGCGGGAGACGACGCTCCCTCCCGTGTCGCCGCCTTTCCTGGCACCACCTCGGGTGCGTTCGTCCGCAGCATGGTGCTGGATCGCGAGGCGGGGCACATCTATCTCGGGAATCATAGCCTCATCGGAGGTGGCCTCGTCACGAAGCTGGCTGTCGGTGGCCTGAATGAGGCGCCCTTTGAACTCGGCGCACTCGTGCTGCGGGCTGTCGGGTCAGCTGCGGGATCTGTTGGCAACGAGCGGGTGATTGATAGTGCGGGGATTGATACGGTCACTGGCCGCGTATATTGGGGCACGGACAGCAGTCCGGGCCGGGTTGTCAAGACGTCGGTGGGAGGGCCGGAGGACGCTCCCACGCGGCTTGGCGCCGGTAGATTCAGCGCACCATTTACTGGCGCGAGCGAGC